>CANQQU010000001.1 GCA_947626085.1 uncultured Oscillospiraceae bacterium
TCATCTTATGTATTAAGGTAGTCAGCTATACCATCAGCACCGCCAGCGACCAGGAGACCACCATGGACGCCACAAAACCGCGCAAGAGCCTGTTCAAAAGGCTTTTGGAATTTTTGAAGAAGGAGTGACAGCATGAGGCCAGTTACATTCCCGGAACAGAATGTTGTATTTGTACCCCCCAAGGGTATGGAGGGACAATGCGGCAATCTGCCCGCCTTCAAAGGAGAAGGGCAAGTAATCTCCTGTTGGCGCCTAACCTTCTGGGAGCGCCTGCTCCTGCTGTTTACCGGCCGGCTGTGGTTTAGCGTGATCGGTGACGATCAGCCACCGATATGGCTGGGCGTCCACACCCCCTTCATCCGGCACCGCCGGTAAAATAAAAAAGCCGCCTCCCGAAGGAGTACGGCCCATGGCAAGGATATTGTACCACATGGGAGGCGGCATTGCAATGGCAAAAACAGATGAAAAAATCGAGGACATCATCAAGAAGGCGGTGGAGGCCGGCCGTCTGGCCGGACAGAGCGCACCGAAGGATGCCTGTAAGGCGACGGAGCGCCGGCTATATGCCCTCCCCATCTTGAAGGAAAAGCTGGCCGACGACCTAGAGCGCCTACAGGAGCTCCAGCAGTACGGCCCGCGAGAGCGCAGTAAGAGCGTCACCAGGTTTATGAAGAACGGTGTGCGACTTTCCCGTGAGGAAGTTTTCGAGGCACAGGTGATGAACCTGAAGGCGGAGATCGCCAGAGACGAACACGAAATCGAGACCATGGAGAAAGCTCTTTCCATGATCGAGGGCGATCCCTACTATTTGGCGATCACCGGTCGGTATCTCGAAAACGTCAGCGACGAGGAGATCGCGGCCCGGATTCCCTGCGATGCGACCACCATCTGGCGGAACCGCAAGCGCCTGGTCCAGTGGCTCGCTGTGCGCCTTTACGGAGCAGAGGCAGTGTAGCCCCGTATGCAATTTCCCGGTGTAAAAAACGTGCAATTTACATGCGCAATTTAGCTGTGATATAATCAGGACAATGGAAATCTGCATGCGGGACCCTGTTCCTCTCCTCCACTGTGAATATAATTGCAAAAAAATCTTTGTTTTTAAGTATTTTTTTGCAAAAAGCTGTGACAGATCACGGGAAATATGGTATAATATTATTACATGAAACAGGAAGGAAAGGACCCTCACATGAACAAGATTTGCCTTTTGGACCTCAATTACACACTGGTCGGGAACCAGCAGGAGACCCGGATGCTCCGGCCGTTCAGTCGACGCCTCCAGTATGAGGAATACCGCCGGGACCTCATAGCAGCAATCAAAGACGACTATGTGATTATCGTCACTGCTCGCCCCAAGTATCAGATGCAGCAGACCATGGAGAATCTGCTGCGGAAAACCGGGTGGCAGCCGGACGAGTGGTATTTCAACGACATTGATGCTGACCCCCCAACCTTTAAGGAGAGCGCCCTCCAGCGCTTTATTTTCCCCCGGCACGGGCAGGACGGCGCCCTCTACTACGCAGTGGAGAGCAACCCCAAGACCCGGGCCATGTACGCCCGGCACGGCATCCAGGCCGCACCGTACAGCGAGTTTATCAAGCGCACCGCCTCACCCCTGCCGGATATGCCGGTATATGAGCAAGCAAGCCTATTCTGAATCATGAACACCGCCCCAGGGCTTTGGCCCTGGGGATTTTATGCCAAAAAGAAAGGAGCTGTACAGTGAAAACCAAGATCGTGAAGCTGGCCGACATCAAGCCCGCCCCCTACAACCCCCGGGAGGAGCTGACGGCCCGGGACTATGAGTACAAGGCACTGGCCGCGAGCATCGATGAGAACGGCCTGGTCCTCCCCCTGATCGTCAACAAACGTGACGGCTACCTGGTGGGCGGCCATCAGCGGCTTAACGTACTGCTGGCCAACGGGGAGACCGAGACAAACGCTGTGATCGTGGACCTAGACGAGGCCCAGGCCAAGGCCCTTTGTATTGCCCTGAACAAGATCGAGGGTGAGGACGACGCCGGCAAGCTGGCGGATCTGCTGGCAGAGCTGACCGCCGAGAAAGTAAGCCTGCTGTCCACGGGCCTGACCGAATCTGACGTTGCCGATCTGCTGGGCGACATCCGGGACGCTGAGATCGACGACGAGGGCCCCGCGAAGGTGGCCAAGAAAGAGGACACCGCCGAGGGCGTCCGCTGTCTGGTGGGCGACTACGTTTTCCGCATGGACGCCGCCGAGTTCGAGGATCTGATCGCGGATGTCCGGGAGAAAGTGGGGTTTACCCAGGAGCTGGAATGTGCCGAGCTAAAAAGGAGGCTTTTCCATGAAGTATGAAACAAGATACCAGGTCTTGAAGATTGCGGACCTGGTGGCCCCTCCCTATAACCCCCGCGAGGACATCGAGCGCGGCAGCGAGGAATACGAGGCTCTGCGGCGCAGCATCCTGGATCATGACCTGGTGGAGCCCCCGGTGGTGAACCTGGTCAATATGCGCTGCATCGGCGGTAATCAGCGGTTGACGGTCCTGCGGGACCTAGGCCGCCAAGAGGTCCTATGCTCCGTGATCGAGCAGCACGACGAGCTCCAAGAGAAAAAGCTGTGCCTGGCTCTGAATCAGATTAATGGCCGCTGGAACAATGACCGCCTAGGCTTCCTGCTCCGGGACGATGATGTCATGGAGTACGAGACCGGCTTCGATGCCGAGGAGGTGGCCCTCTACAAGCGCCTGGAGGAGGTCAACGCCACCGAAGACACTATGGACGATGACGACACCGAGCCGGAGGAGCTGGACGAGGCCGTGCCAGAGGAGGAGCCCGAGGACGCCCCGGAGGCCGAAGAGGATACCGGGACCACGCTGGTCCGCATCGGCCATCTGCACTTCAAGGCGGATGTCTCCCAATACCGCCGCCTGCTGGCGGACATCCGGGACCAAGGCATCTTCGAGAAGGACGAGGTGTGCGAGGCGATCAAGCGAAGATTGCTCTATGGCTGAATTATAAGGCGAGCTAATCAGCCGGCTGTGCCAGTTCCAGGACAAGCGGCCCTGGAGCAGAGCGGAATCTCCCCGGAGGGATCTTTGACGATAGCCCGCCAGATCAGAGTGACGGAAAGAAGGTTGAACCGTGATAAAGCTGGTCCCCATCGACACCGTGAAGGCGTCTGACTATAATCCCCGCCGCAACGATGAAAAGCGGCTGGGCCTTACGGAGCTGTCCCTGCGGAAGCTGGGTTTTCTGCTCCCGATCTACGCCGACGAGAGCGGAGAGATACTGTCCGGCCACCAGCGCCAGATCGTGGCCCGCCGGATGGGCTACACAGAAATCCCCGTGGAAATCGTGCCCGCGAAGGTTCTGGCCGAGCGAAAGGCCGTCAATATCCTGTTTAACCGGGCCACCAACGACTTGCAGAAGCAGGACACCACCGCCATCATCAAGAAGCGGCTGTATGAAATGGACGTGGAGGCCATGACGGCCCAGCTCCCGGACATCGAGCCGGGGACCCTTGAATCGTTCCCCTGCGTCCACGCCCTGCACCGCATGGACACGATGAAGCTGGCGAAGCTGAATCACCGGGAGTTCGACACCCACACAAAGCAGCTCGCAAAGGCGCTGGAGCGCCGCATCGGCTGTTTCATGCCCCTGGTCATCACCGAGGCAGGGAAGGTCATCAACGGAATCGGCCGTCTCCAGGTAGCAGCCGAGGCCAAGCGGCGTGTGGTCCCTTGCGTGGAGATCACCGAGGACAAAGCCCCCTTCGCCTCCGCCATGTTGAACCTGTTGTCCATGGACTTTGATATGGCCGCCACCTATGCCGACGATCTCCGTTATAACTCCTTCATGCGGGAGCGGAACACCCGGGAGACGGACGCCGAGGGAAACGCCGCCCTGGGCGACGGTTTCTTCAAGGGGATATACCCGGACAATAACGGCCGGGACTTCTGCATTCTGGAGGGCAAGGCTTTGGAGAAGTGGACCTCCCACTACGGCCGCAGCATCGTGGACTTCGGTGCCGGCAAGCTGTCCAACACCCGGACTCTGCGGAAGGCCGGGGTGTTTGTCTCCGCCTTTGAGCCGTACTTTGTTACTGCGGGAGAAAAGGTCCATAAGGGCAAGAGCCTGGAGATCGCCCGCCGCTTCCTGGAGGAGGTGAGCGCGGGCACTAAGTATAGCAGCGTTTTCATTTCCAGCGTGTTCAACAGCGTGCCCTTCATGGCGGACCGAAAGCATATTGCGGTGATTGCCGCTGCCCTGTGCTACCCGGACGGCATGGCCGTCTGCTGGTGCCAGAGCAGCGAGGCGCCGCAGTTCGTCAACACAAAGGTGAAATACCTGGCTGCTGAAAAGACCCTGACCTTTGATCTGGACTATGAGCCTAACACCATCCTGGGCGACATCGGCAATCACCCGAAGGTGCAGAAGGGCCACACCGAGGTGGAAATGCGAGAGATATTCGCTCCCTGCTTCGAACATCTGCGCCGTATCGAGCTGATACGGAAATTTTGGTACGTCGAGGCTGAGCGTCCAGTGGTAGACCCGGCAGCCCTGGCGGCGGCCCTGGACTTCGAGTTCGAGCTTCCTTACCCCGACGGCACCCGCATGGGCCTGTCCGGCATGGCCCGTGGAGCCTTCGAGCACCGCTTGGGCATCAAATTACCCCCGCCGGAAAAGGAGGCGAGCGTATGATCGACACCGTGACCCCCGGTGAAAAATGGGAGTTCAACCAGGAGGTGGCCGCCTGCTTTGCCAATATGCTGGAGCGGTCTATCCCAGACTATAAGAGCATGAGGGCTCTGGTCTACAAGATCGGGGAAAAGTACGTCAAGCCCGGCACGCTGATCGTAGACATCGGTTGCAGCACGGGCCTGGCGGTGGAGCCCTTCGTGAAGAAGTACAGACAGAACCGCTTTCTGCTGATCGACAACGCTCCGGCCATGGCGGCCGCCTGCCGGGAGCGATTCAAGGATAACGACAAGATCATGGTCAAGGAGGGCCCCGCCTGGCAATTTATGATGCCCGGCCTGGGGGCCTCTCTCATTTTGTCCGTGTTATCGCTCCAGTTCATGCCGACGTCGTACAGACAAAACCTTCTCTCCGACATCTACCATGCGATGGCACCCGGGGGGGCTTTCATTCTTGTGGAAAAAATAGTCAGCCAAGATTTGGACGACCTGATGGGCGATCTATACTATGACATGAAGCGGGAGAACGGTTACACGGACCGCCAGATCATGGAGAAGCGCCGTAGCTTGGAGAATGTGCTGTCACCCCTGCGGCCGGCATGGAACGAGGATATGCTGAGAGCAGCCGGCTTCCAGCACGTCGATATGTTTTGGCGCTGTTTGAATTTCTGCGGATGGGTAGCCGTTAAGTGACGCCCCCCGCCCAGGAAAGGAGGGCAGACGATTATGCCAAAACTCGCTGATACCAAGCCATGGGAGCGGCAAGACGGCGAGAGCGTAAAGGCATTTGAGGCATTTTCGTGCTACCTTGGAATGGGCGAGGAGCGCAGCATACGGGCTGTTGCCGAAAAGTTACACAAGAGTTCCACGCTGATCGGGCGCTGGAGTAGAACTTATGGTTGGGTGGAGAGAGTAGCAGCCCATGAAAATGATGTCCAGCGAGCAGCCCATGAGGAGGCGCTGAAAAAGAGCCGGCAAATGGCGAGCCGCCATATACGGACGGCGCTTACTCTCCAGGACAAGGCAATGGCGGCTCTGGCGTCCACGAAGCCCGAAGCCCTCGATCCCAAGACCATCCTAGCCTTTATCCGGGAGGCGACACGCTTGGAGCGCGAAACGCGGGCTGCGGTGATCCGTGACACGCTCCCGGAGGCCGAGCGCACCGGCGGGCAGAGCAGCCTCGCCGACATCATTACTGAGGCATGGAAACGGAGGACGGAAAATGATCCTGACAAGTGAGGCCATCCTCTACTATGCCGACAATCCCGTAGACTATGTGGAGGACGTGATACAGGCCCGGCCCGACGCACATCAGCGGGACATTATGAACAGCGTGGCGAAATATCAGCGGACCTCTGTTCGCTCCGGCCACGGAATCGGTAAGACCGCCGTGGAGGCGTGGCTTGTGATTTGGTTTCTCTCCACCCGACCCTATCCCAAGATCCCCTGCACTGCCCCTACGCAGCACCAGCTATGGGATATTTTGTGGGCTGAGATTGCAAAGTGGTTAAGGAACAATCCGGCCCTGGCCCACGAGCTGACCTGGACCAAAGAAAGGGTCTACATGAACGGCCACTCGGAAGAATGGTTTGCCGTCGGCCGGACGGCCAGCCACCCGGACGCCTTGCAGGGCTTCCACTCCGACCATTTACTGTTCATTATCGACGAGGCCTCCGGCGTCAAGGACCCGATCTTCGAGCCGGTCCTGGGCGCCCTCACGACGGAGGATTCAAAGCTGCTGCTGGCAGGGAATCCCACCAAGATTACCGGATTTTTCTACGATAGCCACCACAAGAACAGGGAGCTTTACAACACCCTGCACATCGATGGCCGGGACAGCAGCAGAGTGGACACTGAGTTCATCCGCTCCATCGAAGATATGTTTGGCCGGGACAGCGACGTCTTTCGTGTCCGCGTGGCCGGGGACTTTCCAAAGGCCCTGCCAGACAGCTTCATCCCCATGGAGTGGGCTGAAAAGGCCAGCGAGGCAAAGGCCCCGAAGATCGAGCGTGTCCTGCGAGTGGACATCGGCATCGATGTGGCCCGGTACGGCGATGACAGCAGCGTGATCTCCCCGGTGCTGGACAAGCGCCTCCAGGAGGAGCCCGAGATATTCCATCATCAGGACACCATGAAACTGACCGGCAATGCGGTCCAGACCGTCAAGAAGTACGCCATGGCACACCCCTGGGCGTCCATCCACGTCAAGATCGACTGCGACGGCCTGGGCGTTGGCGTCTATGATCGCCTGTATGAGCTGCGGGACACGATCAAGGACGAGGTGGAGCAGCAGCGCAAATCCAAGTATGCCGATGCTGATCCAGAGGACCGACCGCCACCCTTCGAGCTGGAGGTGGTGGAGTGCCACTTCGGCGGCGAGGGCGGCACAGTGAGCGATGACGATCCAATAGAATATCAGACCTCCACGGGCCTGATGTGGGGAACGGTCCGTGAGGCCCTGCGCCTCCAGACCATCAAATTGTATCCGGACGATAAGCAGATTGCCCAGCTCTCCAACCGAAAGTACACCGTGAACAGCAAGGGCAAAATCGAGTTGGAGAAGAAAGAGGCCATGAAGAAGCGAGGCCTCCAGTCTCCAGATATGGCCGATGCCCTTGCCCTTGCGTTATATGAGCCCCGGGTGCCGACCTGGGAATTGGTATAGGAGGACACCAATATGGTCAACAGAAAGCAGAGGACAGGAGGTGGATGGGAATGGCCTTCTTGAAATTTGGCCGCCGGCATACTGTTGCGGACCAGTACCGGGGAATGAACACCAGCATTATGGTCCCGCGCTATACGACGCCGCCGGAGCGGAACACCCGGGACTGGTTCGAGGCTTTTGGCAAGAATCCAAGGCTTGCGGTAGTGGACCGGATCGCGTCTGACCTCTCGACCTGTGCCGGCAAGCTGTACCGCATCGACCCGGACACGGGAAAGGAGCAGGAGATCACCCAGCACCCCTTCCTCGATTTTATGGCCCACCCTAATCCGCTTTATGAGATGACGGCCGCCGCCTGCTGGCGGCTCCTGCAAATCTACCTGGAGCTCAAAGGTGAGGGGTATTTCATCTATGAGTTCGACAGCCTGGGCCGACCGGTCGAGATCTGGCCGCTCCCCACAAACTGGGTGCAGCAGACGCCCTACTTGGGGTACCCTTACTACGAGATCAGGACCACCGGCGGGCTCATTCGAAAAATCCCGGTCGATGACGTGTTCTGTATGAAGGATCTTAACCCACTGGACCCCTACAAGCGGGGCCTGGGCGCGGCGGAAGCCCTGGCGGATGAGGTCGAAACTGACGAATACGCAGCCAAATTCCAGAAGAAATTCTTCTATAACGACGCCACACCGGCTACCCTAATTTCCATGCCTGGAAGCTCAAAGGATCAGCGAGAGCGTTTCCGAGCAGAGTGGACAGAGAAGTTTCGGGGCCCGTTCAATAGCCACGGCATCGCCACCATCGACGGGAACGTGACGGTCACGAAGTTGGCGGAGAATATGCGGGATATGGACATGACCGAGGGTCGGCGTTTCCTCCGGGACGCGGTTTTGGAGCATTTCGGCGTCCCTCGTGAGATCATGGGCATTACCGAGAGCAGCAACCGGGCCACCAGCGAGGCTGCGCAATATATTTATGCGCAAAATGTCCTTATGCCGCGACTTGGCCGCCGGGAGGAGGCCATCAATACCCAAATACTCCCCTTCTTTGGGGAGGGGCTTGTCTGGCACTTCGACGATATTGTACCTCGCTCTCAGGAGTTTGATAAGGCTAAGGCCATCGACGGCTGGAACGCCGGATTGTTCACTAAGGACGAGTCCCGGGAGCTGCTGGGGATGGAACCCGCACCGGACAACACTGGGAAGGTCTACAAGATCACCCTCTCCGATGTGTTCATCGGAGAGAAGGACGACCCCGCGCAGGCGGTCTATGACCTCATGGCAGAGCCGGAGGGCGGGGAGATCACCGGAAGTGGGACCGACCTGGAGATCACCGACGGCACCGGGGACATCGGAGCGGCCGCCGGCATGAGCGACGACCACCAGCGGGAGACCAAGGCCGCCGCAGAGGAGAAGGCCAGAGTACAGAACATTGGAAACCTCCTCGCTGCCGCTCAGAAGGCCCAGAGGGCAAAATTTGAAGTTGCGACTATGAAATACTTTCGGGCGCAGCAGGACCGTATTTCGGGCTCCTTGCGGGGCACAGAAAAGGCCGAAGGGAACGTGTGGGACCTGCTGAAGCCCTATATTGGCCAGACACAGGTAGAGGACGCCGCCGCCTGGGCCGCGTTGAGCGAGGAGGAGCAGAAAAAGCTCGTCGCCTCCTTCGTTGGCTCGCTGATTGACTGGCCCGGGGAGGAAAAGGCCCTGGAGGAGATTTTCAAGCCCCTTTGGAAACAGACCTACGACGCCGGGACCGAGCTTGCCCAAAGAGCCTACAATATCCGAGGCATAAAGAGACCGGAGCTTTTGAGCCATGCGAAGATCCGGGGCGGGCAGAGGATCCGCAACGTGACCCAGACCACCAAGCACAACATCGCCCGCATCGTGAGCAACGGCATCGAGGCCGGTATCAGCCGGGAGCAGATGACCGACGAAATCCTCCAGGAGTATGAGATCCAGTCCAAGAGCAGGGCCCGCCTCATAGCTGACCAAGAGACCATCACCACCCTGGAAACCGGGCACTATGACATGATGCGCTCCAGCGGGGCGGTCACAAAGACCTGGCACCACCGCCGGCAGAAGAACCCCCGGGACGGGAGCGACGGCGGGCCCAATCACGTCGCCATGGACGGCGAGACCGTCCCCATTGACGCCCGGTTCAGCAACGGCCTCCGCTATCCCTGCGACCCGGAAGGACCGGCCAGAGAGACCATCAAATGCAGGTGCTACGTCACCTATAACCAGCAGTAAGGAGGGACCACGATGCAATTCACGCAAGAGGACGCGGCCACCGCCGCCCGTGCCATTGGTATAGACTTTACGGCGGAGAAATTCACGTTGGCAGACCTGACCGACGGAATGAACGCGGAGCTCCGTCATGGGACGAAGGCGGGAGTGGCCGACGTCACCCACAATGACCCCACAATGACGGCGAAACTCGCAGTAGCCAATCTGCGGGTGTCGCCGTCTTATTATTCCCAGCGCGTGGGGAAAAGCGCCTGGGAACGTTCCCTTGCACGGGGAGTAAAGCACAGAGGAGTAAAAACCGAGTACAAGACCATCGCATTTGAGGTCGAGGACTACGACGAGGAGGAGGGTATCTTCTCCGGGTACGGAGCGGTTTTCTCCAACATTGACAGCGGCGGCGACATCATCGAGCCGGGCGCCTTCACGAAGACCATCGCCGAAGGCACTGGACGGGTGAAAATCCTGTCTGGGCATAACGATACGTTGCTACCTATCGGTGTCCCTGTTGAGCTGAGGGAGGACGCCAAGGGCCTCTATATGCGCGGAAAGATCAGCGATACCGCGCTGGGCCGGGACGTCAAGACCCTTATCAAAGACGGGGTACTGGGCGAGCTCTCCATTGGTTACGACCCGGTTGTCTTTGACTACGACGAGAGCGGCATCCGCCACCTCCGGGAAGTCAAGCTCTGGGAGATCAGCGTCGTAACCTGGGCTATGAACGAGCAGGCAGTTATCACCGGCTACAAGGCGGACGATTTCGCAGCCCAGGTGGAAGCCACCGCGCAGAGCGTGGCGGAGGACATCAAGGCGGGCCGTAAAATCTCGGCCGCCCGGATGAAGTCGTTGAAGGAAGCCTGCACAGCGATGAAAACGGCCACGAAGCTGTTGGACAAGATCATCGCGGAGGCCCAGGAGGACGCCGGCAAGGGGACCACCCCGCAAGTGGCGCGTAAAACCATGCCGAGGGCGGCCAAGAAGGCGGCCCCGGCGCAGCAGACCCAAATCGAAATCATCATGTGACAAGGAGGAAAAAACACAATGCCTAATCCCAAGAAAACCGCCGGCGCCGTAGCCGGCAAGTCTTTGAAGATGTGCGCAGACGATCTCAAGGACCTTATCAAGAGCGCGGTCAAGGAAGCCATGGGCGCGGAGGAGAGCGCCGGCCTCGACGCTGACGACACCCCCCTGGAGGGCGTCACCGCCGGCGATGTGATGGACATCATCACGCAGGCCGTCGCCTCCGCCGACGAGAAGCACAAGGCCCGCAAGGAGGCCGGCGAGGAGGTCGGGGATCTCACCCCTGACGAGATCGTGGCCGAGGCCGTCGCCCTGCTGGACGCCGTTTCCGCCGCTCCTGACGAGGGCGCGGAGGACGACACCGCCGACCCCGAGGGCAAGGAGGATCCCGACGCCGATGGCGAGGGCAAGGAGGACGACGCCACCGACGGCGCCGCCAAGCGCCGCAAGGCCGCTCCCGCTGCCAGCCGGCAGCGCAAGACGGCCCAGACCGCCGTACTCACCCCCACCCAGCGCAAGTATTCCAGCCTGTTCCTCTCCGCCGGCGCCGCCGCTGCAAAGCAGCAGAAGAAGATCCCGCCCATGGTCCAGCTCGCCCGGGCCATCAAGTGCCTGGACGTGTTCGGCCGGCATGACCCCGACCGGGCTGCCTTCTATGCCCGGAAGTATTACGACGACCAGGAGATGCACAAGGAATTCAAGGCTCTCTCCGCTACCAATCCGGCCGCCGGCGGCTTCCTCATTCCCGAGGTCTATCTGGACGAGGTTATCGAGCTGCTTTACTCCAAGACCGTCATCAAGGAGCTGGGCGCCCGGACCATTCCTCTGGAGACCGGCAACCTCAATATCCCCCGCATGACTTCCGGCACCCGGGCCACCTGGGGCGGTGAGGCTCGCAAGATCAAGTCCACCCAGCCCACCTTCGGCAACCTCCGGCTGTCCGCGAAGCGGCTGGAGGCCATCGTCCCCCAGACCCGCGAGCTCATTATGAGCACCAAGAACAGCGCCGACGAGATCTTCGCCGCCGACCTGTCCCGCCGGATGGAGCTGGGCCTGGATTGGGGCGGCCTCTACGGCGCCGGCGGCGAGTTCCAGCCCACCGGCATCGCCAACACCAAGGGCGTTGAGGTCGTGGACGCGACCAAGCTGGACGCCTCTCTCTCCGACGGCACCGGCAAGCTGACCGCCGATTTCCCCGTCTACATCAAGTCCCTGGTCCTTTCTAAGAACGTGGACGACCAGGCCCTCGGCTGGGCTTTCAACTCCTTCATGGAGGGGTATCTGATGAACCTCAAGACCGAGGACGGGCACTACATCTACCGGGACGAGATGAACACCGGGAAGCTCCTGGGCATCTCCTACCGGACCACCAACCAGATCGTCACCGATCCCAAGACCGGCACCACCGACATTTTCTTCGGCAACTGGGCCGATCTGATGATTGGCGACCAGATGGGCCTGGAGACCTACACCACCCTGGACGGCTCCTGGACCGACGAGAACGGCGTCCAGCATAACGCCTTTGAGGAGAACCTCACCGGCACCCGGGCGCTGATGTACGACGACATTGGCGTCCGCCATGTCGAGAGCTTTGCCTACATCAAGGGCTGCAAGGTTATGTAAGGAGGGATAACCGATGAAGCGTGAACTCATTCAGAACATCAAGGCAATCCCCCTGGAGGCCGACGAGGCTATCGACCGCACCGGGTTCCTCTCCGCTGTGGTCGCCATCAAGCCCAAGGGCTCCGGGGACCTCACCATCAAGGTCACCCACGCCGACACCAAGGCCGGCGACTACGCCGCCGTCGAGGACCCCATGCTGGTCGTCGGCGGCGAGGCCACGGTCAAGTCCGTGGCCTCCGGCGATCTGGTGAAGTTCGACCTGGACCTGGTCGGCTGCAAGCCGTTCATCAAGGTCGATTTCGAGGGCGACGGGGAAGGCAGCAGCGCCCCCGCCGTCATCGTCCTGGGGGATTCTACCCTGGCCCCCGTGGAGGACACCCCCTCGGGGGAATGATAGGGGCTGACGCAATGCGCGTCACCGCCAAGGGTCAGCCCCTTTGTATTGGCGGTAGCAAGAGCGTGTCCGACCTGATTGGGGAGGACATCAACATCGAGTGGGACGGCGAGACCGGAGCAGTGACCGGCGAGCTGAAGCACGTCGAGGGCTGGCAGGAGTTTTCCAATGTTCCCGAGGAGCAGGAGGGCAACTTCTTCCCCATCACCCTTGACGCCTCGTACACCGGCAAGCCTATCACCGTAGAGAGGACCGAGGGCAAAGCCAAGACGGTCGTTGACCGGAACTGGATTTTGCGTGTCCCCGACACCTCCACGGTGTTCACCTTCTCCGTAGACGGCGCGGCCATCTTCGCCCTGGATTTCTCCGGGGCGACCCTCACGGGGGCCGACTGATGACGGCGCAGGAGATGGACGGCCCGCGTCCCGGCCCGACCAGCAATAAGAAGCGCTCACCCAAGGAGCGGAAAACCCCTGCAACGTCCCCAGGGATGCCGCAGGAACCGCGCAAAGAGTTGAGCCGATAAGTTTAACCCCTGGGCGGCAGACGCCGCCCAGGGGTTCCCAGGAGGTGATACAGTGGCGTATCAGCCAGAGTTACGAGACAACGCACTAACCACCCTCGACGCTATCAAGGTATTTCTCGGCATTGACTCGGAGGACGTAGACGAGCGGAGGGACGCCGCCTTGATCCAGCTTATCAATGCCGCATCTGCGTGGCTGGAAACGCAGCTCGGCCGGAAGCTCAAAAGGCAGACCTATACCCAGAAGTACAGCGCCTCCGGCACCCAGAAACTCGTCTTGGAGCATTACCCCATCGTGAGCATTGGACATATCCGGGATACGACCACGGGAGCGGAGATTACCGACTACGACTTCGAGGCTGAAGGGGAGATCGGTGTGGTGTTCCGGGAAGATGGCTGGACTTATCGGGGCCATATCGGGGGGCTTTCCTACGACTATATCGCCCCCCGGCGCTATCTGGAGGTCAACTACACCGCCGGCTATGTACTCCCGCAGGATGCCACCGAGGAGAATCCGGCCACCCTGCCAGCAGACCTGGAGGCCGTCATTTGGAACATGGTAGCCCAGCAATGGGCCATCATTGAGAACGACGCCGCCGGCCTCTCCGCTTTCTCGATTTCCGACGTGAGCTGGACCTTCGATAAGAACATCAGCAACACATGGCAGTTGGTCATTTCCATGTATAGGCGGTGGTGACGGTGAAGGTACTCAAAGACACCTTCCGGCCGGAGATGGAGCGCATCAAGCGCGAGCTCGCCGCCCTGCAGAAGCTGACCGTCCATGTGGGTATTATGGGGGATGCTGGGAGCGACCTACTGATGATAGCCGGGGTCCATGAGTACGGGGCTACAATTTACCCGAAGAACGTCAAGAATCTGTCCATACCGCTGACCAAAGAGGCGAAAGAGGCCGGTTCTCCACGGAAGTTTGATGATTTGATGTGGGTTCCCGGCCATGATCCTGGCGTTAGTTTTCTGGTCAGGCCTAAACGGAAGAAGGATAGGATACACCGGCAGATGCCGGAGAAGCCAGATCTCGGCCAAAAGCCTCAGCGGCACGACGGCAAGCGTTCCAAAAAGAAAGGCGGCGGCGAGGAATTCAACTCCGACGATTACGAATGGCTGTATATGCTGGTCAAGAAGTCGGTTATCCCGGAGCGAAGTTTTATTCGAGCCAGCTATGACACTGGCAAGTCGGAGCTGGAAAGCAACTGTAAAAGGGCTATCGACGGGATCATCCGGGAAGGCTGGACGGCCCAGCAGGCCGCTGAGTATGTGGGCACATGGGCTGCGGAAATGACACGAAAATATCTAGGCGCCCTTAAATCTCCACCGAAAGCGGATGTCACCATGAAAACAACCAATAGTTATGCGCTGCTCACAGACACGATAGGCAGAATTCAGAGCAGCATCACCTACCGCGTGGAAGGGGGCGACGGCGCATGAGGACATGGAAGGGCCCCAAAATCCCCCGGGCCCTGCTCCACGATATGTTCGAGGTCCACACCGAGGGCGGGGAGTATGGCAAGGAGAGCGGCGGCCAGTGGCAGCCGGGAAAGCAGGTCGAAACGAAGTTCCAGGGCGCGGTCCTGCCTCTGAATAACGAGGATCTGCAGTACATGGACAGCGGGACCTACACCGTCAACGCCCAGAAGGTCTATACCAACGGCTATATGCTCCGCATCGGGGCGCAGTTCCGGGACGGCTACGACGGCCAGCTCTACACGGTCAAGCAGGAGCTCACCCACGGTCCCATCCACCCGTTGAAGCGGTACATGGTGGAGAAGAAGGGGGCGAGCAATCCGAAATGACCTTCACGCAGATAAGGAACAAGATCATTTCCCTGCTCTGGGACTACCTGGAGCGCCCGGTCGTTCTAGCCGACCAAGTAGAGCCGGAGCTCGAATTTCCCTACGGGATCTACACGGTTACGACCCCATACGTCCCCCACATCGAGCAGGGGGACATCATCACGGCGGACGCCGGAGAAGGCGCCGTCACCATCACGCGGATGGAAATGCCCTCCGCTACGCTCTCCTTCACCTTTTGCAGCCAAAACCGCACCGGGGACCAGGGGGAGACGATCAGCGGGGAGGATGAGGCCGCAGAGCTGGCAGACAGGGCCATCGGCTTTTTCCTTCACGCCGGCTACGACGACTTTTCCCGACTTGGCATTACCATTGTGGACGTCGGGCAGGCTCAGAACCGGAGCACCCTCGTTATTGACGAGGCCGCCCGCCGGGTAGGCTTTGACGTCCGGATCCGTTACACCCGGCAGGACACCCGCAAGGTGTCCACCATCGAAACCGCACCCATCATCGAAAAGGAGTGAAGCACATGAAAGACATCCAGGTATTCACCGCCTTGGACGCCAAGGTGAAGCCGGCGGAGAGGCTGGACATTCTCATTCTCTCCACGGAAGGCGCCGCCCAGATGAAGACCTACAGCGACCTGGAGATCATCAAGGAAGCCTTCCCGGGGAAGAAGGTCGCCGCTATGGCGGACCGGCTTTTCAACCAGGACCACACCCTGGCCGACACCCTTATCCGGCGTGTCCGTATCGCGGGCATTGAGAGTCCGCAGAACGTGGGCGGTAAAGCCTCCACCATCACCATCAACCTCACGGAGAAGAGCACCGGCGAGGATCTCAAGGGCAGCACCAGCTATTACGCCAAGATCGGCGGCAAGGTGGTTGTACAGATCACCACCTCCGAGGAAGCCCCCTCCGACGCCCAGGGGCTCGCCAAGCTGTTCGAGGGCACCACCTTCACCGAGGACAACGTCAAATTCGACGCCAAGGTGGAGGGCGCCACCGTTACCTACACCAGCGCCACCCGGACCCCCATCTCCGGCTACACCGAGGATATTGGGCTCTACAAGGACGCCGGCTGCATGGAAAGTATGGAGCTGACTGGGGCCACCGTGAGCGTCAGCTCCGGCACCGCAGACGTCACCAAGGCGGAGGCCCTTATCGCCGCACTGGACGAGTTGCGGGACCAGGACGACGACTTCTATTTCGTCCTGGCCGACGTTACGGACGAGGAGTGCGTCACGGCCCTGTGCAAGTGGGCCCAGGAAACCGAGCCGACGGAAGCCGCTCTGGGCGCCGGTGTCGAGGACCACCGCAAGATGTATATCGGCCAGATCGTCGGGAATAAGAGCTACGTCAACGCCTACGGCCGGTCCATCGTCATCTATGTGGACGACTTCTCCCAGTGGGCGGACGCCGCTTGGCTCGGCTGCGTCGGTCCCTTCTGGCCGGAAAGTGTGACGTGGAAGTGGAAGACCCCGGACGGCGTCTCCGTGGCCGATCTGCGCGACAGCGAGCGGGACACCCTGGAGGAAAACCGCGTCAACTTTATGACGGCAGAGTATAAGCACGAATACATGAAGAACGGCATTTGCGGCGACGGCAACTTCATCGATAATGTGCTGGGAGCCGACTACATCACCTACCAGATGCGGGAAAACCTCTACGGGATTTTCCTTTCCAACCCGAAAATCGGCTATACCGACGCCGGATTCGCTGTCGTTGCCAGCGGAGTCTTCGCCGCTCTCAACAGGGCGGTTGACCTGCACATCATTGCCAGGGATCCGGAGGATGACACCGGCGTTTATACGGTCGTCATCCCCAAGAGGGCGGATGCTACCGACGAGCAGGCCCGCAACCGGCAAATGCCCGACATCGAGTGGGAGGCCCAGCTTGAAGGGGCCGTCCACAGTGCCAAGGTACGCGGTACTCTCCGCGTCACCCTCAACACCTAAGAAGGAGGCAAAACCACATGGCTGATGGTATCGAAATCGCCAGCTACGACCCCAAAAAGGTCAACGTTATTTTGAACGGGAAGGCGATCACCGGCTTCGCGTCCGATGGCGTCATCACCGTTACCCGCAACGAAGACATCGTTACTACCCAGGTGGGCGCCAAGGGAGACGTGGCGTACAGTGAGAACGCCAACGAAAGCGGGAACATCGCTCTCACCCTCATGGGGACGTCCTCGTCTTTGCCGTACCTCCGGCAGCTTGCCGTGAAGCGGGCCCCCGTCTCCGTCACCATCACTGACGCCAATGACGTCGGAGCTGTCAACGTGGCGGAGGACCAGTGCCGTATCTTGAAGCCGCCCGACATTGCCCGGGCCAAGGAGGTCGGCACTGTCACCATCAACATCTTTGTCCCGTCCCTTAACTACCGTTAAGGGATGGGACGCGGTCATACTCATTGGCCGGAACGGCCAAAAAGTCTATCTGAAAAGGGGTATCGAGAGTATATGTCTAAGACCAAGGATGTCACGATCAACAACATGAAGTTTACCTTGCAGAGCGTTTCGCCCACCTGGTACTACGATTTCAACGATGAATGCGGAAATACCGGCGGCAAGCGGAAGTCCGCAAAGTACATGGACGGAATGTTCAAAAACTGCGTTACCTTCCCGCCGGAGGTCAAGGCGCAGGGCATGGCGTACTTCGATGAAAACGACGATCTTTCCACTGCGGAGAAGCTGATCGCCGCCATCGAGCAGTTTCTTCGCGGATGAACAATCCATAGAGGCGGCGCACCGGCGAGCCAAGGCCAAAAAAGAATTTTGGTGTATGGTTTGGTCCGGTAACGGCGTCACCTACACCGAGCTCATGCAGATGGACTTTGCGGAGTACCGGGAGTGCGTAGAGGCAAAGATCCTCTGGCATACCGAGTGGAAGCCAAAGCCCCATAATGGCAGATAAACCAATAATGACAGCAGCCGTCCATCTGGGCGGCTGTTTTTCGTGATGGGAGGTGAAACAGGTGGATGACGC
Source organism: uncultured Oscillospiraceae bacterium (assembly GCA_947626085.1). GTDB lineage: Bacteria > Bacillota > Clostridia > Oscillospirales > Oscillospiraceae > Faecousia. Next base: position 17,938 of record CANQQU010000001.1, read on the forward strand.
AAGAAAGATGCAATACGGTGTCGAGTTCGATACTGGAGAGGCAAATGGCGGTATAGATGCGCTGATCCAAAAGGTAGATGACCTTGAAAAGCGCCTCGGTGCGGTCGAGATGGGCGCCCAGCAAATCGGCGCCAGCGCCGTTTCCGCCTGCCAGACCGCGCAAGGGGCTGTTGAGCAATTCACCGGAGCAGTAAGCGAGGCCGCCGACGGCCTGGACGACGCTGGCGGAGACGCCGACGAATTCCGGGCCAAAATCCGCCAAGCGGCAGAGGAGGCAGAAGACCTCGGGAGTGCCTTTCGGACCACCATGGCCGACGGTCTGGAGGCCGGCCAGAGCATCACCAAGAGCTTCGGGACCGGGGTCACCGGGGCACTGGATTTCTCGAAAAACAAGTTCAAGGGCTTCATCACGGACACGGTGAACGGCGCCAAGAAAATCGGGACCGCCCTTGCCCATCCGATCCAGACCATCCGAACGAACCTTGTAAAGGCCCTCCGACGGGCAAGAGAATCGGAGGACGATGTTGGCGACGGCGCGGAGGATGCGGAAAAGGGCCTCAACGATATGGGAGAGGCTGGCGAGAATGCCGGGAACGGCATCAAGGGCGCCATTTCCGGCGCCGTCGGCGCGATCGCTAAGTTTGAGATCGTTAAAGAGGCCATCAAACAGGGGATCGAGCTGCTGAAGGATTTCGGGGCCAGCGCCATTGAAGCGTTTTCCGCCACCGAGAATACCTCGGCCAAGTTTGACCGGACCTTTTCCGACGATGCGGCCGCCTGGGTGGATGATTTCTCCGACGCGGTAAACCGCAGCGTCTCCGAGGTGCAGGGCTTCATGGTACAAAACCAAGCCATGTATCGAAATATGGGCATGACCGCAGATGCGGCGGAGGAGCTGTCCGAGATCACAACTTCCCTTGGATATGATTTCGGGAACGCTTTCAGCATGGATGATGCGGATGCGGCGGCCTTGATCCAGAGCGCCATCCAGGGAGACACGGACGCCCTTTCCGAGTATGGAATCGTCCTAGATGAAGCGGCTCTCAAGAACAGCGCGGCGGCCATGGGGCTTGGAGAAAACATCGACGAGCTGGATGATGCGGCGGCGGCCCAGGTGCGGCTGAACGCTATCCTCGAGCAAAGCGAGGACATCCAGCAGGCGGCCATCAACAAAACCGGCGGCCTGGTGAACAGCACCAAATCCCTAAACGGGGTATGGAACGGCTTCTTATCGGATGCCGGCGCGAAATTTTCTCCGATGCTGGAAGACCTATTCGGCACGATCATGGGCGACTGGCCAACGATTGAGCCGATGCTGATGTCCTTTGTAGGGGTCCTCAGCGACGGGCTTTCAGAGGCAATGCCCGTGGTCATGGAGCTGGGTCAAAACCTGCTGCCTGTCCTGATAAGTGTCCTGGGAACCCTGTTCCAGGCAGCCACCCCCCTGATCTCCGTATTTAGTTCGCTGGCAGCGACAGCCCTTCCGCCTCTTGCCGACATTCTGGGAATGCTGGGAACATCTCTGCTGCCTCCCATCGTTGAGATCCTCTCAACTCTGAACACGTCTATCATTCAACCGCTGATGCCAGTCCTTCAAGGTATAGCCCAGGCCCTCTTGCCGCCTATCGCGCAGCTCTTGGGCGTCATTTCGCCAATCTTGGAGCTGATTTCGCCGGTTTTAGGGGTCATTGGCGACGCCCTGGGAATAATCGCCGATTTCCTTGGCAAGACGATAGGGTGGCTTGCAGATGGGGCAGGGAAAGTGGTGGACTTTTTCAGCGGCCTATTCGGCGGAGCCCAAGAAAGTGCCGGAGCGGTCGAGGGATTGACCGGCGCTGTGAACGACCTGGACGGTGCTGCAGGGCAGAAGACCTCTCTGGCGGTCGATACATCGACATACACAAAGGATGTATCGACAGCTTCTCAGGGAGCCACCGAGGCCATCAGCGAGGCGTCTGCGGCGGCAAAAGAGATCTCCGACGCCAACTATATGAAAATGGCGAATGATGCGGAGACAGCCTATGCCCGTATGACGCTTGATGCGGAAGACGCTTGGGAGAGAATGACGGCAGCAGCGTCGGACGGAGCCACGAATATCGTCGCGCAGTTCCAACGCATTGCCTCGGCCGCCCAGAGCGTCAGCGGGGCCGATATTAGTGTTACCGGCGTCAACGTACCAGGCAACGCGGAAGGCACTAACGACTGGGAAGGTGGCTGGACCAGAATGAACGAGGAGGGCGGCGAGCTCGCTTACCTTCCTTCCGGCACCGCCATTATCCCGGCCGACAAGACCGACGAGATCATAAACAACAGTACCACCAGCAGCGAGTATGTGGACAGCTCCACCTTTGCCCCGCAGATCAGTATCTCCATCGGAGAAGGCGGCGCCCAGGCAGACCCCGACGGCATCGCCCAGAAGGTCCAAGAGATGATGGAAAAATTCTGGCGGGAGAAGAAGGAGGAGGAATACCACAGACGCGCCATGCAGGGCGCCTATGCGAGATAGGAGGGACAGCTATGGCGTACACCCTCACCGGCGAGAAGTGCGGCACCGTCCGCCTCGACGCCACCACGACCGGCGTTGTCATCACCGAGAGCGTCCAGCGGAGCAGCAAGGTCACTTCCAACCCGGTAGAGACCGGGGCGGACATTAACGACCATGTTGTGAATGACCCCGTCAAGTTTACCATCACCGGCGTAACCATCAAGGGGGACGGCCAAGCGGCCGTCCTCCGCCGTATGTGGCAGGAGAAGGACGTGCTCACCTATATTGGCCGGAACCGGATCGATAGCTGCGTCATTACCAGCTACAAGGCGGACAGCAGCGCGAAGAACATGGACGGCAGCAGCTTCACCATCAGCCTCCAGGTCGTGAATCGGGCGTCCTCCGCCTATGTCGAGATCGGGGAACAGTTGATGAGTGTCCAGGATGCCGATGCATCAAAGACAGTCAGTGCATCCCAGACGAAGGCGACCAGCGCCGACGGTCTGCGGACTACGGTATCGGCGACCATCTCCAGCAGCGCCTACGCAAACTATGTAAAAAGCTATGGAAGCAAGGCGGCCAGCAGTCCAGGCCCTTCAGATCGGAAGGTGGTCGCCTTTAGCGCAGCGTGAGGAGGGACGGAATGGAAGGACTGAAACTCATAGACCTTGGGAATGAAGTTTCCTATATCGAGATCGATACCTCCAAGGTCCCCTATCAATTTTCTGTCAAGCTGGACGACAGGACGTTTACATTCTGCATCCGATACAACGAAACCGGCGGTTTTTTCACGGCGGATCTCTCCGTTACCAGCACCGGGGAAATGCTGGTTTACGGCGATATCATCCGCTATGGCCGACCGATGTTCGGAAGCGTGGAGGATGAACGGTTTCCCATTCCGGTGATCATCCCGCTTTGCCTCACAGGGGACAGAATTTCCGAGGTCACCTTTGAGAACTTTGGGAAGGAAGTCAAGCTATACCTATACGAGAGGGTGACGGCATGAAGTTTTGGAAAAGAGCGGCCACTCTCCAGATAGGCCCCAAGCGTTTCGACCTCTCGCAGCTTTACTTCACCTTTGAAGTCCCATTCGCGGACAGCGAGGAGCTGGGGACTGCCAAGGTTGTCGCCCATAACCTTTCAGCGGCCACTAGGAACAGCATCAAGAAGGGGAACGTCCTCATCCTAAATGCCGGTTATGAGGGGGATCTGGGCGCGATCTTTTCCGGCAAGATCTCCCGGGCGGCCAGCAAGAAGGATGGTACCGAATGGGTGACGACCATTGAAGCGGCGGAAGCCCTGGAGGAATGGCTCACCAAGGAGGTCAATAAAACCTACGTCGCCGGCAGCAAGGCCAGCGCCATCATTCGGGACCTGCTGAACCTTTTCGGACTGGAGGTCGGGACAATGGAGCTGGCGGTGGATAAGGAGTACCCTCGGGGGAAGGTCTGCCAGGGAAAGGTGAAGGACGTTCTGACCGAGATCGTCACCCTGGACTGCAAGAGCCGCTTCCTGATACGGAACGGGACCGTCACCATCAATGACCCCTCCAAGGGCCAGAATATGGGCTACCTGCTGTCCGAGGCAACCGGGCTTCTCCGGGCGACCGAGGAGGTAGAGAACACCGAGACCACCAAAAACCAGACCACCATCGATACCGGGGCGGAGCCGGAGGAGATCACCTACAAGCGGAAGTGCCTCTTGAATTACCACCTGGGGCCGGCGGATCTAATCAAGATCACCAGCAGCACCCTTAACGGCCGGTACCTGATAAAGGCCGGCCGGCACATTGGAAATCCCAGCGGGGATTGGCTGACAGAGATCGAGGTGAAGCCGGCATGAGCAGAGAATACGAGGTTGAAAATCAGGAGCGCAGGAGCCTTGCCGAGGGGATCCATGTCGGGGCGCTCTGCCGGGTGGAAAACTTTGACCCGGAGGCCATGACGGTGGATGTCCAGCCCCTATCCAAAGTGCTGGATGCGGGAATGTATCGGACGCCTCCGCAGGTTCTCGGCGTCCCTGTGGCCCTGATCCGGGGAGGCGGCTTTGTGCTCCGCCCCTGGTATGCCAAGGGGGACGTTGGGGTACTGCTCTACATTGACCACGACATCGACCGCATCGCGGAGGCCGGCCAGGAATGCCAGCCAAACACCGAACGAAACCACAGCGGAGATGACGCCATCTTTGTCGGCGCCTTCGTCCCAGCCAGCAATAAGCTATCTGGGCTGCCGGAGGAGGCGCTGGTCATGGCGACAGACGGTGGGAGCGTCTACATTGCCGTCAAAAAGGACGGGATCGAGGTGCAGGGCGATGTAAAGATCATGGGGAACGTGGAGGTCACAGGTGACGTCACAGCCCAGGGAAAGAGCCTTGCGACACATACCCACAGCGGCCCGGACGGAAGTACGGGCGGACCTCTTTAAGGGGGAAATGCTATGCCAAAGATTACAGTCCTTGCGCTGGACCCAGAGACCCGGGATCTCTGTTTTGATGAGACCGGCGTCATGGAGACATTGGAGGATGGCCAGGCCATCGCCCAGAATATCCGAAACAACCTATACACCTGGAAAGGGGAGTTTCCCCTCAACACCGACCACGGGACAGCTTGGCAGCGGGTGGTGGGGAAGCCTCTCAGTGAAGCGACTGATGAGGCCGACGATGTTCTCCGGCAATCCATCTTCCAGGAGCCCTATGTGCGAGAAATATCCTCACTTACCCCGCAACTCGAAGGCCGCAGCCTTGGCGCGGATTTTTCCGGGACCCTATACGACGGTTCAACAATCAGGTTGGAGGTGAAGACCAATGAATGAATACGGCTGGGGGTTGACCTCCCTAGGCTTCCGACGGCCAACTTATACGGAGCTCCTGGACGCTTTGGAATACAAAGCCCGGGAGCTTTTTGGCGCTACGGCAAACCTTACGGTGCGGAGCCCCTTGGGGCTTTTCCTCCGTATCTACGCCTGGATGCTCAATATCCTGTTCTCCGTCCTGGAGGATGTATATAACAGCCGATTCGTTGACACTTCGGTTGGGGCCTCGCTGCTCAACCTCGGGCGGGCTATTGGCCTTCGGGTATTGAGCGCCCAGAAGGCCACCGGCTACCTCACCGTCACCGGCCCGGGCGGAACAGTCATCCCGGAGGGGTGGCTCGCGGAGACAGCGGCCGGCATCCAGTTTTTTGCAGTTGTGGAGACCGTGATAGGGCCGGAAGGGAAAGCTTCCGTCCCCGCCCGGTGCGTGGAGACGGGGCCGACCGGAAACGTGGCCGCCGGTACGATCACCACGGTTACAAACCCGGGAGCCGTTGCGGGCATTACCGGTGTGACCAATGAAAAAGCCTTTACAGGAGGGCGGGAACGGGAGACCGACGAGGAATTTCGGGATCGGTATTATGCCTCCGTGGACTATGCCGGGGGCGTCAATGTGGACGCGATCCGAGCGGCACTCCTCCAGAGAGTGGAAGGCATCATGGAGGCCAAGGTGTTTGAAAACGACACCGACGAGACCGACAGTTTCGGCCTTCCGCCCCACAGTATCGAGGCCATTGCCTACGGAGGACTGGATTCCGATATCGCCCAGGTGATTTATGCCGAGCTGAGCGGCGGCATCCAGACATATGGGCAGCAGGTTGTCCAGGTGATCACCGCCAGCGGAGGGACAAAGGCGATCCGCTTTAATCGTCCCATCCCAGTCCAGGTGTTTGTTACGGTCAGCGACCTTGTCACAAACGGAGATTTTCCCCATGACGGCAAGGAGCAAATCAAACAGGCGATCGTCGCTTACATTGGCGACCGGGAAAGCGGAGGCGTTGGGATTGGAGAGACCCTATATCACCAGCGGCTCCCGGCGGTCATTTACACCGTCCCCGGCGTCCTCGACTTTACCGTGAAGCTGGGGACAACCCAGGAGGAGCAGGAGGAACAGAACATCCCCGTTGACAGCCGCTCCAAGGTCGTCACAGCAGAGGGGCAGGTGGTTGTGGAGTGAATTACCTTGTCGAGATGCTGACCCTCCTGACGGGCGCCTATAATCGAGGCGACTTGCAGAACGTCAAGAATGGACGCAGTCTTACCACCAACATCGGGAAGCTGTTTTCCCTGATCGCGGACGGATTCGCGCTTGTGCAGGAAAACGCGGAACGGGTCCGCCTCTGGGACAACCTGGACAATGCGGAAGGGACAGTCCTAGACCGGTATGGCGCCAATTTTGGCGTTGACAGGGGGGCAGCCGGAGATGCACTCTATCGGATCATGATCCGCGTGAAGATGATTGCGCAATTATCTGGTGGGGATGATGATACCATTATTCGGGCGTCTGCGGAGCTTTTGGGTGTAGAGTATTCTGACATTGGGCTTGAGGATGTGTTTCCCGCCAAGAAAGCGCTCTATGTGGACCAGGAGCTGCTGTCCGATGAGCGTTTAGAACTAATCGATCAGATCGCGGCGGCGATAAAACGCATTCTGGCGGCTGGAATTGGACTGCGGCTGTACTTGCGGGTATATCACAGTTACCGGCAGGAGATCCTTATTGGCTTTGGCGGCGCTGTTGGGACACACAATACCTGCCCGCCCTGCGATGTAGACCGGGACGATACCTTTGAGGTCCCTGTATCGTATGGGGCTTATATCAGGGCCAATCATATGCCGGCGGCCACCGCAATGTCTCGCACACACATTACAGCCAAATTGATCTCATAAGGGGGAATAACAGTGGGTAAATTTGCGGACGGGTGCTATAGCTGTGCCCCAGGGATCGCGCTTATTGCAAAGGTCCTTGCGGGACAATGCTCTATGGTATATACCCGAGCGGCAATCGGGAGCGGAGAAATTCCGGATGGCAAAACTCCCGGAACCATGAAAGAACCGGCTGGCTATGTTATGGACGGCATGATCAGCGCCATCACAAATCCTGTTGATGGTGAATGCCAAGTCACCGTCCAGGTCAGCAGCGCCAAAGTATCGGAAGGATTTTTCGTAAAATCCATCCTTTTGTATGCGCAGGATCCAGACGACGGAGACGTCCCCTATACATATCTTGTCCTGGAGAATGAGCCGGAATGGATCAGGCCATCCAGCGCCATAGTTGGGAAATTCGCGACCTTTGACCTTATCGCGGCAGTAGGCGCGGTAGACACGGTAAAAGCCTCCATTGACCCGGAATCCCTTGTGACGGCAAAGGACCTTGCCCGTCACAACACCGACACGGAAGCCCACCCATCTCTGCGGCCTGTTACTGTGGAGATCACGGTGCCGGCGGAGGCTTGGCAGGAGGACGAATCCGGCGGCGACTATGGCTTCTCCGCCGTGGTCGATTGCGTGGACGCGGCGGTGAGCAATGTCCCGATCGTCACGCTGGACAAGGCCTGTCTCAAAGCGGCGGGCGACGCCGGCCTGTGTCCCACGGTGGAGGCGCTGGACGGCTCGCTGCACCTCTGGGCGACGGCCAAGCCCGCCTCTGAGCTGACCGGCTGGGTGACGCTGCTGGGCCCTGGCAGCGGGGCGGGGGGCGGAGGGATCTCCCTGCCGGTAGCGACGGAGGATATCTTGGGCGGGATCAAGGCCAGTGACAGCCTGACGGTAGATCCTGACGGTACGGCGCACAGCGTGCCTGATGTTGCCACCGATCAGGAGGTATCGGATATGCTGCGGCAGGTCTTTGACCTGCAAGACTGATACTAAGGAGGATTTTTATGCCTGACAGCAAATTGACAGCCCTGGAGCATCTGAAAATGCTGGCCCAGCGGGCCAAAGCGGAGGAGGATGCTCTCAACACCAAGATCAGCGCCATCAAGGTACCCACCCAGGTCTCCCAGCTCACCAATGACGCGGGCTACCAGACCGGCAGTGACGTGGAGTCCAAGATCGCCGCGAAGATCTCCAGTGTGTACAAGCCCGGCGGCTCCTATGCCTTTGCAGGTTTGCCGGAGCCGGCGGTTGGGACCCTCGGCATGGTCTACAACGTGACTGACGCCTTCACCCCCGATGAGCGATTCTTGGAGGGCGCCGGGTCCAAGACCTACCCCGCCGGGACCAACGTGGTCGTGGTCCTGGACCAGGAGACGTACAAGTTTGACATCCTGGCGGGCTTTGTGGATCTCTCCGGCTACCAGCCCAAGGAGGCCGGCAAGGTCCTGTCCACCAACGACTACACCACCGCCGAAAAGACCAAGCTGGGCGGCATCGCGGAGGGTGCGACCAAGGTAGAGCAGAGCGGCACCAACGGCAGTATCAAGATCAACGGCGTGGACAAGACCGTCTATACCCTGCCGGAAGACGTACTCCACACCGCCGATATTGCCACGACCGAGGAGGTCGAGGCGGCCCTCAACAGCGTCTTCGGCGGGGAGTAACGGAGGAGGTGCCATATGCGGCAAAAAGTGACAGTCCTGGAGCATCTCACGACCCTGGCGCTGAAAGCCCTGACGTACACAGCGGGCAAGATCTCCGAGCTGGCGAGTACGACAGCCTCCGCTATTTCAGAGCTTGAAAACAAGGTTACAACCGCCGCAAAGACCGCCGTGGCGGACAAGGTGACCTTTGCCGACGGGGAGACGTTTCAGCAGAAGCTTGACGCCGGGAAGCTGACCGGGCCCCCGGGCCAGACCGGCCCTACGCCCACTGTTAAGGCCGTTGCGGCGGGCACAATCGGAACACCCGGCACACCTACCGTCACAGCCTCGCAGTCCGGGAGCACGGTCACGCTTACCTTTGACCACCTCAAAGGCGCGACCGGGGCTCCTGGGTCCAACGCCAATGTCACCGGCGGCGCCAGCTCCATCGTAACAGCCAATCTGACTGCTGGCCGGGCACTGGTGTCCGACGCCAACGGCAAGGTGGCGGTGTCGGATATCACATCCGCTGTACTGGCATTCCTTTCGGGAGTGACTTCCAACGTCCAGTCCCAGCTTAACGCCAAGTTGCCCCTGACCGGCGGGACCGTTACCGGCACCCTGATCCTGTCCAAGACCACCGACGCCTCCGGCACTGCCAACAGCAGCCCGGCCCTGATCGTTGGCGGCGCAGTGACCGCCCAGCATTTGGAGCTTGATTCCAATGAGGTCATGGCGAAGAAAAACGCCACCGCCACGGATACTCTGTTTCTCAACAATGAAGGCGGTCTGGTCACAGTAGGTTCTGGAGGGCTCCAGAACAACGGTGATCTGACCATGAGCGGCGCCACACGGCAGATCAAGTACGCCTCCGGCAAACGGACCGCAGCGCCCATCAGCTTTTATGCCGGAGACGAAAACGGCTCCGGCGTTGTGATCGGCGACGGTGGGCGGACCATTATCGGCGGCGGCGAGGCTGCTCAGAACCTGCACGGCGCGTTGACTGGAGCAGAAGGGAGCGAGGAACTCCACCTGGCAAATGATGGGACCATTCAGCTGCATACCAACTGCCAGACCATCGCCAGCCGCCGCACCTTCACCTTCCAGAACGATGGCCGGCTCTCCGGCGTGGCGAATCCAACGGCAGCGACGGACGTGGCCAATAAGCAGTATGCGGATACAAAGCAACAAAAGTTCGTCCGCCAGGAGGTGACCTTGACTGTTGCCGGGTGGAACGCCAGCGCCAAGACCCAGACCGTCACCGTCACCGGCGTCTCCGCCAAGGAGACGGACCAGCTCATCATCCCGGTCCCGGCCCTGGCAAACCGGGAGGCCTACCAGGAGGCGGGCATCCAAGCCACCGCGCAGGAGGCCAATCGTGTGACCTTTACGGCTGAGACGATCCCCACGGTTGCGCTGACGGTGTATGTGGCGGTGGCCAAGTTTTGACAACCCATAAAAACGATAAGGAGGAAAATCGATGAAAGTAATTACGCGCAAGCCTGATCTCATGCGGGGGGGGGTATGACCTAACCTATACTGTCATCTCTCAGGAGGTGGCAGCATGATCTTCAATCCGATTTTTGTCGGCGGCAGGGTCAAAAACGTGGTGCTCAACCCCTCATATGTTACGGTCAAATACGACATGCAAACGGACCACCAAACGACCATCACCATCACATATGACCTTGCAAGGCAGAAAAACACCTGCTTCATCATTACGTTGCACATGCTGAATGGGACAAAAGACGACCTTGTAATTGTGGTTTTCCCTGGCGAAGAGAGAGCAACCTGGGAATCTGACTACCCAGGTAGTCTTTTTCACAGTTTCACAATGTCAAAAGAGTCAGACAATACGTTCAAACTTGTTATGACCCATGACAGCGTAATGCTCAGCCTCGACACAGCTCAATTTATACATGTCGCCTGCGAGATGTAGGCGAAAAAATTCACTTTTCCCGCCGGCGGCGGGATGCAGGAGGTGTCAAATGATTTGAAAGGTATCGTAAACGTACCGGCGGGCAGCGGGATGATCGCCACCCACAATACGGACCCAATGGCCCATCCCGATATCCGGGAGGCGCTGAAAGAAGATAAATCAGCCCAGGCCGACATCCGAAAAAAGATGGAATCCCTGGAGAAGACCCTGACCCAGCAGGAGATCAAGCGCCGGAAGGTCACGTTGACCACGCAGGGGTGGAGCGCGGAAGAAAAGACCCAGACCGTCACCGTCACCGGCGTCTCCGCCAAGGAGACGGACCAGCTCATCATCCCGGTCCCGGCCCTGGCAAACCGGGAGGCCTACCAGGAGGCGGGGATCCAGACCACCGCGCAGGAGGCCGATCGTGTGACCTTTACGGCCTGGTCCGTCCCTAAGGAGGATCTGACGGTGTTCGTTGCCATTATCCCGTATGGAGGAGGTGCCGACAAATGATCTGCAACAATTCCAGTGCTGCCGCCGGTGGTAGCATCAAAGACCTGACGATCGACCCGCCGGAGTTTTCCCATTCAGGAAACTGGAACGACTATAGATCGGCATATATCCACACGTTCAGCGGCTTGACAAAGGACAAACTTGGAAAGGGCGTCATTGTCGCGGTCGTCGTGGGATATGCGGAAACGTATGGTGGATACGTAAAAGTGTACATCTCCCCGGACGGCACTGCGGAGGTTGTCTCGTCCGGAAATGGCGTCAGTATTGCATCCCCATATAACCCGTCTGTGGGAACTCTGGCCTTCAGTGTCGAGGCAAGCCAATCTGGCAGTGCGAATTACTTCATCCTTCGGAGAGACTAGGAGGGCCGCCATGGATTTTAACGCATTTTTGGATTCCATCGTAAAGCTCTCGGCGATCCTCTCCGCCCTGGGGGCGATCATTGGATTGCTATTCTGCTGCTTCCAATTCGTGATCCGCCAGCGAGAGCAGGACAAGGAAATCGCCGCCATCCGCAAAGATATTGCCACCTCCCGCAAGGAGCAGGCCCTGGTCTGCTACGGGGTCATGGCCTGCCTCAAAGGGCTTAAGGAGCAGGGCTGCGACGGCCCAGTGACCGACGCCCTCAACAAAATGGAAAAGTACTTAAACCAGGCCGCCCACGAGGAGCTCTGAGCCATGGCCAGACGGCGCGGAAAATTTCGCCGGTGGTGGCGCTCCGCCGGCATGATGGACCGGATTCTGGTCTGTCTGGCGGTGTTCCTGCTGGCATTCACCGTGGCCATGATCGCCATCCACATCCGCTGCGGCACCACGCCGGACACGCTGATCGTCAGCGTCTTCGGCGTCTGCGGCGGGGAATGCGGGGTCATGGGCTGGATCAAGTCCGCCAAAGAGCGCAACCAGGAGCGCAAGTGGCGCGACCAAGAAAATAATCAGTAAGGAGGATCATCTATGTCTACCAAGCAAATCCATCCCACCGTCATGCGGGGGGGGTATGAGCTGACCAACCCCGTCACCTCTTTGGAGGTGGCGGAATGATTCTGAATCCGTTTGGGACCGACGGCGTCAAGGTGAAGAAAGCTGTTACACATCCCGATTATATCCATGTGGCTGTGGTCGCTGAGTATCAGAACGAAAAACATACGACGGTTACGATCACCTGTGATGCAATCCGGAAAAAGACCACGATCTACTCCGTCTTAGTGACATATGGTAATGGTCTTACGGGCAATCCGTACTTTACAATTACCTTCCTTCCAAATGGGGAGTATATCGTATCGCCTTATGATGCCAACACAAATATTATAAGATATTCCGTAACGGCTTATGATGCAAAGACGGGTGACATTACGATTGATGTCACATCCAGCACTTTCTGGAATCTAAACAGTTTCACAGTTTACGAGCAATATGTTGTAGTTGCCTACGAGCTGTAGGCAGAAAGGAGCAACAAATGATGATTCAAAAAGCAACCATTCTTCTGCGGGGGGGGGTATGACTTAGTCCATACCACCCCCAGCAAGGGGGTGGGGAGATGATCTTCAACCCAGTATATAGCAGAGGGATGAAAGTAAAAGAAGTTATCCTGAATCCAGATTGGATTACCGCAAATTGTACTAGCCCAGAGAGAAACGCAGGCATTATGACTGTGACCTATAATCCGAAAAAGGCGAGGGATGCTGTTTTTTCGGTCATTATTCCAATGCTCCTTACCAAGAAGGAGCCGGCAATTGCAATTACCTTTTTCCCAAATGGAGAGTATCAAGTCCTCAACAATACGGGCACGGTAGTGGCAAACTGCAACATCTCTTACGATCTGGTTGTTGGACAGTTCACGATGAGTTTTACATCAAACTATATGACGCCGGCCGTAGCCTCCGATTATATCTGGGCTGTTGTTTATGCAGTATAAGGCGGCATAGGCCGCAAAAGAAAGGAGCAAAAAGAGCAATGACTGAACAAGATCTGCGGCAGAAGGTCGCGGACATCATCAACGGCTGGTTGGGATCCACCAGGGGCGACGCCAAGCACCTGGAGATCCTCAGCATCTACAATAATCACAAGCCCCTGGCCCGCAGCTACCCCGTCCAGGTGAGCGACGCCCACTGTGCCACCACTACCTCCGCCGCCTATATCGCCGCTGGCATGGCGGACTGGACCGGCACAGAGTGCGGCGTGGAAAAGTACATCGAGATCGCCAAGAAGAAGGGCATCTGGGTGGAGAATGACGCGTACCGTCCCAGCGTCGGCGACGCCTGCGTGTACTGCTGGGAGGACAGCGGTGTGGGGGACTGCACCGGCGACGGGGACCACATCGGCATCGTCACGGCCGTGAGCGGCAATACCTTTGTTGTCACCGAGGGCAACATCAACGGCGGCCAGGTGGGCAAGCGGACCATGCAGGTCAATGGCCGGTACATCCGGGGCTTCTTTGCTCCCGACTTTACGGCGGCCGCCAAGGCCCTGTCCGGTACCGCCGCCAAGCCCAGCGATACCGTTGGCAGCTCCAAGCCTCAGGAGGAGACGGTCTACATCGTCAAGCTGGGAGATACCCTCTCCGGCATTGCCGCCAAGTACGGCACTACTTATCAGGCCCTTGCCGCCTACAACGGCATCGCCAATCCCAACCTGATCCACGTCGGCCAGCAGATCCGCATCCCCGGCACCGGCGCCAAGACCTGGCGCAAGGGCGATAAGGTCCGGGTGGCCAAGGGCGCCAAGACCTACACCGGCGGCGGCCTGGCCTCCTGGGTATACAGCACCACCTTCGGGGTGATCCAGGTGGACGACGACCGGGTGGTTATCGGTATCAACGGCCAGGTCACGGCGGCAATGCACGCCAAGGACCTGATCCAGGGCTAGGAGGCAACTATGGAAAGTGTGATTCGTTTGGTTATCGGCCTGGTGCTGCTGGTGGTCGCCAACGTGGTTCTGGGCAGTCTCGACGCCATGTTCGCCGGGACCTTCGACTGGAAGCGTTTTTGGAAAGGCGTCCTGAAGGGCGGGGTCGCCGCCGCCTGTTTTGCCGGCTTTTACGCCGCTGGGCGCCTGAATCCCACCATTGTGGCTATTGACCTGGGTGGCGAGTCCATCAACCTGGCCACCGCCGCCAACGCCTCCATGGTAGCTGCCTACGCCTTGTATGCCAAAGAGGTCTTTACGAAATTGACCAGTATGATCCTTTCTCACACCGACGACCCCGCTGTCTCCGAGGGAACGGCCTCTGATCCCCCTGATGATTCCAAGGACGGGGAAGGAGATCCCCCGGAACCTTCCGAGGAAGATAGTCCTTTGCCCGACGACTAAGCAAGCCCCCTTCCAGGTTTCACCCTGGAAGGGGGCGCTTTTTTGTTTTTAGAAATTCTCGATATTGTAGTATCATTTTAGTATCACGGCGCCAAAAAAGAGCCCCGGAGCCCTTGATTTTCAAGGGTTCCGGGGAGTTTGTTTATCATTCCCACTCAATCGTGGCCGGGGGTTTGGAGGTGATGTCGTAGACCACGCGGTTGATGCCCTTGACGTGGTTGATGATGTCGCCGGAGATGGCGTCCAGCAGCTCGTAGGGGATTCGGGCCCATTTGGCGGTCATAAAATCGTCGGTGGTCACTGCCCGGAGGGCCAGGGTATAGTCGTAGGTGCGCCCGTCGCCCATGACGCCCACGGAGCGGGTGTTGGTCAGCACCGCGAAATACTGGCCGATGTCCTTGCTCACGCCGGATTTTTCCAGAGCGCCGCGGAAAATGGCGTCCGCGTCCTGAAGGGCGGCGATCTTCTCCCGGGTCACTTCGCCGATGACCCGAATGGCCAGCCCGGGGCCGGGGAAGGGCTGCCGGTTCACCAGGGCCTCGGGAAGGCCCATGGCCCGGCCCAGCTCCCGGACCTCATCCTTGAACAGCAGCCGCAGAGGCTCCAGGATCTCCCGGAAGTCCACATGGTCGGGCAGGCCCCCCACATTGTGGTGGCTCTTGATCACGGCGGCGCTGCCGCTGCCGGACTCGATCACGTCGGGATAGATGGTGCCCTGGGCCAGATAGTCCACCTTGCCCAGCTTTTTGGCCTCCGCCTCGAACACCCGGATAAATTCCTCCCCGATGATCTTCCGCTTGGCCTCCGGGTCCTCCACGCCGGCCAGGCGGCCCAGGAACCGGTCCTGGGCGTTGACCCGGATGAAGTTCAGGTCCATTTTGGAGAACACCGCCTCCACCTGGTCCCCCTCGTCCTTCCGCAGCAGGCCGTGGTCCACAAAAATACAGGTCAGCTGGCTGCCCACCGCTCTGCTCAGCAGTGCCGCCGCCACCGAGGAGTCCACGCCGCCGGACAGGGCCAGCAGCACCTTCTGCCGCCCCACCTTCTCCCGGAGCTGCCGGACGGCGGTGGTGACATAGTCCTCCATGACCCAGTCGCCGGTGGCGCCGCAGGCCCCGTAGAGGAAGCTGCGGAGCATCGCCAGCCCATGGTTGGTGTGGGACACCTCGGGGTGGAACTGGACGCCGTAGAAGCCCCGCTCCGGACAGGCGAAGGCCGCTACGGGGCAGGCGTCGGTGTGGGCGGTGACGGAAAAGCCCTCCGGCAGCCGGGAGACATAGTCTCCATGGCTCATCCAGGTGATATTTTCCTCCGGCAGGCCCTGGAACAGAAGACTGCCGCTGTCCAGATAGGTGGGGGTCCGGCCGTACTCCCGGGCGTCCTGCTCCCCGGCCTCCTGGACCGTGCCGCCCAGCTGATGGGCCATGAGCTGGCAGCCGTAGCAGATGCCCAGCATGGGAATGCCCAGGTTGAAAAGCGCCTGGGGCAGCCGGGGAGCGTTTTCCCCGTAGACGCTGTTGGGCCCGCCGGTGAGAATGATGCCGATGGGATCGTAGGCTTGCACGCTGTCCAGGGTCGCCTTGGCGGCGGGATGCACCTCGCAATAGACATGGCACTCCCGCACCCGCCGGGCGATGAGCTGATTGTACTGTCCGCCGAAGTCCAGAATCAAGACCTTCTGCATAGTTGATCCTCCCAAAATGTTGCGCCGCGTTTCACGGCCGATTCTATGTTGTTGCCATTTTTTGATACAAACTGGTAAATTTTTCCCAAACCTCAACAGCTTGAGTTTCCTTAATGTGAAACAAGTAAAATGCTATTCCTCTTAAATTTAAAATATTAATAATAGTATATTTTATCTTTTTTACGAGCATTGCATTTTGAACAAGTTACCTGTAGGTTTGACAAAACAGTTTTTCCGCCTTTTGAAACCGGCATAATATGATCAATCTGAAGCCCTACTTCATCAGGCATATATTTGCCGCAAATTTGACAAGTGTAATTGTCACGAAGAATAACTGTATTTCGTAGTTCCTTTGTCATCAAATTTCTTTGATTCTTGCTGTAATACTGCCGAAGGGGTCGCTCATAAGAAATGGCTTCCAATAGGTTTTTACGTTCTAAGAGATATGCATAATTGCATGTATATATATTTACTACTTGAGAAACCTTATAAGCATTTTTAACATAATTTGTTTGGCGATATCTGGTTTGCATTCTTGTAAATTTGAATTGAAATGCATTATTATAATCCAAACATTTTTGAAACTGCTTAATTCGATAACTCTTCAGTATGCTTTTATCTATTTTTCTTCTGCATTGATCATTCCACGCTTTAAGCCTTTCAATATGTTGTTGGACTAAAGGGAATCCACCTTCAATTATAAAAACATCTATCAAATCATCAAAATGAGGATTCCTTTTCCCGGAGATATCAATAGAATAGATAAAATAAGGGTAATGAAATGGGGAGCGAAGAATAAAATAAAGGCAGCATAAAATTACTAAAATGATTATTGTAAAAGATACAATCATTGCTATCATAGGATCCATTGAAAAGTTCTCCCCTAAGTATCTAAAACACAACTATGTGTTATTAATATTATAATGTCTTTTTTGTTAAGTCAAGGCTGTTTCACCATAACTTTATACTGCAAGCGGATAATTACACTGCAAAGGCGCGCTTTTCAATTATTTCTCGATTTTGCACCTAAAGTCTGCAGGATTATATCGACAAAGTTGGTTCTATTATGCCTGTTTTCGTTAAAAAACGCAAGTGGAAGTCGCGCTGATTTTCCCGGTTTTCCCGGCGCGGGAGTTGGGAAAAGTCTACAAATCCGGCACGTCCATCCGGGATTCCAGGACCATCCGGTGGCCTGTGACCGGGTGGGGGAAGGCCAGGCATTTGGCGCAGAGGGCCTGCCCCGTAAGCCCCAGTTCCCGGGAACGGGCCATGCTCTCCGGGCTAAAGTACTGGGGGTCCCCCAGAATGGGAAAGCCCATCCAGGCGCAGTGGACCCGGAGCTGATGGGTGCGGCCCGTGATGGGCGTCAGGGCCAGCTTGGAGCCCATTTCGCCCCGGGAAAGGGCCCGAAACTCTGTTCGGGCGGGCTTTCCTCGGGGGTCCACCTGCCGGAGCAGGCTGGGCAGGGGAAGCCGGGCGATGGGGGCGTCGATAACCCCACTATCCGCCGCCGGGCAGGGAAAAACCAGGGCATGATAGGTTTTTTCCAGCCGGTTTTCCCGGTGCAGGGCAGTCATGGCGGCGTGGACGTGGGAATTTTTTGCCAGCAGCACCAGCCCGTAGGTGTCCCGGTCCAGCCGGGTGACGGGGTGAAAGGCGCAGTCCTGCCCGGTCTGCCGGTAGTAAAACAGCACCCGGTTTGCCAGGGTGCCGGTGAGTTGTGACCGGGAGGGGTGGATCAGCAGCCCGGCGGGCTTGTCCACCGCCAGCAGGTGATCGTCCTCATATAGGATGGTCAGTTCCCCCGCTTCCGGGGGATACTGGGCCTCCGGTTCCTCCAGAAGAACGGTGATCCGGTCCCCGGGAGCCACGTTGTAGTCCACCCAGACAGGCCGGCCGTTGACCAGGATCGCCTCCCGGCGCTTGAGCCGGTTGATCAGCCCCTGGGACATGGCCAGCTCCTGCCGTAAGAAGCCGGATAATCGCCCGGCCCGGGCGGCGGTGTGGGTCAGTTCCACTTGCCCACCTCCCAAAAGGATAGACCCTGCCCACGGTGGGCAGGGTCCCGAAAAAATCAGTTCAGAGCGGCCTTGGCCTGGGCGACCACGGCGGCGAAGGCGTCCTTGTCCTGGATCGCCATCTCAGACAGGCTCTTCCGGTTCAGGGTCACGCCGGCCTTCTTCAGACCGTGCATAAAGGTGGAGTAGTTCATCTCGTAGGGAGCCACGGCGGCGGAGATGCGGGCGATCCACATGGTGCGGAAGGTGCGCTTCTTCTGCTTGCGGCCTTCAAAGGCATAGTTGCCGGACTTCATGACGGCCTGCTTGGCCATCTTGAAGTGCTTGGACTTGGAGCCCCAGTAGGACTTCGCCAGGCGCAGGGTCTTATTTCTTCTCTTGCGCGTCATCATCGCGCCCTTGATTCTAGCCATAGTAGTATCCTCCTATCCTGCTTACTTGTACGGGATCATCTTTTTGATGGCCGCGGTGTTGGTCACGTCGGCGTAGGCCGTGCTGCGCAGGCGGCGGGTACGCTTGGTATCCTTCTTGGTGAGGATATGGCTCTTGTAGGCGCGGGCTCTCTTGACTTTCCCGGTTTTGGTCAGGTTGAATCGCTTCTTCGCGCCGCTGTGGGTTTTCAGCTTGGGCATAGGTGTATCTCCTTCCGTATCTACTTTGCTTACTTGCTGTTCTTGGGGGTGAGGAAAATGGACATGAAGCGGCCTTCCAGCTTGGGGCTCTTCTCCAGGGCGGCCATCTCCTTGCAGGACTCGGCAAACTCCAGCAGCAGCTTCTCGCCCAGATTGGTGTGGGCCATTTCCCGGCCACGGAAGCGGACGCTTACCTTGACCCGGTTGCCCTCCTTCAGGAATTTTTGGGCGCTCTTGACCTTGGTATTCAGGTCGTTGGTGTCGATGCTGGGACTCATGCGGATCTCCTTGATCTCCACCACCCGCTGATTTTTCTTGGCCTCTTTTTCCCGCTTCTTCTGATCGAAGCAGTACTTGGAGTAGTCCATAATTTTGCAGACGGGGGGCGTGGCGTTGGGAGAGATCTTCACCAGATCCATTTGCCGCTCCTCCGCCATGGCGAGGGCTTGCGCGGCGGACATGATGCCAAGCTGGGCGCCGTCCGGGCCGATGACCCGAAGCTCCTTGTCCCGAATTTCGTCGTTGAGCTGATGGTCTAATTTGCCGATGGTGAGCACCTCCAATAAAACAACAAAAAGCGGATGCCGAAACATCCGCATACCGCTTATGATCGCCCCGAAAGGAGATGGGTATGAACCTCTTTGCCCTGGGCTGGAGGTGAGGCGGATGATTCAGCCTTCTTGATTACCTTGGTATTCTACCACTGAAAGCCGGGTTTGTCAAGGGTTATTTGTCCCCTTTTTCCGGAAAAAAGCGGACAAACTCTCCCATCCGGTTTACTGTATGCCCAAGCAGGGGAGTTGATTCCAGAGAAGAACAGGGCCCCGGCCTTTTGGGCCGGGGCGTCTCTGCGTTTTATAGATCAAAGTACCGGGCGGCGTTGCGGTAGCAGATGCCCTCCACGATCTTCTGAAGGGAGGCGTCGTGGTTGGGATATTCCCCGTTTTCCACCCACTGGCCCAGGAGGTTGCACAGGATCCGGCGGAAATAGTCGTGCCGGGCGTAGGACAGGAAGGAGCGGGAGTCGGTGAGCATCCCGATAAAGTTGCCCAGCAGCCCCAGGCTGGCCAGGGAGCGCATTTGATCCTCCATGCCGGTCTTGGTGTCGTTGAACCACCAGGCGGAGCCGTGCTGGATCTTGCCGGGAACGGTGCTGTCCTGGAAGCAGCCAATCAGGGTGCCCAGTTGGGCGTTGTCCGCCGGGTTCAGGGAGTAGAGAATGGTCTTGGGGCAGGCCTGCTCCAGATCCAGAGCGGACAGGAGCCGGGCGATGCTCTCGCCGCAGGTGTTCTGGGCGATGGCGTCAAAGCCGGTGTCGGCCCCCATGACGCGGTACATCCGCTCGTTGTTGTTCCGGATGCAGGAGTAGTGGAGCTGCATGGCGATGTTCAGCCGGCTGTAGGCCTTGCCCAGGCACAGGAGAATGGCGGTCTGGTACTTTTCCGCCTCCTCCAGGGTCAGGCTCTGACCGGCCAGGGCCTTCTGGTAGGCGGCCTCCACCTCGGCGGGGGTGCCCTCCCGGTAGGGGATGTAGTCCAGGCCGTGGTCGCTGGCCCGGCAGCCCCGGGCGTGGAAGTACTCCAGCCGCTCCACCAGGGCGGCGCAGACCTCGTCCACCGTGGCCAGCTTCTCCTTGCCCACGGACTTGGCCAGGACGGCCAGATATTCTACAAAGCCGGGCTTGGTGATGTTGATGGCCTTGTCCGGTCGGAAGGAGGGACAGACCTTCACGGAGATCGTGGGGTCGGCGGCGATTTTTTCATGCCACTCCAGGGTGTCCACCGGGTCGTCGGTGGTGCCGATGAAGGCCACGTTGGCCTTGCGGATGATGCCCCGGACGGTCAGATCGGGGTCGGTGCGGAGCTTTTCGTTGCAGGCGTCCCAGATCTCCTGGGCGGTGTCCAGGGTCAGAGGCTTGGTGACGCCGAAGAACTGCCGCAGCTCCAGGTTGCACCAGTGGTACATGGGGTTGCCAATGGCCATCTCCAGGGCCTCCACAAATTTCAGGAAGCGCTGATAGGCGGGCTGATCCCCGGTGACGTAGTCCTCCGGCACCCCGTTGGAGCGCATGACCCGCCACTTGTAGTGGTCGCCGAAGTAGCTGCCGTCGGGATTTTTGCCCCCAAGCCAAACCTGGGCCAGGTTGTCAAACCGGCGGTCCTCATAGATCTCCTGGGGGGGAATGTGGCAGTGGTAGTCCACCAGAGGCATGGAGGAGGCATAGTCGTGGTACAGGTGCTTGGCGGTGTCGTTGGAGAGCAGGAAGTCTTGGTCCATAAATTGTCTCATAACTTGGTCGCTCCTTTTTGATTTTAGATTTGGGTTCTGAACAGCCCCAGGGGGGGCAAAACTACATAGGAAGGGCGGGGGCGTGCCTAAAACGTGGGATAGATGGGCCGGACGTAGAGCTGATGGCTCTCCGACTCCGGCCGGGCATGGACGCCGGACACCAGCCCCAGCATGGCGTAGATCGTCACCAGGGAGCTTCCGCCGTAGCTGAAGAAGGGCAGCGTCAGACCGATCACGGGGGTGACGCCCAGGCACATGCCGATGTTGCTGATGATCTGGAAGATCAGGGCCGAGGCCGCGCCGAAGCACACCAGCCGCCGCAGATAGTCCGGACTCCTGGTCCCCACATGGATGCAGCGCCATACGATGAGGAACAGCACCACCATGACCCCCACGCAGCCGATAAAGCCCAGCTCCTCGCCGATGGAGGAGAAAATGTAGTCGGTGTGCTGGGCGGGGAGGGAGTCCGCCTGGACCCGGTTGCCGTTGAAGAGTCCCTGGCCGACCCAGCCGCCGCCCCGGAGGGTGTAGAGGCTGCGCAGGCTGTGATAGCGCTGATCCTCGCCGTTGGGGTCCACGGTGGGGTCCCAGAGGATCCGAAACCGATCCTTCTGGTATTCCGCCATGACGTAGTTCCACAGGAAGGGGATGGCGGCGGCGATCCCGCCCCCCGCCAGCAGGAACCAGATCAGGCTCACCCCGCCGGCAAAGGTCATGCCGATAAAAATGAACACGAAGATCAGCGACACGCCGGCGTCGTTGGACATGACGTAGTTCACGCCCACCAGCAGCACCAGGTGAAAGACCATGTGGAACACCGATGGAATGGAGGACACCTGGTTTTGGTGGGAGGCCATGACGGAGGCCATAATGAGGATGTAGGTGATCTTGCAGATCTCCGCCGGCTGGATGCTGAAGGGCACCAGGGGGATATCCAGCCAGCTCCGGTTACCGGTGCCGAAGTCCTCGCCGAAGGGGGTGCGCAGCAGCAGCAGCAGGAAGGTGTTGAACACCACCAGGGCCAGCCGGTGTTCGGAGAAAAATTCCGTATCGATGGAGGAGAAGACGATGAAAAACAGCACGCCCAGCAGGGCCGCCGCCACCTGGACCACCACGGAACGGAACGCGCCGGTGGGGTTGGTAGCGCTGGCGATGGCCAGGCATCCGAAGCCCGTGGCCCCCAGACACAGCAGGAGCAGAACCAGGTCCCCCTTCCGGAAGAAGCTCTTCAGTTCGCCAAAAAATTGTTCCATGGATCCGCCTCCTTGGCTTTATTCTATCACAACCCGGGGCAAATGTAAACCATGCCGCAGAAAATTCACATTTTTCGCCGGACACGGGAAAAACCGCCTCCAAAGGGAGAGAAAATGGAAAATTGGACTTGACTTTTTTCTTCCCGCCTGATAAAATAGACGGGCCGCATTGAAAAGGCTCTAAGTCCGGTATTTCTTCGGCGCCTTCCAAGCGAGACTACATGATTAAAAGTAGGTGAAACAAACAAATGAAAGCAGTTATCGTCACCGGCGGGAAGCAGTACACCGTTGCCGAGGGGGACACCCTCTACATCGAGAAGCTCGGCGCCGAGGAGAACGCCCAGGTCACTTTTGACCAGGTGCTGGCGGTCCTGGATGGGGAAAATTCCAAGATCGGCGCGCCTGTGCTGGAGGGCGCCAAGGTGGAGGCCAAGGTGCTGAAAAACGGCAAGGGCAAGAAGCTCTACGTCTTTAAGTACAAGGCCAAGAAGAACGAGAAGAGCAAGATGGGCCACCGTCAGCCCTACACCAAGGTGGAGATCACCAAAATCGCCCTGTAAAATGACCAGGTGCGAGTTTTATTCCGACGGGGACCGGATCACCGGGTTCACCGTCAGCGGCCACAGCGGCTATTCGGAGGCGGGCACGGACATTGTCTGCGCCGCCGTTTCCGCCGCCGTGACCATGGCCGAGGCCACCGTCAACGATGTGTGCGGCGCCAAGGCCAAAGTCCGGGTCAGGGAGGAGGACGCCCGAATCAGCCTGACCCTTCCCGCTGTCTGCGATGAGGAGGAGACAGTCCAGGCCGTGCTGGCGGGACTGATGCTGACGCTGTGCAGCCTGCGGGACGATTATCCTGATTATATCGAAGTTTTGGAGGTGTAAACCCATGCTGAAAATCGGTTTTCAGTTCTTCGCGCACCATAAGGGCGGCGGTTCCACCAAGAACGGCCGGGACTCCGAGTCCAAGCGCCTGGGCGCTAAGCGGGCCGACGGTCAGTTCGTTCTGGCCGGCAACATCCTGGTCCGTCAGAGAGGCACCCATATCCATCCCGGTGTGAACGTGGGCATCGGCAGCGACGACACCCTGTTTGCCCTGGTGGATGGCACCGTCCGCTTTGAGCGGAAGGGCAAGGATCGCCGTCAGTGCTCGGTGTACGCGGAGCAGTAATCGGAAACAAGGGGCTGCCTCGGCAGCCCCGTTTTTTTGGAGGTTCCCTATGTTTGTGGATAAAGTGCGGATCAGCGTTGCCGGCGGCCGGGGCGGAGACGGGGCGGTGGCCTTCCACCGGGAGAAATACGTGGCCGCCGGCGGCCCCGACGGGGGCGACGGGGGCCACGGGGGCAGCGTGATCCTCCGGGTCAACGACAACCTGTCCACCCTGCTGGACTTTCGCTACAAGCGCAAATACCAGGCCCAGTCCGGCGTTGCCGGCGCCGGCGGACGGCGCAGCGGCAAGCGGGGGGAGGACCTGATCATCCAGGTGCCCCGGGGCACCGTGGTCCGGGATGCGGAGACGGAAAAAATCATCGTGGACATGTCCACCGGGGAGGATTTCGTCCTGGCCAAGGGCGGCCGGGGCGGCTGGGGCAACGGCCGGTTCGCCACTGCCACCCGTCAGCTGCCCAGGTTTGCCAAGGCGGGCCGCCCGGGCCAGGAGCGGGACGTGATCCTGGAGCTGAAGCTCCTGGCGGATGTGGGCCTGGTGGGCTTTCCCAACGTGGGAAAATCCACGATCCTGTCCCGGACCTCCAACGCCCGGCCCAAGATCGCCAACTACCACTTCACCACCCTCTACCCCAATCTGGGGGTCATCTATGTGGAGGAGGGGGTGTCCTTCGTCATGGCGGACATCCCAGGCATCATCGAGGGCGCCGCCCAGGGCGCCGGGCTGGGCCACGATTTTTTGCGGCACATCGACCGGTGCCGCCTGCTGGTCCATGTGGTGGACGTGTCCGGCAGCGAGGGCCGGGACCCGGTGGCGGATTTCGACGCCATCTGCGCCGAGCTGGCGGAGTATTCCCCGGACCTGGCCGCCCGGCCCATGCTGGTGGCCGCCAACAAGACGGACCTGCTGCCGCCGGATTCGGACAATTTGGAGCGGCTCCGGGCCCATGTCCAGGCCAAAGGGTGCGGCCTGCTGACCATCTCCGCCGGCACCGGACAGGGGCTGCGGGAGCTGGTTTTGACGGTTGCCCGGCAGCTGCGGGCCCTGCCGCCGGTGGCATACTACGAACCGGAGTATGTGGAGCCGGAGGTCCAGCCCGGAGACCCGGAGGAGCTGGAGATCGAGCATCTGGGCAGCACCTGGGCCGTCACCGGGACCTGGCTGGAGCGGCTGATGCAGGATATCAATTTCCAGGACTACGAGAGCCGGAATTTCTTCGACCTCCAGCTTCGGAAGTGGGGCGTTTATGCCCGGCTGGAGGAAATGGGCATCCAGGATGGGGATACCGTGGATCTTTATGGCATGGAATTTGAATATCGGAAATAAAAACATTTGCCATTTTCGCTAATCGTGCTATAATAATGGAGTCACCGATCGTGTGACTCCATTTTAGCTTTTTCTCGCCGTTTTTGAATGACGCCGCGATAAGGAGGGCTCGTATGATTTGGAACTTAAACCAAGTGAATTTCCGGCAGTTTGGAACGATCCTGCCGGAACAGACCGCCCGGAACCGCCGGGATCAGGAGGGCTACCGGGAGCGGCTCCAGCTCAGCGGCCCCGACGCCCCGGTATATCTGGCGGGGGCGGATACCTGGCTGTGCAGCGGGGAGGGAATGACGGTGCTGTCCGTCTCCGCGGACAATGAGAACTTCTCCCATTTCTATCTGGACAAGCCGGTGTTCATCCGGGCGGGGGTCTATTTTTCCCTGGCGCCTCTGACGGACACCGCCTGGGCGGACTATTCCGCCCCCGAGCCGCCGGTGCAGGTGGGTTCCCGGAACCAGGAGGAGGGATACCACGTCCAGACGAACCTCCGGGTGGAGCGGCTGTACACCTTCTTCTACCAGGAGAAGGAGCGGGGCTTTGTCTTCGCGGGGGAGGCCCATCCGGCTCTGGAGCTGACCTATGTGGATCAGGGCTCCCTGCACTCCGTGGCGGAGGGACAGGACCTGCTGCTGGAGCAGGGGGACATGGTCCTCTACGGCCCGGGGCAGTGGCATATGCAGTATGCCGATATCGGGGTGGCCCCCCGGTTCGTCACCGTGTCCTTCGATATCTCCGGGGCGGATCTTTCCGCCCTGACCAACCGAAAATTCCAGTCCCCCCAGCGGGCGGCCACCATTCTCAAGCAGATGCTCCAGGAGCAGGAGCGGATGGACGACTACTCCAACGATATGATCCTGTGCCTGCTGAATCTGCTGCTGCTGACGCTGCAGCGGGAGGCGGGGGGCCACACCGAGCGGCTCAAAACCGCCCACGCCCTCCACGCGGAGAATGAGATCATTCGCAAGGCCCAGCAGTATATCAGCGCCCATGTGCGGGAGAAGATGTCGGTGCCCATGGTGGCGAAAAATGTGGACGTGAGTCCCAGCTACCTGACGGCCCTGTTCCACAAGAATCTCCAGATCTCCCCGGGGGAGTATATCCGCCGGGTAAAGCTCCAGGAGAGCAAGCAGATGATCCGGGAGAACAACATGAACTTCACCGAGATCGCCGCCGCCCTGCAATACTCCACGGTGCATCACTTCTCCCGGCAGTTTAAGGAGAAATTCGGCATCACCCCCACGGAGTACGCCAAATCGGTCCGGTAAAAGCCATGGATTTGAAAGTCTTGGCCGTGGGGGACGTGGTGGGCCGCCCGGGTATGGAGATGATCCGCAAGCATCTTCCCCGCCTTCGGCGGCAGCTGGAGGCGGACTTCGTGGTGGTCAACGGGGAGAACGCCAACGTGGTGGGAATGACCCCCCAGCAGGGGGAGGAAATTCTGAACGCCGGAGCGGACGTGATCACCATGGGCAACCACACCTATCGCCACCGGGAGCTGGTCCCCTATCTGGAGGAATGCCCCCAGATCCTCCGCCCGGCAAATTTGGCGCCCCAGAGTCCGGGCCGGGGCTGGGCGGAGTTTGATACCCCTGTTGGAAAGCTGGCGGTGATCGACCTGATCGGCCGGTGCAATATGGACTACGGGCCGGACAACCCCTTTTTGCTGGTGGAAAAGCTGGTGAAAAAGCGCTCTACCCGGCTAATCCTGGTGGAGTTTCACGCCGAGGCCACCTCGGAGAAGCTGGCCATGGGCTATATGTTGGATGGCCAGGTCAGCGCCGTCTGGGGGACCCACACCCATGTGCCCACCGCCGATGCCCAGGTGCTGCCCCAGGGCACCGGCTATGTGACGGACCTGGGCATGACCGGACCGGCGATTTCGGTGCTGGGCATCCGGCCGGAGCTGTCCATCGCCCGGTTCCGGGGGGACCTTCCCGACCGGTATCGCTGGGCGGCGGGCCCGGCCAAGCTGGAGGGGGTACTCTTTACCCTGGACGCCCAGACCGGCCGCTGCCGGAAGGCGGAACGGGTGGATCTCCGGGAGGACGACCCCCGAGGCTGAGCCCCACCGCCTCCTCAAAATACGACAAAATCCCCGGAAGGCCCCTTGGGCCTCCCGGGGATGCGCTTAAAAAGGATTATTTCGCGAAGACCCGCTTGAGCTGGACGAACCGGGGCAGGCCGTCCTCCTTGACCATGCCGGTCTCCCCCTGGATCAGGGGCAGGCAGTAGTCGATGAAGCCCTGGGTCACGCCGTTGCCGGCCTCGTTGATCCACTCCTGGGGCACCTTCTTCTCGGTATTGGCCACCAGGCTCAGATCGAACAGCTCCGGCTCGCACTTGTAGCCCCCCTCCCGGGTGCAGCGGAAGCCCACCATCTTGTCGGTGATGCCGGCCACGGCGGACTCCACCGCCACCTTGCCGGACATGAAGGACTCGGCGATGTCGGTGCCGGAGGCGCAGTGGGCGGCGCAGCGCTGCAGCAGGCTCAGCTCGATGGGCCGGACCTTGGCGCCGGTGGCGGCCTTGACGATGTCCGCCAGACGGGCGGCCAGGCCGCCCAGCTGGGCGTGGCCGAAGCCGTCGGTGCCGGAGGTCTTGGCCTCGGAGACGAAGGTGCCGTCGGCGTAGTGGACGCCCTCGGACACCGCCACGATGCAGTTCTTCTTCTCGCCGTAGATCCGCTTCACGTCCGCCAGGAAGGCGTCCATGTCAAAGTCCCGCTCGGGCAGGTACACCAGGTCGGGCCCGTCCCCCTTGATCCCGGCCAGGGCGGCGGCGGCGGTGAGCCAGCCGGCGTGGCGGCCCATGCACTCCACGATGGTGACCATGCCGGTGTCGTACACCTGGGAATCCCGGCTGACCTCCATGAAGGAGGTGGCGATATACTTGGCGGCGGAGGCGAAGCCCGGGCAGTGGTCCGTGCCGGCCAGGTCGTTGTCGATGGTCTTGGGCACACCCATGACCCGGCACTCGTAGCCGGCCTTGCTCATATATTTGGAGATCTTGTTGCAGGTGTCCATGGAGTCGTTGCCGCCGTTGTAGAAGAAATAGCGGACGTTGTACTTCTTGAAGATCTCCAGGATGCGCTTATAGTCCGTGTCGTCCACGTCCGGGTCCGCGATTTTATACCGGCAGGAGCCTAGGGCGGAGGAGGGGGTGTAGAGCATCCGCTCCAGCTCCTTGGGGTCCTCCTCGTCCATGATCATCAGCTGGTCGTTCAGAACGCCCTTGATGCCGTGGAACGCGCCGTAGACCTTGGTGATGTTGGGGTTTTCCAGGCCGGTTTTGATCACGCCGTAGGCGGAGCAGTTGATCACGGCGGACGGGCCGCCGGACTGGCCGATGATCAAGGAACCGACCAGAGGCTTTTCAGACATAATTGTTCCCTCCAAGTAAAGAATATCAGACAAAAAATACCGGCAAGACAGGGCTGTTTTGCCGCTTCTGACTAATTATAGCACGCCGGGGGAAAAATGGCAAATATTTTTATTGAAAAACGGAAAATTCATGGTATAATACCTTTTAGGAAAAAATTGAAAGGAAGGATTTCCCATGCCCCTAGTCACATCCAAAGAAATGTTTAAGAAGGCCTACGACGGCGGTTACGCCATCGGCGCTTTCAACGTCAACAATATGGAGATCGTCCAGGGCATCACCGAGGCCTGCCGGGAGGAAAAGGCCCCTGTGATCCTCCAGGTCTCCAAGGGCGCCCGGGCCTATGCCAACCACACCTACCTGGTGAAGCTGGTGGAGGCCGCCGTGATCGAATGCCCCGAGATCCCCATCGTGCTCCATCTGGACCACGGTCCCGACTTCGAGACCTGCAAGAGCTGCATCGACGGCGGCTTTACCTCCGTCATGATCGACGCCTCCTCCAAGCCCTTCAAAGAGAATATTGAGATCACCCGCAAGGTGGTGGAGTACGCCCACGACCACGGCGTGGTGGTGGAGGCCGAGCTGGGCACCCTGGCCGGCATCGAGGACGAGGTGAAGGTCTCCGCCGAGGATTCCTCCTACACCCACCCCGAAGAGGTGGAGGAATTTGTGTCCAAGACCGGCTGCGACTCCCTGGCCATCGCCATTGGCACCAGCCACGGCGCCTACAAGTTCAAGCCCGGCACCAAGCCCCAGCTCCGCTTCGACGTGCTGGAGGAGGTCTCCCGCCGTCTGCCCGGCTTCCCCATCGTGCTTCACGGTTCTTCTTCCGTGCCCCAGAATTATGTGGAGATGATCAATTCCCACGGCGGCAAGATGCCCGGCGCCATTGGCGTGCCGGAGGATCAGCTCCGCCACGCGGCTGAGCTGTCCGTGTGCAAGATCAACATCGACTCCGATCTGCGGCTGGCCATGACCGGCACCATCCGGCAGTTCTTTGACGAGCATCCCGACAAGTTCGACCCCCGGGAGTACCTGAAGCCCGCCCGGGCCAACATCAAGGAGCTGGTCCGCCACAAGCTCATCGACGTTCTCGGCTGCGCCGGAAAGGCGTAAAAGAAAAACGCTGCGCCCCCGCCAAAAGCGGGGGCGTTGGACTTCTTCAAGATTTGCCGGCGGGGCTACGAAAGCCCCGCCGGCCTTTGTGTCATTAATACGTCCAGGGCACCTTCACGGGCGGCGTCTGCCGCGGCGCCTGCTCCGGCGGATGGTGCAGGGTCTCATAAGCCCGAGCCAGGGTGACGGTGACATAGTTTTTCGCCACGAGGATCAGCACCCCCTGCCCGATCAGGGACAGCCCGTAGAACAGATAGAAGGCCGCGTCCTGGGAGATCGGCAGCTGGATTCCCAGCAAAGGCAGAAGAAGATCCCCATAGGAAAGGGCCGTGAGCAGCGTTAGGGCCAGGTAGTACCACCAGAAGCTCAGGTCCAGCTTCAGAAGAGCCATCCGGCTGCCCCGGGTGATTCGGCTGCTGCGGCGCAGGGCGGAAAGGGCGCCGGCCTGTGGATCCTCCCACAGCGCGAACTCCGCCAACCGGAACCGGTAGAAAAAGGGCGCGCAGACCGCCAGATATACGATGAGGAAAATGCCCAGCATGGGGGCCATGGCCTGGGACACCGCCGCCTCCATGGCGTCCGTGATCTCAACGGAACCCGCCACGGCGGACTGGGAGGCCAGAGGCTCCAGCGCTTCCATCAGGGGCCGGGCCAGCGGGGTCATCAGATACAGGCTCATGCTGGGGTAGAAGCAGATCATCCCCAGGGCCAGGAAGATCAGGGCTTTGATCACCAGGAACCGGGCCGCCGGACCGACCCGGCGGATCCCCTGAAGCAGATCCTGTGGCGCGGCGTCCTCCCCCCGGGCCAGCTTCCAGGCCACAAACAGGTAGCCGATATTCCAGAAGGCCAGGAGGATCGATACCAGGGGCTGGATCAGCGCCTGGACCGAGGACAGGATCGAGCGGTACCCCATCCCGCTCAGCCCTCCGGTGCCGGCGATCTGGCTCTGTAAAACGGCGTCTACCACCGTCAGCAGCAGCAGCGCGGCCACCGTGACCCCGGCGTGGATCCCGACCAGCCGCAAGGGCCTGCTCTGGGACCGGGAAAGCGCTTCCTTTGCCTGGATTTTCAAATCCCGCCGATTGAATGTATCCATCGAGTTTCCTCTTTTCTGTCCACAACTATCTATGTTATAATCCAATTTCCGCAAAATAGCAAATGAAATTTTTGTTACACCCCAAAAAGGCTTTTCCCGCCGGTTTGACAATCCGGCGGGGGGCTGTTATAATGAAAAAAAGGGGGCGAAAACCGTGGAAACCATTGGACAGCGGCTGAAGGAGGCCAGATTGGCAGCGGGTCTGTCCCAGCGGCAGCTGGCGGGGGAATATCTGACCCGGAATATGCTCTCCCTGATCGAAAACGGCTCCGCCACCCCCTCCCTGGACGCCCTGACCTATCTGGCGGCCAAGCTGGGCAAGCCGGTGAGCTACTTTTTGGAGGAGCAGACAGTGACCTCCCCCAATCAGGAGGCCATGGCCCAGGCCCGGGCGGCCTTTTCCCAAAAGGATCCCGCTGGGGTGCTGGCTGCGCTGGAGGAATACCGGGCCCCGGACGGGGTGTTCGACCAGGAGTATTACCTGCTCTCCGCCCTGTGCCGGATGGACCTGGCGGAGGCGGCGATCCGCCAGGGGCGGCGGCCCTATGCCGCCACGCTTTTGGAGCAGGCGGAGCGGGCGGGGCAGAGAAGCGATTATTTTAGTCCTTGGCGTGCCCAGCTCTGGTTGCTGACGGCCCGGGCCGACCCGGCGAGACTTCAGGAGGCGGCGGAGAAGCTCCCGGCTCTGGACCCGGCCCTGCTGGTACTGGCGGCGGCGGCCCTGGAGGCCGGAGACCCCGCGGGCTGCGGCAGGCTTTTGGACGCGGCGAAGGATCGGGAGAGCCCGGAATGGAGCTTTCTCCGGGGCAGGGCGTATCTGGCTCAGGAGGATTACGAACAGGCCCGGCCCTGCCTGGAGCGGGGGGAGGCCTTTTCCCCGGAGGCGGCGGCGCCTCTGCTGGAGCAGTGCTGCCGGGAGCTGGGGGACTACAAAATGGCCTATTTTTACGCCTGCAAGCAGAAAAAATGACCGAGGGTCTGGTACCCTCGGTCTTTATTCGTCCAAAAGATAGTGGACGGCGTGGACGGTCTTTCCCCCCTGGCGGTAGAGCCGGGGCACCCGGCGGCTGATGCCGCAGATAAACTCATAGTTGAAGCTGTCCGCCGCCGCGGCGATCTGCTCCACGGTGATCTCCCGGCCGCCATCCCGGCCCACCAGCACCACCGAATCGCCCACCTGGGTCTCGGGGATCGCGGTGACGTCTACCATCATCTGATCCATACACACCCGGCCCAGGATGGGGGCCTCTTTCCCATGGATCAGAACGTGGAATTTCCCGGAGAGGCTCCGCCGGTAGCCGTCGGCATAGCCCACCGGCACCGTGGCCACCAGGGTGGGGGCGGTGGTGACGTAGGCGCCGCCGTAGCTGATCTCCCGGCCCGGGGGTAGGAGCTTCACATGGCTCACCCGGCTGCGCCACTGGAGGGCGGGGGAGAGGGGCAGGTCCTGAGGGTCCACCTGGTCGCTGGGGTACAGACCATAGGTGACGATGCCGGAGCGCACCATCTCATAGTGCCGGGAAAAATTCATCAGCCCGGCGGAATTGTCCAGATGCCGGATGGGAATACGCAGGCCCAAATCCCGCAGCCGGGCGTCAAATTCGTCAAACAGAGCCGCCTGGGCCTGGGACCGGGTGAGGTCCGCCCCGTCGGCGGTGGCAAAGTGGCTGAACAGCCCCTCCGCTCGGAGTCCGGGCAGGGCGGCGATTTGAACGCAGGTTTCCGCCGCCTCTTGGGTGGCCTGGAAGCCGATCCGGCTCATGCCGGTGTCCACGGCGAAGTGGAAGGGCGCGGTTTTTCCCTGGCGTACCGCTTCGGCGGACAGGGCCAGGGCGTCCTCCCAGGAAAAGAGGGCGGGCCGAATGTCCTGGGACACCAGGGCGGGGTAGGCGGTGACGGGGGTGTGGCCCAGAATGAGAATGGGGATTTTGATCCCCGCCTGGCGCAGCTCCAGGGCCTCCAAAATGGAGGAGACCCCGAAAAAGGCGCACCGGTCCTCCAAATATCGGGCGATTTGAATGGCCCCGTGGCCATAGGCGTCGGCCTTGACCACCGCCATCACCGGCACGCCGGTTTTTTTCGCCACCGCGTCGATGTTTTTCCCCACGGCGTCTAAGTCGATGGTCACATAGGTGCTGTCAAATTCCGCGAGACGGCTCAAACACTCTTCGCTCCTTTCTGGGCCATCTCCTCCTCCAGACGGGACAGGAGCAGGTTGACGGCAAAATACATGGTTTCATATTTGATGTACATCAGGGCGTTTTCGTCCCAGAGCCAATAGAGCCGGGGCGCGAACTCCTCGTCTCCCCGCCAGAATTGCAGGCAGACCTCCAGGCCCAAAAGCAGGGGAAGGGCGTAGCTCACGTCCGCCCCGGGCAGCGGTTTGCCGCCCAGGGTCCGGCAGGCCTGGGCCAGTCCCGCCGGGTCCCGGTCAAAGGCCAGGGCTTCCCTTGTGGGCCGATCCTCCAGCAGGGTGCGGTGGAACTGAAGGCCGAAATTCTGCATACTCTTCCACCGGCCGGAGAGAAACCGTCCTTCCTTGGCGTCGCAGATCACATCCAGGGCGGTCATGACCTCGCTGTGACTGTTGCCGTCCCGCCAGAGGCCGGCTACCATCTTTTCCAGCGCTCCATCTCTCCGGCGGAGCCGGTAGGGCCGGGCGGCCATGGTAAAATAAAGGTAGGTTTCGTCGTGGGCCAGGGAAAATTTCCGGATCAGCGCCTCCTGGTCGTAGTTTTGAAAATAGGCCTGGGCGGCCTGCGCCTGAAGGGCGTAATTGTCCCGATGTTCCATTTTATCCCCCTAAACCGGCTGGGCGGCGGGCTTTTTCCGCCCGTAGACCAGGGCGTACCCGGCGGCGCAGACCACCAGGGCCCAGAACACATCCACCGCGCTGTGCTGCTTGACGAACACCGTGGACACGGAGATCAGCGCCGACATGGCAAAGAAGCTCACCTTCCAGAAGAGGTTCCGGAACCGAGGGGTGTCCCAGGCGGCGAAGGCCACGGCAAAGGAACCGATGCAGTGCAGAGAGGGGCAGACGTTGGTGTTGGTGTCGAACTCGTAAAAGGCGATGGTCAGCCGGGTGAGGAAATTGTCCCGGGGGAAGACCGTGGGCCGGAGATTCTGACAGGTGGGGTAGATCAGATAGACCAGCAGGGTCACACCGTAGGTGGCGATGATGAAGTACATGAATCGCCGGAATGCGGCGGCGTCGTACAGCGCCAGATAGATCAGCATCCCCGGGATGTAGAGAAACCAGATCAGGTAGGGGATCAAAAACCACTCGTTGAAGGGGATCAGATTGTCCAGCGGACACCACACCGGGTGGCAGGCCGCCAGGGGCCGAAGCTGCTCCACCGCGGCGAACAGGATGCCGTGGACCGGCCAATAAAGGGCGGGCAGCAGATGGTTAAATTCAGGAGAGGTGAGATTGGAAAGCCGCAGCCTTCGGTAATCCACCATAGGGGGCTCCTCCTTTCTATGGAATATATACAAAATACCCCGAATGGGCTTGTTTGTCAATAGGAAATCCGATTTCCGCCCCCGGCTTGGTGCCGGGGGCGTTGATTGATCGTTTAAGCGGCCCGCTGACCAGCGCCAATGTGGGTCATGGGATGCCATGCCTTAGGCGCGGACACCAGAGAAATGATATGCAGCGGGTACCAGGAGGCGACAAAGATGGGGTACAGCGCGATGGTTTTCCACATCCGCCGGGGGCTCCGCCCTGCCGCTACACACAGAAACAGAGCGGTAAAGGTGGCGCCTGCCCAGAAGCCTGCCAGGCCAATGCCCAGCGCGGCCAGAGCCGCCAGAGGCTCCATGTGAAGTAGCCCCCAGCACACCGGCAGCAGGGCCAGCAGCTGCAAATAGATCCGGGAGAGGAACACGGCAAAGTCCCACTGCAGCGGCCCCCAGGTTTTCAGCAGGGAAGGGATGTACCGCCGGGCCACGTCCTGAAGCCCGGCGCTCCAGCGGCGGCGCTGCCGGAGAGAGGCGGCGAAGGAGGTGGGCTCCTCGTCATAGTGAACGGCGTCGGGGACGTAGCGCACCCGCACCCCGTTTTTGGCGCAGATGGCGGCAAATTCCGCATCCTCGGCCAGGCTCCGGGTGTTCCAGCCCCCCAGCCGTTGAAGCAGCTGGTCCGTCACCATGAAGCCGGTGCCTACCAGCTTGCTGCTCAGACCCAGCCGCTCCCGGGGACGGGAGTAGAGCAGATTGGCGTTGGAAAAATGCAGCTCGTAGCACCCGGCTACCCAATTGTCATAGGGATTGGAGGCGACGATCCGGCCCTTGGCGGCCTGGGCCCCGGCTACATACGCGTCGTTCATTCGGGCCAGGAAGCCCGGGGCCACCAGATTGTCCGCGTCAAAGACGCAGTAGGCGTCGTATTTTCCCATCAGGTGGGCGAAGGCCTGGTGCAGCACCTCGCCCTTGCTCCGAACCGGCCCCCGGCAGCGGAAAATCCGGGCGCCCGCTCTCCGGGCGGCTTCCTCGGTGTGGTCCGTGCAGTTGTTGGGCAGCACATACACATCGAACAGCTCCCGGGGATAGTCTTGCCGGAGAAGGCTCCGGACACTGTCCCCGATCACCGCTTCCTCGTTCCGGGCAGGCAAAAGCACGGCGAACCGAGCCTTGGGCGGGGCGGTGGGGAACCGGCGGCGGGGCAGCAGGAAAAAGGCGCCTACCAAGGCGGTGTACACCGCGAAGAGCTTGAGGACCAGCGATAAGATGTCCATCAAAATATTCATAACGATCCCTCCCATTGCTGGGAGTATTTTATCAAAAAGGGATTTAAGAAAAAAGTAGGAAAAGGTTTAAGATTTGTTTAAGACCGGATTTTTTATTCCATTACGGTGCCATCCGGGTGGAACAGGGGCAGCTTCTCCAGGTAGATGAGGTCGGGCCGGTCCTGGGCGTCGCCCTCGGCCAGAATGGCCATCCGTCCGGCAATGATGCCCCCGGCCTTCTCCACCAGGGCCTCCAGCGCGGCCAGGCTCTCGCCGGTGGAGATCACATCGTCCACGATGAGGATCTTCTTGCCCTTCATCAGGGCGGCGTCGGCGGTGTCCAGGTACAGGTGCTGCTCCTTGGCGGTGGTGATGGAGTGAACGGTGGACTCAAACACCCCGGTCATGTACAGCTTGGGACCCTTCCGGGCCAGGAAATACTTCTTCGCCCCACTCTGCCGGGCCATCTCGTGGATCAGGGGGATGCCCTTGGCCTCGGCGGTGATCAGGTAGTCGTACTCCGGGGCCCGCTTCAGCAGCTCCCGGGCGCAGGCCACGGTCAGCTCCGCGTCCCCGAAGATCACAAAGCCGGCGATGGACAGATGCTCATTGACCGGGCAGATGGGAAGCTCCCGGCGCAGCCCGGCGACAGTCATAGGATATACCATAGTAATTGCGCTCCTTTTTTCTATTCTAACATGGTCAATTATACATCGTCAGATGAAAATGTCAAGGCGTAAAGCACTTGACAGGATGGTGAAACGCTGCTATAATAAGCATAGAAAGGTGCTGCCGGCAGACGGTCAGCCCCCGGTATTGGTTAGAAGCAACCGCGCACCGTTGGCGAATTGGGGCGGTTGCTTCTTATCATTTCATCAGCTGAATAAACAGGTTGATGATGCCGATGATCACAAGACAGAATGTAAGTACTTCCATCGTTGTCATGGCCAGCCCCCCTTTCTGAAACAGGGGGGCAAGAAGCTCCCCCTGCATTTCGGGGGAAAACCGCCTACCGTTATACTGGCAGCACCTGGTTCCTTGCGGAACCGGGTGTATTTTATCATTTTTTGCCTGCGCTGTCAAGAATAGGCTATTTCTTTTTGGCGCAGGCCCTTCAAGGATGATCCCCGCAGCCGTTTGGCTGCGGGGACCCGCGCGTTGTGATTTTTAGGAAAGAAGAGAGGTAGAAAAGAGAACCAACGTAGAAGCCAGGCGGCTCACGGCTTCCGCCGGACTTCATGGTTATAGATTAGCGGAAGCCTTTGAACGGGTCATGACGGTAATGAAAACAATCCGTGAATTTTAGGTGACGGAAATCGAACCCACGTCGGTTTCCGGCGGGTCATTTCCGCCCAGTCTTCACAAAAGCCCTTGGAAATACATAGCCAGTATTCCCTGCGGCCTTTTGCTTGCCTGAACGAAAATTACCTCGCCGGAAACTGCGTAGCACTTTGCGGGGAGCAATTTTTGGATGATTTTGCCCGCAGAGGAGGAAGCCTTGCTGTCGCAAGGCGACGACGATAAGGGGAAAAGCGCCGAAAAGAGCCCCCACAAAGCGGCGTGGATTCGACTCCCGTCGCCTTTACATCGGGAAGGTCAAAACGGCCTTGAACAGGTCCCCGTCCACGGTCAGCTCCAGCATGCCGTGCTGCAGCTCCATCAGGCTTTTGGCGATGTTCAGCCCCAGGCCGCTGCCTTCGGTGTTCCGGGAGGCGTCGTCCCGGACGAACCGCTCCAGCAGCTCCTCGCCGGTGTGGCGCAGCTGCTCCCGGGACACGTTTTTGATGGAGAGCCGCGCCCGGTAGCCCTCCTGGGCCAGCTCGATATACACCCGGGTCCCCGGCAGGGCGTACTTGACGGCGTTGCTCAGCAGATTGCTCATCACCCGCCAGCACAGCCGCCCGTCGGCCTGGATCCACACCGGCTCCTTGGGCGGATCGAACACCACGGTCAGATCGGCCCCGGCCAGCTTATCGGAAAACTCGCCCAGCGCCTGGGTGACGGCCTCGACCAGGTCCAGCCTCTGGATCTCCGCGGTGAGGTTGCCGGTGGAGGCCTTGCTCATCTCCATCAGGTCGTCGATGAGCTTCTTCATCCGCTGGCTCTGCCGGTCCAGCACCTCCAGATAGGAGGCCCGCTCCTGGGGATCATCCGTTTTTTGTAATAAGTCGACATAATTGATAATGGAGGTCAGGGGCGTTTTGATGTCGTGGGACACGTTGGTGATCAGCTCCGCCTTCATCCGCTCGGAGCGCATCTGCTTCTGGGCGGCCTGGATGGCGGCGTCGCCCAGGGTGTTGAGGGCTTGGGCAAAGTCCTTGAAGCTGCCGATGAGATACTTTCCGTCCACCTTCTCGTTCAGGTCCCCCTGGCTCATCCGCTTGGCCCCCTTCAGGAGCAGGCCAAAGCTGTAGGAGCCGTAGAGTACCACCAGGACGCACACCACGATCGCCCAGAGGATCCAGAACAGCCCGGATCCCCGGAACAGATGCCAGGTGCCGAACAGCAGCACAAAGAACAGCCCCATGCCCACAAGCAGCCACTGCCAGATCAGGGGCAGCAGCTCGTAGATCCGGCGGATAAACCGGCCCACGGCCCGGAACGCCCCGCCGATCAGCCCTACCACGCCGTGCTTCCAGAGCCATTTCAGCCCCCGCAGGAGCATCCTCAGGCAGAAGCCCACGGCGCTGTGCCGCAGCCAGTAGAAATCCTTCGTCTTGAACTGGGCTGCCGCCGCAAAGCAGAAGCCCACGAACAGCAGGCACCCGGCCAGGGCGCACACCACCGCCAGGCACAGGGCCCCGGCGTTCATCGAGATGGGGGAGTTTACATAATTTGAAAAATAGCTCGAGTCAAAGGCGTAGTCCAGCAGCCGAAAGACGTAGACCAGCTCAATCTCCGCCAGGACTGTCCCCAGGGCGTACAGGTCCAGAGGCAGCCGGTTCAGCCCCCCTGGGACGATCTCCTCCCGGCCCTTCTTCCGGCCGGCGGCGCAGCACAGGTACACCGCCGTCACGGCGAACAGCAGCAGCCCCCCGATCAGCAGGCCGATCATCCAATACCGGCTCCCGACTAGGTACTCCAAAAGGACGATCCGCAGATCCTGGAAGGCCCCCTGGGGCAGATAGACCTTCACCCGGTAATGCTCCTGGGTGGTCACCTGGCCCAGCCGGATGACGTTGACGTGGCCAAGCGTTTCGTCGTAATATGCCATGACGAAGATACTGTCCACGTCCTGAACCTGCTCCTCAGTCAGTCCATCCTGGCGATGGCCGCCGGTGGTGGGGGCAGTGGTATTCGGTTCCCCAGTAAATGCCATGTCGGGGAGCCACAGGCTGCCGTCCTCGGGCAGATCCCATCCGTCCCAGATGACCTCCCCCTCCGGGGATACCCAGTACTGCTCTCCGTCCTCATGGACCTGCATGTGGCCGTAGACTCCAAAAGAACGGTAATACACCCCACGAATGGCAAAGTCATAGACCTGGGGGTACGGCCCCGGCCCCCGGGTATCCGCCAGGACCTTGCCTGACGGGTCCGTGATCACATAGGCCCCCGAAGTAACGGCGTCCATATTGCTGCCGTTGTATAAAACCTGGAGCTGCGGGGCGTTGCAGCCCCCCAGCTGCCCGGACAGTTCCCGCCCCAGCTGGCCGTTGGCCCAGGAGTACGCCAGATCGTTTTTCCGGTCCTCCAGGACGCTGTCGGGGTCCGTGTACACATCCGTGGATGCCATTAGCGCCACCAGCACCCCGCTGCCCAGACTCACCAGCAGGGCGCAGGCGCACAGCAGCACCGCCAAAAACTTCATGGGAATGGAGTAGCGCATATCAGTTCCCTCCGTCCATTTTGTACCCCTGGCCCCAGACCACCTTCAGATACCGGGGCTGGGAGGGGTTGATCTCGATTTTTTCCCGCAGATGCCGGATGTGGACCGCCACGGAGCCCTCGCTGCCCAGGGCGGCCTCCTGCCACACGGCCTCGTACAGCTCCCGGGTGGAGAAGACCTTCCCCGGGCTTTTCATCATCAGCCGGAGGATGCTGTACTCCGTGGGGGTCAGGGAAATGGGCTCGCCGTCCACGGTGACGGTCTTGGACCCGTCGTCCAGGGTCACGCCTCCCACGGTCAGGGCATTGGACGCCTCCACCCGGCTGCCCAGCCGGGCGTACCGCCGGAGGTGGGACCGGACCCGGGCCAGCACCTCCACCGGCACAAAGGGCTTGGTGATGTAGTCGTCCGCCCCGATGTTCAGCCCCAGCACCATGTCCTCCGTCTCGCTCTTGGCGGTGAGGAACAAAATGGGGGCGTTGGATATTTTCCGAATCTCGGAGGTGGCGGTGATGCCGTCCATCTGGGGCATCATAATGTCCATCAGGATCAGGGAGACGTCCTCCCGCTGGACGATTTGCAGCGCCTCCCGTCCGGTGTAGGCTTCCAAGAGGCGGTAGCCCTCCGGCGCGAGATAGATCTTTAAGGCGTTGACGATATCCGGCTGGTCGTCGCAAATCAGGATGGTATACATGAGGCGGCCTCTCTTTCTGTTTTCTGAAAATATTATAGCAACCGGAACTTTAAGAATAAAGAGGGAAAATCCTTAAGATTTCTTTAAGGCCCCCTTGCGCGGCGCCTTTTTTCCCGCTATAATAATAGCGCGGCCGGGGGCCGACACTGAATATCACGGGGGCTTACTTATGCTGGAAGCCATTCAATCCTGGGGCGCCACGGCGGGGAGCTATCTGGTGGAAAATCTCATTCCCGCCGTCTGCATCACCGCTGTGGGCCTGCTGGTCAACAACATCGTTCTGCGCCTGACCAAGAAGGCGCTGGGCCGCTCCAAGTTGGAAAAGGTGGCCCACAGCCTGATCATCTCCGTGGTCCAGGCGGCGCTGGTGATCATTCTGGTGGTCTCGGTGGCGGCCAAGCTGGGCATCGACGTGACCAGCATCGTGGCCCTGGCCAGTGTGCTGACCCTGGCCCTGTCTCTGGCCCTGCAAAACGCCCTGACCAACGTCATCGGCGGCTTCACCCTGCTCTACACCCACCCCTTCGCCTCCGGCGACTATGTGGAGATCGCCGGCCAGGCCGGGACGGTAATGGAGATCGGCCTGGCCTATACCAAACTTGCCACCATCGACAATAAGGTGGTCTCCATTCCCAACAGCGCCGTGGTGGCGGCGGAGATCATCAATTTCTCCGAGGGGGGCATCCGCCGGATCGATCTGCACGTCTCCTGCTCCTATGACACCCCGGTGGACGAGGTACTCTCCGCCCTTCTGGAGGCGGCCAGGGAAGGGGACACGGTGCTGTCGGACCCCGAGCCCTTCGCCGGCGTCCGGGAGTACGGGGACAGCGCCATCATCTATGAGCTGCAGGTCTGGTGCGCCTGCTCGGATTACTGGGCCACCCACTTCGGCACCAACAAGCGGATCAAGGAGATCTTCGACGACCGGGGCCTGGAAATGACCTACCCCCATCTGAACGTCCACATTCAAAAGGAAAATCAATAAAATATATAAGGAGTTTTTATGGAGCACGACACCTATGTTTCCCCCCTGTCCACCCGCTATGCCAGCCCGGAGATGCAGCACCTCTTTTCCGAGGATTTCAAATTCCGCACCTGGCGGCGGCTGTGGATCGCCCTGGCCCGGGCGGAGATGGTCCTGGGCCTGGACGTGACCCAGGAGCAGATCGACGAGCTGGAGGCCCACAAGGACGACATCAACTATGAGGCTGCCCAGGCCCGGGAGCGGCAGGTCCGCCACGATGTGATGAGCCATGTCTACGCCTACGGCCTTCAGTGCCCCAAGGCGGCGGGAATTCTCCACCTGGGGGCCACCTCCTGCTACGTCGGGGACAATACGGACATCATCATTCTCCGCCGGGCGGGGGAGCTGGTGCTGAAAAAGGCCGCCCAGGTGGTGAAAAATCTGTCGGCCTTTGCCGAGACCTACAAAAACCTGCCCTGTCTGGGCTATACCCACCTCCAGGCCGCCCAGCTCACCACCATGGGCAAGCGGGCCACCCTGTGGATCAACGAGCTGATCCAGGACATGGAGAATCTGGACTTCCAGCTCTCCCGGCTGCGGCTCTTAGGCTCCAAGGGCACTACCGGCACCCAGGCCTCCTTTATGGAGCTGTTTGGCGGCGACGAGGAGAAAATCAAGCGGATGGAGGAGCTCATTGCCCGGGAAATGGGCTTTGAGGGCGTGGTCCCTGTGTCCGGCCAGACCTATTCCCGGAAGGTGGACAGCTATATGCTGGGGGTGCTGTCCGGCTTTGCCCAGAGCGCCATGAAATTTGGCAACGATCTGCGAATTTTGCAGTCCTTCGAGGAGCTGGAGGAGCCCTTTGAAAAGGACCAGATCGGCTCCTCCGCCATGCCCTACAAGCGCAACCCCATGCGCTCCGAGCGAATTTGCGCCCTGGCCCGGTATGTGATCTGCGACAGCCTGAACCCGGCCTTCACCGCCGGCACCCAGTGGATGGAGCGGACCCTGGACGACTCCGCCAACAAGCGGATTTCTGTCAGCGAGGCGTTTCTGGCGGTGGACGCCATTTTGAATCTGTATATGAACGTGTCGGCGAACCTGGTGGTCTACGAGCAGGTGGTCCGCCGCCGGGTGATGGAGAAGCTGCCCTTCATGGCCACGGAGAATATCCTAATGGAGTCCGTGAAGCGGGGCGGCAACCGGCAAGAGCTCCACGAGGCCCTGCGGGTCCACTCCCACGCCGCCGCCGCCAAGGTCAAGCTGGAGGGCGGCCGGAATGACCTCATTGACCGGATCGCTTCCGATCCCCGCTTCCCCCTGACCCGGGCGGAGATCGAGGCGACTCTGGACCCCGCCGCCTTTACGGGCCGGGCCGGCAGCCAGGTCACGGAATTTTTGGAAACCGTGGCGGGCCCCGTGGTCGCCCGATTCGGCGGCGAAAATTTGGAAGCGGCAGTCAATCTGTAAAAATTCCGGCCCGAAAGGGCCGGATTTTTTCCGTTTTTTTATGTAGCTTTTTGGGAGAAAACAGTATATAATGGGAAAGCTGAAAATATAGATAAAGCGAGGAACCTCCATGGACGAACAGGAACTGAAATTTAAAAAAATGACGGAACCCCCGGTGGAGAAACTGATCTGCTCCCTGGCGGTGCCCTGCATCATCAGTATGCTGGTCACCAGCTTTTACAACATGGCGGATACCTTCTTTGTGGGCATGCTGAAAAGCAACGCCGCCACCGGCGCGGTGGGCGTGGTGTTTTCCATGATGGCGGTGATCCAGGCGGTGGGCTTTTTCTTCGGCCACGGCAGCGGAAACTATATCTCCCGGGAGCTGGGGGAGAAAAACTACGAGGAAGCTTCCAAAATGGCCTCCACCGGCTTTTTTTCCGCCCTGGCCACCGGCGTGGTGATCTGCGTGCTGGGGCAGATCTTCCTGGAGCCCCTGGCCTACGCCCTGGGCTCCACGGATACCATTCTGCCCCACGCCATGGCCTATCTCCGGGCCATCCTCTTCGGCGCCCCCTGGATGACCGCCTCCCTGGTGCTGAATAACCAGCTCCGGTTCCAGGGCAGCGCCTCCTATGCCATGGTGGGCATCACCGCCGGGGCCGTGCTGAATATCGCACTGGACCCGGTGATGATCTTCTGGATGAATTTGGGCGTGGCGGGAGCCGGCTGGGCCACCATTATCAGCCAGTTTGTCAGCTTCCTGCTGCTGTTGGGAGGCACCTTCCGGGGCAGCAATATCAGCATCCGGCCCTCCAAATATCAGTTCAAGTTCTTCTATTATAAAATGATCGTCAAGGGCGGTCTTCCCTCCCTGGCCCGGCAGGGCCTGGCGTCCCTGGCTACCATCGCCGTGAACCACGCCGCCGGACCCTACGGGGATGCGGTGATCGGGGCCATGGGCGTGGTCCAGCGGATCACCACCGCCGGCAGCTCCGCCATGATCGGCTTCGGCCAGGGCTTCCAGCCGGTGTGCGGCTTCAACTATGGCGCCAAGCTCTATGATCGGGTGCGGCAGGGCTTCCGATTCTGCGTCAAGGTCTCCTTCGTGGTGCTGCTGGCCCTCAGCGCCCTGGGCTTTGTGTTTGCCCCCCAGCTGATCGCCCTTTTCCGGAACGACCCGGAGGTGGTGGAATGCGGAGCCCTGGCCCTGCGGATCCAGTGCGTCACCTTCCCGGCCCAGTGCTGGATCATCAACAGCAATATGATGCAGCAGGCCATCGGCCGGACGGGGCCCGCCACCTTCCTGGCGGCGGCAAGGCAGGGCATTTTCCTGATCCCCCTGGTGATGCTGCTGCCCAGGCTGGGCATGGGGCTGCTGGGCATCCAGTCGGCCCAGGCCATTTCGGACCTGCTGACCCTGGCCTGCGCCATTCCGCTGCAAATCTGGGTGATGAAGACCTTGGAACGAGAATAAAGGTGACGTGGGTTCGATTTCCGTCACCTAAAGCCAAGGGCCGGGAAACCGGCCCTTGAGAATTTCCACTTCCTCACAAAAGTTTACATAAAACTTTTAATGTGGGAGATCAACAAATCTCCCGCCACGACCCGATCCTCCGCTTTGAACCCGGATGAAAAGTTATCGGAG
Source organism: uncultured Oscillospiraceae bacterium (assembly GCA_947626085.1). GTDB lineage: Bacteria > Bacillota > Clostridia > Oscillospirales > Oscillospiraceae > Faecousia. The sequence goes on from CANQQU010000001.1 coordinate 61,769, forward strand.
TACAGGACCTGGGCGCTGGGGGGAAATTCCTCATCCCCGGCCCAGAGCAGGAGCTGCATCCGGTACGGCCCGATCAGCTGAAACTGGTATCCGGCGTCCCCGTGGCCGGCCGGTTCCCCTCCGGCGGCCTGGGCCGCCTTTTGGAAGGCCGGCAGCCGGGTGGCGAAGGTGAAGGCCGCCCGGGTCAATACCCGTCCGGTGTAGGGCTGAATGTACAGCTCCCCCCAGGGCATTTCCCGGAAGGTCTTCCACTGACCCAGCCAGGGAAGGTCCCGCCCCTCCAGCAGGTAGCGCAGCAGGAAGGTCTGGGCCGGCAGGGGCGGGGTTTTGCCGCCGTCCAGGGGCTCCAGGGCATAGGGCTCCGGCGTCAGAGCATAGCGGCGGCCCAGAAGATTTACATCATACCTTTCTCCGTCCCAAATTTCCTCACCCAGTCGGACCTGGGCATCCTTTGGGTCCAGGGCGGCAAACAGGGCGGCATAGTGGGCGAAGGGGACCTCTTCCTTGTGATTTTCCGGCATGTCAGACCTCCTGGCGGCTGTGGGGGAACAGCCGGGCATCGGTGTGGGGCAGGAAGCAGGCCGCCACGAAGGCGTCCATATACCCCGGGTGGGTGGACAGCTCCAAATAGGTCATGTTGGCGGCTACCTGGGCCACCTTTTCCACAGCCTGGTCCCCCATGACCATGGCGTAGGCCCCGGTCAGGGAGGAATTGCCGATATAGCGGAATTTTTCCAGCTCCACATCCGGGAACATCCCGATATTCACGGCGTTTTTCATATTGATGCCGGAGCCGATGCCCCCGGCCACATAGACCCTGTCGATCATTTCCACGGACATATCCACCGCCTTGAGCAGGGTGTCGATGGCGGAGAAGATGGCGCCCTTGGCCCGGATAAAATTGTCGATATCCACCTCGTTGATGGAGATCTCCCGGCCGGTCTCGCTCTGCTCCGGCTCCGCCAGGACGAACCGGCCCATGCCGTGCTGGTCCCGCCGGACCCGGCGGCCCTCCCGGACGAACAGGCCCTTGTTGTTGATGACGCCGCAGCGGAACAGCTCGGAAATGATGTCGATAATGCCGGAGCCGCAGATGCCCACAGGCTTTTGACCCTTTTCGCCCACTACGGTCAGAGTGGGCTCCATGGTGGCCTTGTCCAGGACGCAGGCCTCGATGGCCCCGTCGGTGGCCCGCATGCCGCAGGAGATATCGCCGCCCTCAAAGGCCGGCCCGGCGGAGCAGGCGCAGGACATGAGGAAGTCCCGGTTGCCAAAGACGATCTCCCCGTTGGTCCCCAGGTCGATAAAGAGGCTGTACTCCTCCTTGTCCCAGATCATGCTGGCCAGGGTCCCGGCGGTGATGTCGCCGCCCACATAGGAGCCGATATTGGGGGCCAGGAACACCGGAGCCAGAGGATTGGCCGGCAGCTTCAGATCCCCGGCCAAGAGGCCGTCCCAGGCGAAAAAGCTGGGGATGTAGGGCTCCATCCGCACGCTCTGGGCGTCCACCCCCACAAACAGATGGTTCATGGTGGTGTTTGCTCCCACAGACAGCCGCAGGATGCTCCGTGCGCTGACGCCCGCCGCCTTGCACAGCCCGGCGATCAGGGGGGTCAGGGTCTCCTTCACAATGGCGTCCTGGAGCTTTTTCCGGCCCCCGGGGCGGCTCTGCTCGATGATCCGGTTAATGACGTCGGCGCCGTAGCGGATCTGACCGTTGCCGGAGGAGCCCTTGGCCAGGATTTTGCCGGTATTCAGGTCTGTCAGGACCATGGAGACGGTGGTGGTGCCGATATCGATGGCGCAGCCCACCAGATCCTTGTCCGAAGCGGGGCAGATATCCATGCAGCGGAACACGTCGCCGAGAAACTGGCCCTTGACGGTGACGTGGAACCCCTCCTCCCGGAGGACGTGGGCCAGCCGGACCATGACGCTGTGGGGAATTTCTACCCGCTCCACCTCCAGCTGATCCTGAATGGCCCGGGTCAGCCGCTCGTTATCCGGCATGGTGTCCTCCAGGGTGGGCTCCTCCATCTCCAGCTCCAGGGCCATGCAGTCGTTGGAAAATTCCACGCCGCTGCCCCGCAGAGCCTCCTGAGCCTCCTCAAAAATGGCCACCTCCTGGGGGCTGGACAGGTCCGCCGTCTTCATCCGGGACTGGTAGGCCGAGGCGATGTCCGGCACGAACACCGTCACATCCCCGACGATCTTGCTGCCGCAGGCCAGCCGCCAGCCGCTTTTAAATTCCTCGTAGGAGATGTGCCGGGTGGGGAGGCTGGCAAGATCGCCCTCCACCAGCTTGACGCGGCACTTGCCGCAGGAGCCGTTGCCGGAGCAGGGGGCGTCGATGGCCACGTTGGCCCGGCGGGCCAGCTCCAGCAGGTTGTCTCCGGCGTTGCATTCTACTTGTACGGGGCTTGCGCCCTCGATTTGAAAAATGACTTTCATTGCATTCGTCCTCTATGGAAATGGCGCGGCGGGATCGCCGCCGCGCCATCGGTGATAGGAGATTGAACCTTACATCAGGGGCTCCATAGCCAGCACCGGGTGATTCTTCTCGGTGAGCCAGTTCAGCAGCTCCTCGCAGTCGGTGGTCACGGTCTCGTCGGCCACCATGTCGGTGAAGTTTTCGATGCCGTACATCTCGTAGGCGGTCTTGTTCAGCCGCTCCGCCACATCGTCCTTCAGCTCCTTGGGCATCCAGACGATCCGCTCAATGCCGCCCTCGGCGGCGATGAACTTCTTGGAGGAGATGAAGTGGCGGCCATGGCCCATATAGCCGGGGGTCTGAACGCCGCCGCCGGTGCAGGAGGCCAGCTCGCCGAAGGTCATGCCGGCGGGGGTCATGCCCTTGTACTCCCGGTTGACCACGATGAAGCCGTTGCTCATGGGCTCGATGCCGCAGATGCACTCGAAGCAGCCGCAGCTGGTCATGGGATCCTCCAGGATGGAGTAGAGGGTGACGTTCTCCACCGCGCCATGGGTGGCCTCGGCCACCGCCTTGTTGACGGTTTCATACCGGCCGGTGCGCTCGTCGATGCAGCCTTCCTTGAAGATGGGCTGGCAGGGACCGTTGGGATTCAGCTCGTTGGTGGCCTTGGCGTCCAGCCAGGACACGGCGCCGCACAGGCCCAGCCGCTCGGGGGTGACCACGCAGCAGTGGGCGGGGGCGAAGGACTGGCAGAGGATGCAGGTGTAGTACCGGTCCACGGACTCGTCGGTCATGGAGGCCAGGCGGTCGTCCCGGGCATTGTACCGCGGCATGGCGACCTGATCCCGGAACTCGGCGGCCTTGACGGGGTCGGTGATCAGCGTGACCTGGCACTTGTCCACCACGGCGTCGAACTCGTTCATGATCATGACGTAGAGTACCTCGGCGAAATCCTTCAGCCGCAGGCCCTTGTCGTAGGCGTCGTTGGAGACGCGGATCCGGACCTGGTTCCGCTGGCCGGTGTGCATCACGCCCTCCATATAGTTGAACCAGGCGTGGAACTTCCGCTCAATGACGGACTCGAAGTCGGTCTGCATCTTGCTGCCGGCCACCTCCACGAAGGTCGCCAGGGCGAAGTCCTTCCGGCCGCAGTCGATGTCGTCGCCGATGATGGTGATCTTGTGATCCTCCACCTCGCTCATGTCCCGCATCAGGACCAGCTCGGCGGTGGGGTTCTTGCCGGAGTAGAACTCCAGCTTCATGTCGGCCTTCCGGATGATCTCGCCCTCGAAGGCGGCGGCGAAGGCCACGGGGATGGGCAGTTCGGTGGTCTTGATCTTGATGTTCCGCAGCTCCAGGGAGCGCTTCACCGTCTCCTCGTGATCGGTGACGGACTCCAGCGCGCCGGGGACCTGATTCTCGCCCAGATCGATGTCCACCACCACGGGGAAGCCCAGGGCAATGGCGCCGGCGCCGGCCGAGACCACCACGGCGTCAATGGCGCCGAAGGTGTTGACAAAGGCGGGGACCCGCTCCTTGGTGTAGGTCAGCAGACCGCCCAGGTCGCCGGGGGTCACATTGCCGAAGATCAGCGCGGCACGGATGGCCACGGTGACCACATGGATCACGGCGGTGACGTCATGGCCCAGGGGGATGACCCGGAGCTCCAGGCCCATCTTCACGCCGCCCTCCATGCACTGCTCAATGACGTCGCCCACCAGGAAGGTCATGATGCCCTTGCTCTGGTAGCCCTTGACCACCTTCACCACGTCCTCGGGATTCTCGGCCTTGCCCAGCACCACGGCCACGCCGGGGATATCGCCAGTGACCAGGGGCACGCCCAGGGAGCGGATGATGGGATCGGGCACGAAGCCGATGCCGGAGTCATTGGCGTAGGGCTCGGGGTTGTCCACCCACTTCAGGCCCTCCAGGATCTCCGCGCCCACGGCGGTGGCCAGGCCGGCGTTCAGGGCCTGGCCCAGATCCTCCTGATTGGTGATCAGGCTTTTCAGCACGCCTACGCAGGCGGGCAGGTCGCCCAGAGTCTTGACCTTCACGCCGGTGGCCGCGTAGATCGTGGGGAAGAAATACGCGGTGTCAGGGAAGGCGATCTCCTTACCGGGGCCGTACTTGGCGATGGCATCGTTGACAGCGCCCTCGGTCAGGCCGGCAACGGCATTGGAGCCGCCATAAATCAAATCGGTTAATACACTCATAACAATTCCTCCCATTCAAAATTAGTGATCCTGTTGCGTTTATATCAGGCCGGTTGGCCGAATATACCTGTTCAAATTCGCTTTGGAACGGAGAGGCCGGGAGGGAGGCTCCCTCCCGGCCGGAAAAGCGCAGGGGTATTACAGCTCCAGATAGGAATCGGAGTACAGAACGTGATTCTTAATAATGTCGCAGGTCTTGACGGTCTCCATCAGCCGCTGGTCGCAGGGGTTGACAATGGCGGAGGTCAGGCCCTGCATCATGGCCATGGCGACCATGGTGGCGTCCATGATGGGCCGCAGGTTCTTGGGCGCGCCGTTGGAGTTGTTGGACAGACCGCCGGTGGACTTGAGTCCCTCGTCGGAGAAGAGCTTGATGGCGTTCAGCACGTCCATCTGCTTGTCCTGCATGCCCTTGACCACCAGGAACAGGGGGTCGAACCACAGGTCCGTGGCCTCCATGCCCAGGGACAGGCCCCGCTCCAGCATGTTGTGGCAGTGGCGCATCCGCTCCTCGTTGTCCTTGGCGATGCCGTCGGCGGAGCAGAGGGCGATGACGATGGCGTCATTGGCGGCGGCCAGATCGATGTTGGAGATCCGGGAGCCGGCGTCGGCGGAGTTGACGATGGGCTTGCCGTTGGTCCGGTTGTAGACCTTGATACCGGCCTCGATGGCCTTCTTGTTGGCGGTGTCCAGCGCCAGGGGCACGTTGTTGAAGTTCTGCTGCAGCAGCTGCACGGCCCACATCATCCGCTCCGGGCCGTCCTTCTCGGCAGGTCCGATGTTCACGTCCAGATAGGTGGCGCCGGCGGCGATCTGCTCGGCGGCCCGCTTCAGGATGGGGCCGGGGTCCCGCTCGTCCATGGCCTTCCGGATGGAGGGGCTGATGCAGTGGATCCGCTCGCCGATGGTGACGAAGGTCTGGGCGTCGGGGTTGTGGCCCTTGTAGACCACGCCGGTGTCCACCACTTCGATCTTGGGCACCTTCTCCAGCAGCTCCTCGAAGGTCAGCTCCTTGGCCTCCTGGGCGGGGGCGGCGGCAGCGGCCTTGGCGGCGGCTTCGGCCTGGGCGGCCTTGGCGGCGGCCTCGTACTCCTTGTCTTTCATATACTTGGGCAGCTGGACGGCCTCGGTGGGACCGACGACCACGTTCCAGCCCGGCAGCTTCTCCTGGATCTCGCCCTTCATCACGGCCACCTTGCCGGGGATGATCAGGGTGCGGGATTTGATCTTGTTCTCAATGTCGTTCTCGTCGAAGAACTTCTTGATGGAGGAGGAGGAGAACTTTCCGGCGGCCCAAGCGGTCAGCACGGACATACCGGAGGCGTCGGTGATCAGCAGGTTCACGGGGCAGTTGCTCCGCTCCAGCTCGCCGGACACCAGGAAGTAGGTCAGGGCGAAGTCCACGGTCAGGGCGCAGGGGCTGTTCTCGTCGGCACCGTTCAGCGGATAGATTTTGCTCTCCACCTTCATGGGCTTCTGGGGGTCCGTGAAGATGTTCTGCCGCAGGCCGTACAGGGGCAGGGCCTGGGCGTAGGTCATGGTGTCCATGACGATGATGGAGCCGTACTTCTCCGTGAACATGGCGGCGTAGGCTGTCTGCAGCCGGGCGTTCCCCTTGGCGAACCGGGTCAGGTTGACGATGGAGGGATAGCCGAAGGACCGGTCCCCGTCCTTCAGAGCAGTGCGGCGGACCAGAACGGCGTTGGCCAGAGTCTCCTTGGCGGTCTTGCCGGTGACGTCCAGCACCAGGTTCTTGTTGCCGGCGGCCTCCAGCTTCTTCACGGTGTCATACAGATCGGACAGATTCTCCGCCCACACGCCCAGGGTGACGCCGGCGGCGGTGGCAAGGCTGCTCATGGCCGCGTAATTATCGGGGGTGGCCCCGTCCAGAATGGGCTTGCCGGCCTTGCAGACCTCCAGAGCGGCCTTGGCGCATTCCTCGTCCCAGCACTCCAGGATCAGCGTCCGGCCGGTGGCGGCGGCCTTCTTCACCAGCTCCGCGTAGGCGGCGGGATCATTGCCCTTATTGGCGCAGAACACCATTTCCACATACATCCGCTCGCCGATGCGCTCGTAGTCCACCACCTTCATGGCTTCCAGAGCGGCGTCCACCGCCTCGGGGGCCATGCCGGTGTCCACGGACACGGCGTACAGGTTCTTGGAGACCAGGGTCTTCTCATGCCGGAACAGCACGGTCTCGCCGCCCAGCTTCAGTCCGTTGCCCACGGTGATGGTCTTCATGGGAGGCGCGGTGGCCTCGGACAGCTGGGCCATGGCCTCGGGGGAGAAGTAGGGACACTTTTCAATTTTGACCGCGCCCTGGGCGACCTTCATGCAGAAGGCCATACAGGTGGGGCTGCCGCACTCCTTGCAGTTTTTCTTGGGAGACAGCTTAAAGATATCCAGACCTTTTAATGCCATTGTGTGTTCCTCCTTCTCAGACCAGCTCGGCGATGAACTGGCGGATGGTCGCTACGGCGGCGGGATGACGCATGATCACCGCGTCGGCGCCGCCGGTCAGATTGGCGGCGGCAGTGGCGACCTCCATATCGATGGCCCGCTCCTCCTGGGAGCCCCATTCGGGCGCGTCCTCTTCCGTGGCGACGGATTCCTTCACGCTCCAAGTGTCCGGGGACACGGGGGCCACGATGGGCATTTGCAGGTCGGCGTCGGACTGGGCCAGGGCGGCGGTACGCACCCGGTCCAGGGTGGAGGCCACATACTCATAGCCGTAGCCCACGGCGGCGGTGCCCACGTTCATGACGATGGAGCCGGAGGGCACGGTCAGGCCCTTGAGCATGATGTTGAGCTGCTTGGCCAGGTTGATGTCGTCAGCGGTCTCCGCGCCCACCTTCTGGCCATAGGCCAGGGCCACGGAAGCGCCCACGGTCTTGTAGTCTTCGGACCGGGCGGAGAGGACCAGAATGTTCTTCCCCTGGAGGGCCTCGGCGATCTTGCTGAACAGCTCCCCGTCCTTTTCGATGTTCTTGCAGCCCATGACGGCGATGGGCTTGCTGACGGCCTCGGCCACGGCCTTGGCGTCGGCGACGCATTCCTCCACGGAGCGGTTGGCCCCGTTGGGATCGGCGGACTCAAAGTGCAGGCAGATAAAGTCCGCTCCGGGCATGGTCTCCGCCTTTTTGGCGTAGTCGGCCATGGTGACGCAGCCTTCATAGAAGGCCCGGACCTCCGGCGCGGTCCATTCGCCGGCCAGATCGGAGACCTCCACGCCGATCTTCGGCGCATGCTCAATGGGCGCGTCGAAGGTGTAGAAGGGCAGCACGTTCTGACCGCCGATGACGATTGCCTGATCACCGGTGCCCAGAGTCACGGCGTTGACCTTGCCGTTATAGGGCTGCGTCTTGGGTGTGAAAGACATAGTGAATGTTCCCCCTTAAACTATATGCTTTTATGGATTACAGAGTCAGATGCCCAGCTGGGCCATGATGTCCCGCAGGGCGGTTTTTACCGGGTCGCTGTCCGGCAGCTTGGCGGTGGGTTCCCCGTCGCAGTCGCAGCGGTACACCGCCTCGTCGTGGGGCAGCACCCCGAACAGCGTCAGACCGTGCTTTTCGATCTCGGCCTTCACGCCCTCGTCCAGAACGCCCCCCGGCGCCCGGTTGACGATCAGGCCCATCTGTCCGGGTTTCAGGCCCAGCTCGTCGATCATTTCCGCCAGCCGGGCCACCGCCTGGATGCCCCGGCGGGAGCAGTCGGAGATCAGCAGCATGGTGTCCACATGGGGGAGGGTCCCCCGGGCCACATGCTCCAGCCCCGCCTCGTTGTCCATCACCAGGTAGCGGTAGTTTTTGGCGTACTTGTCGATCTGGGTCTTTAAAACCCCGTTGACGTAGCAGTAGCAGCCCTTGCCCTGGGTCCGGCCCATGACCAGCATATCGAAGTCGTCCTCCTCGATGAGGGCGCTGTTGAACCGGAACTCGGCGTAGTCGGCTTTGGTCATGCCCGCGGGGATGGCGTCTCCCCGCAGCTCGGCCTGGGCCATTTCCTCCCGAATATCCCCCAGGCTGGTCTCCACCTCCACCCCCAGCACCTCGTTGAGGTTGCTGTTGGCGTCGGCGTCCACCACCAGCACCGGCCCGGCCTTCTTTTTGCAGAGGTAGTCGATGATCATGCCGCAGGTGGTGGTTTTTCCCACGCCGCCCTTCCCGGCTACGGCGATGGTATGGGGTGTGCCCATTGCAAAGTCTCCTTTTTAATATCAGATGAGATCCACGATGCCGGAATTCTCCACGATGTAGGCCACGTCCTCGTACTTATTCAGGGCGTACAGGTGGATGCCGGCGATGTCGCAGGCCCGGTACTGGTCGATCAGCTCGATGGTGTACTCCAGACCGGCCTTCCGGAAGTCGGCCTTCTTCTGCTCGGCGTAGGCGTCGAAGGGCGCGGGATCGTAGGGGTTGGGGAAGATCCAGTACTTGGAGATGATCTCGCACAGCTTCCGATCCATGACGCAGGCGTTCCGGCTCAGGGCGTTGGTCAGGGTGCCGGAGATGGTGGTGATGGGCATGATGCCCACGTCGATGGGCAGGGTGATCCCGGCGGCCCGGACGGCGTCCAGCCAGTACCGGAACTGATCCATATCCCAGCACAGCTGGCTGATGACATAGTCTGCCCCGTTATCCTGCTTCTGCTTCAAGAAGGAGATGTCGCTCTCCAGGCTGCGGCACTGGACATGGCCCTCGGGAGAGCCGGCCACGGCGATGGTGAACTTGTCCCCAAACTCCTGGCGGATGAACTTGACCAGCTCGGTGGCGTAGTGCAGGTCGCCGTTGGTGCCGGTCCAGCCGAAGGGCAGGTCGCCCCGGAGGGCCAGGATGTGGTCAATGCCATTGTCCAGGTAGGTCTGGAGCTTCTGGCGGATGTCCTCCTTGGTGTTGCCGATGCAGGTGAAGTGGGTCACGGGGACGCACTTGCCGTCGGCCTTGATTTTCTTCAGCACTTCCAGATTCTTGCCCACGTTGGTGCCGCCGGCGCCGTAGGTGCAGGAAATGTAGTCCGGGTTCATGGTGTAGAGCTTGTCCAGCACGCCGCCCTCGCCGCAGAGCTTTTCCATGCCCACGTCGGTTTTGGGGGGGAACACCTCAAAAGAGAAGGTGCTGCGCTGATTCATCAATTCGGCTACGTTCATTTGTTTGTTTACCTCCTATAAATCCCAGGATTGCCGATGCGGGATTTGGGCAATTTTGCCCATACCGATACAATGTTATCGTATCACATTCAGCCGGGAAATTCAACCGGTAATTTGGAGAAAATCCGTAAATTTCCGAAAATCAGCTGTTCCGCCAGGTGCTTCCGGAGAACAGCACCAGGATGGGGAAGATCTCCAGCCGCCCCGCCAGCATGTCCAGGATCAGCACCAGCTTGGACGCCAGGCCGTAGGCGCCGTAGTTGCAGGTGGGGCCCACGGCGTCTAGGCCGGGACCGATGTTGTTGAAGCAGGCCAGCACGGCGGACAGATTGGTCTCGATGGAAAACCCGTCCAGGGATAACACAATGAAGCTGCCCAGCAGGATGATTACATAGGCCGCCAGGTAGGCGGCGGTGTTGTCCAGCACGGTCTCATTTACCACCCGGCTGTTGGTGCGCACCACCTGGACCTTCCGGGGGTGGAGCACCTGATGGATGTTCCGCCGCAGGCTCTTGAGCAGCAGCAGGACCCGGGCGCATTTCAGTCCGCCGCCGGTACTGCCGGCGCAGGCGCCCACGATCATCAGCATCAGCAGGATGGATTTGGAGAAGCTGGGCCACAGGTCAAAGTCCGTGGTGGCAAACCCGGTGGTGGTCATGATGCTGGAGACCTGGAAGGCGGCGTGGCGGAAAATGTCGGCGACGGAGCCGTAAAGCCCCCGGATGTTCCAGGCTACCAGCAAGGTGCTGCCCAGGAAGATCCCCAGGTAGAGCCGCAGCTCCTCGTCTTTAAATACGCCGGAAAACTTCCGCATCAGCAGCAGATAGTAGCAGCTGAAATTCACGCCGAAGAGCAGCATGAACACGGTGCAGACATTTTGAAGGTAGGGCGAGTAGCTGGCGATGGAGTCGTTCCGCACGGCGAAGCCGCCGGTGCCGGCGGTGCCGAAGGCGACGCACACCGCGTCGAACAGGGGCATCCCTCCCGCCAGAAGGAACAAAATGTCCAGCACCGTCAGGGCGATATAGATCAGGTACAAAATCATGGCGGTGGCGCGCATTTTGGGCACCAATTTCCCCACGTCCGGCCCCGGGCTCTCCGCCCGCAGCAGATGCATGGTAAAGCCGCTGCCCTTCCCGCCCGCCGGGGCCACCGCCAGGAGGAACACCAGCACCCCCATGCCCCCCAGCCAGTGGCTGAAGCTGCGCCAGTAGAGGAGCCCCCGAGAGAGGGTCTCCACCTCCGGCAGAATGGAAGCGCCGGTGGTGGTGAAGCCGGAGACGATTTCAAAAAGGGCGTCGATAAACCGGGGGATCTCTCCGGAAAACCGGAAGGGCAGGGCCCCTAATAGACTCAGCGCGATCCAGCCCACGCTGACGCAGACCAGCCCTTCCTTCGCCCCGAAGGGACCGGGGGCCTTGCGGCAGGAGGCGAAAAGGACCAGACACACGATCCCCATCACCGCCAGAGAGATCAGGAAGCCACGAACCGCGTCCCACTCGCCCAGGCCCAGGCTGATGGCCAGCGCCGGCAGGAGGAACACCGCTTCCACCGCCACGATCTGGGCGAGAAACCGGCCCATCATCTTATAATTCATGGCAAAACCTCACGCGAAAATATCGTTGAACTGCCGCAGGACGCCCTGCCCGCTGGTGACCACCACCACGGTGTCCCCTCTGCGGAAAACGGAGTCGCCGTTGGGAATGGTGGCCTTGGCGCCGTGGGTGATGCTGGTCACCAGCACGTTTGCCTTGAGCCGCAGGTTTTTTAGAGGCTCGCCACAGTGGAGCGCGCCCTCGTCCAGCTGGAACTCCACCGCCTCGGCCTGTCCGTCGGCAATGGTGTGGACGGACACCGCGGCCCCGGTCTGGTTTTGCATGGCCCGGACATAGCGGACGATGTTGTTGCTGCACAGCTCCCGGGGGCAGATGACGCTGCCCAGGTTCAGGGAGTCCGCCAGCTGGCAGTTTTCCATCCGGCCCAGCTTGGTGATGATCTGGGGCACCCCCCGGGAGGCCCCGTAGAGGGAGATGATCATATTCATTTCATCGATGCCCGTCAGGGCCACCAGGGCGTCGCAGGAGCCCAGGCCCTCGGCCTCCAGCTGCTCCTGGCTGCTGCAATCCCCATGAATGATGGAGGCGTTGGGCAGCAGCGCGGCCAGCTCCAGGCACCGCTGGGGATTCTGCTCGATGATCTGCACGGCGATGCCGTCCCGCTCCAGCAGCTCCGTCAGATAGTAGCTCACCCGTCCGCCGCCGCAGAGGATCACCCGCCGGACCCGCCGGGTGATGATGCCCAGATTCTTTAGAAGCGTGGTCAGATTGGCGGTGGGGGCGGTGACGAAGATCCGGTCCCCTTCCCGGAGGATGAAGTTGCCGTTGGGCACCATGGCGTTGCCGCTGCGCAGCACGGCGCAGACCAGCACCCGGGTCTTGATGATGCTGTGGAGCATTTCGCTCAGGGAGATGTTGCACAGTTTGCTCTTGCCGTCCACCCGCACCTCCACGATCTCGGCCCGGCCTTTGGCGAAGGTGTCCCGCCGCAGGAAGCCCGGGTACTTGAGGAGCCGTTCGATCTCCACAGCCGCCTGCCGCTCGGGGTTGACGGCGAGGGACAGGGCGAAGGTCTCCCGCATTTCAAAGATCTGGTCGGTGTACTCCGGATTTCGGATGCGGGCGATGGTGTGCAATTTGGGGTTGAGGCTGTGGGCGGTGAGACAGCAGAGCATATTCACCTCATCCATGTTGGTGGCGGCGATCAGCAGCTCCGCTTTCTCCACCCCCGCCTGCCGTAAGATCGGGGCGGAGGCGCAGTTGCCCTCCACACCCATCACGTCGTACTGCTCCACTGTGCTGCCAAGGCGCTTGCTGTCCAGATCGATCAGGGTCAAGTCATGGCCCTCGGCGGAAAGCTGCCGCGTCAGGGTCAGGCCCACTTTGCCGTTGCCGGCAATGATGATGTTCATAGCGTCCTCCGGTATTTAGAATTGTCTATCCGTTATTATAACAAAGACTTAGTCAAATGACAATGCCCGGCGGGAAAAAATTCCCTTCGCCGGATTTCCCTAGCATCAGACAAGCTCCCCGTTCTATAATCCCTCCAGAGACAGGACAAAGGGGTTGGAAAGGGTGTTTCAGGGAGGAAAATGGACGATTTGGGCCTTTCGGCGGCTGCTGCTGACGCTGGGGGCGGTTTCCGGACTGCTGTGCGCTCTGATTTTGCGGGGGAATGTGCTGGCGGCGCTGGCCCCGCCGCGGGAGACGGTCCCGGCGGTGGCGACCCTGGCCCCTACGGTGCCGAAAAGCACCTTGCGGCCCACCAATTTGTGGCTGCCGTACCCCATTTCGGAGACCAGCGTGGTGGCCTACCGCCTGGCGGAGTACGAAGGGCCCTTCATGGAGGACGGTACCTACCGGGAGGTGACCAAATGCGCCGCCCTGCTGGTGCGCAACGACAGCGACCGGGTGGTGGAGGCCGGAGAGGTGATCCTGGAGCGGGGCGGACTGCTGCTGCGCTTCCCCTTTACCATGCTGCCCCCAGGCGGGCTGGTGATGGTGTTGGAGAGGGAGGGGAAGTACTGTCCCGAGCGTGAATTTTCCGCCTGCTACGGCTGGGGAGAGCTGCTGCGGGAGGAGCCCCTGGCGGCCCAGACCCTGGAGATCACCCCCCAGGGCATGGGAAGCCTGGTCGTCACCAACCGCGGCAAAGTCCGGATGGGCCCCACGGCGCTGTTTTACAAAAGCTATGACAAGGAAAGCGGCATTTACATAGGGGGCAAGACCTATCGCGTGGAGATCCCCGCCCTGGCCCCCGGGGAGACGGTGACGGTGTATCCGGAACACTACGCCGACGGATACAGCCGGATCTTTTTAATTTTGCCGCTTACATGAACCCTCTTTACCCCTTTCTGTCCTGCCGCCGTCCCCGCCCGGGAAACCGGGCGGGGATCCTTACTGCCCGTGAAATGTTCATAATTTTTGACTATTCTTTTTCTTCCCGGTGTGCTATAATAGGCCCGATATGGAAAAAATGAAAAAATAATTTTTATTTTGGGAGGAATACCGATATGGGATTGATCACGAAGCTGTTTGGCACCCGCTCCCAGCGGGAGATCAAGCGGATTCAGCCCACTGTGAATAAAATTCTGGCTCTGGAGGACGCCTACCGGGCCTTATCGGAGGAGGAGCTGAAGGGCAAGACCGCCGAATTTAAGCAGCGCCTGGCCCAGGGGGAGACCCTGGACGATCTGCTCCCCGAGGCTTTCGCCGCCGTGCGGGAGGCGGCGGACCGGGTGCTGGGCATGCGGCCCTATCCCGTGCAGCTCATCGGCGGCGTGGTGCTCCATCAGGGCCGGATCGCCGAGATGAAGACCGGCGAGGGCAAGACCCTGGTGGCCATTCTGCCCTGCTACCTCAACGCCCTGACCGGCAGGGGCGTCCATGTGGTCACGGTCAACGAGTACCTGGCCAAGCGGGACGCCGACTGGATGGGCAAGGTCTATCGCTATATGGGCCTGACGGTGGGCCTGATCATCCCCGGCATGACCCCGGCGGAGCGCCGGGTGTCCTACGCCGCGGACATCACCTACTGCACCAACAACGAGCTGGGCTTCGACTACCTCCGGGACAACATGGCCATCTATAAGAGCGAGCAGGTCCAGCGGGGCCATGCCTTCGCCATCGTTGACGAGGTGGACTCCATCCTCATCGACGAGGCCCGGACCCCGCTGATCATCTCCGGCCAGGGGGAGGACTCCTCCCAGTTGTACCAGATGGCGGATCAATTTGTCTCCGGCCTGCGGAAGAAGGTTTTTGCCAAGACCGACGAAAAAGAGGTCCAGGACAACTACGACTGCGACTATTTTGTGGACGAGAAGTCCCGCACCGTCTCCCTCACTGCCGAGGGCATCGCCAAGGCGGAGCGGTACTTCGGCGTGGAGAACCTGGCGGACGCCGCCAACGCCACCTTGTCCCACCACATCAACCAGGCCATGAAGGCCCGGGGCCTGATGAAAAAGGACATCGACTATGTGGTGAAGGACGGCCAGATCATCATCGTGGACGAGTTCACCGGCCGGTTGATGTACGGTCGGCGGTACAACGAGGGCCTCCACCAGGCCATCGAGGCCAAGGAGGGTGTCACCGTGGCGGGGGAGAGTAAGACCCTGGCCACCATCACCTTCCAGAATTTCTTCCGCCTCTACGACAAGCTCTCCGGCATGACCGGCACAGCCCTGACCGAGGAGGAGGAATTTGCCGCCATCTACAATCTGGACGTGGTGGAGATCCCCACCAACCGGCCTGTGATCCGGCAGGACCATTCCGACGTGGTCTACAAGACCGAGGCCGGGAAATTCCGGGCCATCATCCAGCAGGTGAAGGACTGCCACGAAAAGGGTCAGCCGGTGCTGGTGGGCACCGTGTCCATTGAAAAGAGTGAGCTACTCAGCAAGCTCCTGAAGCGGGAGGGCATTCCCCACAACGTCCTGAACGCCAAGTACCATGAGCTGGAGGCCCAGATCGTGGCCCAGGCCGGTAAATTCGGAGCCGTCACCATCGCCACCAACATGGCCGGCCGTGGTACGGATATCATGCTGGGGGGCAACGCCGAGTACCTTGCCATGAGCGAGCTGCGGCGGCAGGAGCTGCCGGAGGAGCTGCTCCAAGAGGCCAACTCCTACGCCGAGACTGACGATGTGGACATCCTCACCGTTCGGAAGCGGTATGAAATGCTCCTGGCCTCCTACAAGACCGAGACCAGTAAGGAGGCCGAGGAGGTCAAGGCCGCCGGGGGCCTGTTCATCATCGGCACCGAGCGGCATGAGTCCCGCCGGATCGACAATCAGCTCCGGGGCCGTTCCGGCCGTCAGGGGGACCCTGGCGAAAGCCGGTTCTACCTGAGCCTGGAGGACGACTTGATGCGCCTCTTCTCCACCGACCGGGTCATGGGGATGATGGACAGCCTTGGCATCGACGAGGATACGCCCATCGACGCCAAGATCCTCTCCGGCGCTGTGGAAAACGCCCAGAAGAGCGTGGAGAGCCGGAATTTCCGGGCCCGGAAGAACGTGCTGGAATACGACGACGTGATGAACGTCCAGCGGGAGGTCATCTACGCCCAGCGGGAAAAGGTGCTGAGCGGGGAGGACCTGCGGGAAAGCATTTTGTCCATGCTCCGGGAGGTGGTGGAAAGCACCGTCTCCACCGTCCTCAGCGACCGGGGCGGCGTGGTGGACGAGGAAGGGCTTTCCATGGTTCTGTCCCACTTCGAGGGGATTTACTTTGCCAAGGGGGCCTGTCCCTACCGGGAGAATCTCACCGCCCAGGACCTTACTCAGGAGCTCTACGATCTGGCACTGAAAACCTATGAGAAGAAGGAGACTGCCTACACCCCCGCCGTGATGCGGGAGCTGGAGCGGGTGGTCATGCTCCGGGTGGTGGACGAGTACTGGATGGACCATATCGACGCCATGGACGATCTAAAGCAGGGCATCGGCCTCCGGGCCTACGGCCAGCACGATCCCGTGGTCGCCTATAAAGAAGAGGGCTATGAGATGTTCCAGGCCATGATCGCCGCCATTCGGGAGGAGACCGTGCGCCGGATGTTCCTGGTCCAGCTCCGGCCGGCCCAGGAGGTCAAACGGGAGAAGGTCGCCAAGGAGACCTCCACCTCCGGCACCTCCGACGGGACCGTGAAGAAGCAGCCCGTTCGCAAGGCCAAGAAGGTGGGCCCCAACGACCCCTGCCCCTGCGGAAGCGGGAAAAAGTATAAAAAGTGCTGCCGGGAGAAGGACATCGCGGCGGGACTGGACCGGTGACGGCCATGGGCTTCACGCGGCGCCAGGAAGGGGCCCTGGTCTACTTCACCGGGGATAACATCTCCGTTCCCCATGCCTTCACCACCCGCTTGGGCGGCGTCAGCCGGGATCACTTAGCGGCGCTGAACCTGGGCTTCCACCGGGGAGACGACCCGGAACGGGTGCTGGAAAACTACCGCGTCCTCTGCGCCGCCCTGGGCACAGCGCCCAAGCAGGTGGCGGCTGCCCATCAGATCCACTCGGATATCGTCCTGCCCGTGGGGCCGGAGGAGCTGGGGGCGGGGGTGACCGGCCCCAGACTTCCGGAATGCGACGCCCTGGTGACTGCCACCCCCGGCGCGGCGCTGGTGGTCTTCACCGCCGACTGCACCCCTATTTTGCTGTGGGACCCGGTGACGGGGGCGGTGGGCGCGGCCCACGCCGGCTGGCGGGGCACCGCCCAGGATATCGGAGGCAAGACCGTGGAGGCCATGGCCCGGCTTTACGGCTGCCGCCGGGAGAATATCCGGGCCGCCGTCGGTCCCAATATCGGCCCGTGCTGCTTTGAGACCGGGCCGGAGGTGCCAAAGGCCATGGTCGCGCAGCTGGGACCCGGAGCGGAGGAGGACATCCGCCCGGTGGGTGAAAAATATTATGTAAACTTAAAGGCCCTCAACGCCAAACTCCTTCGCCGTGCGGGGGTGGAGAACCTGGTACTCAGCCCCCTGTGTACCGCCTGCCGGACGGATCTATTCTGGTCGGCCCGGCGGATGGGGGATGCCCGGGGTTCCCAGGGGGCCATGATTCGGTGTATGGGAGGAATCCAATGAAGCGGTGGCTTTCCCTTTTGATGGCGCTTTGTCTGCTGCTCACCGGCTGCGCGGTAGGGGGGCGGA
The DNA here is from genome assembly GCA_947626085.1 of uncultured Oscillospiraceae bacterium. Classification (GTDB taxonomy): domain Bacteria; phylum Bacillota; class Clostridia; order Oscillospirales; family Oscillospiraceae; genus Faecousia. Next base: position 79,260 of record CANQQU010000001.1, read on the forward strand.
CCTATGTGCCCCATGGCGGGGGCCTGGCCCGGGAGGAGGGGGACACCTCTCCCACCAGCGAGCCGACCCTTGGGGGAGAGGAGCAGTCCTTTTCCCTGGTGTACTATTCGGACCGGTCCCTCAACCCCCTGACCTGCACGGACTATACCAACCGTACCCTGTTCTCCCTGATCTATCAGGGACTCTTCTCGGTGGACCGGAGCTACGCCGCCCAGCCCGTCCTCTGCCGGGAGTACACCGTGTCCCAGGATATGATGGCATACACCTTCTATCTGAATGACGCCACCTTTTCCGACGGAACCCCGGTGACTGCCCAGGACGTGGCGGCGTGTCTCACCTTCGCCAAGTCCGGCCAGGGCTCGGTGTACCAGGGCCGGTTTTTCCACATGGTCTCCGCAGTGGCCCAGGGCGCAGCGGTGGTGGTGACCATGGACACCGCCTATGAGGATCTGCCTATTCTGCTGGACGTGCCTATTGTGAAGGCCGGCGAGATCAACGCCCAGCAGCCCCTGGGCACCGGCCCGTACCTGCTGAACCGCACCACAGGCGGGATGCGGCTTCGCCGCACGCCCAACTGGTGGTGTCAGGCGACGCTCCCCGTCACCGCTTCCTCCATCCCGCTGGTCCAGGCGGAGAGCAACTCCCAGATCCGGGATCAGTTTCAGTTTTCCGACGTGGGCCTGGTCTGCGCCGACCCGGGCACCGATACCTACGCCGATTTCCGCAGCGACTATGAGCTGTGGGACTGCGAAAGCGGTATTTTCCTGTACATGGCCTGCAACAACGAAAGCGAATTTTTCCAGGAGTATAAGCTCCAGTCCGCCATCACCTTCGCCATCGACCGGGACACCCTGGTGGAGGACAACTACCGGGGCTTCGCCCGGAGCGCCACGCTGCCCGCCTCGCCCCAGTCTCCCTATTACAGCGAGGGCTTGGCCTCCCGCTACGGCTACGACGCCGAGAAATTCTCCCAGGCGGTTGCTTCCGCCGGGGCGGTGGGGGAGACCGTGCGGCTGCTGGTGAACGCCGACGACAGCCTCCGCCTCCGGGTGGCAAAGGCCATTGCCGAAATGCTGACCGCCGGGGGGCTGGTGGTGCAGATCGTGGAGTGCGGCAGCGCCAACTTTCTGACCCGGCTGGCGGAGCGGAATTATGAGCTGTACCTGTCCCAGACCAAGCTGTCCCCCAATATGGACCTGTCCGCCTTTTTCTACGTCACCGGCACCCTGAGCTACGGGGCCATGGACGACCTGGCGACCTACAGTTTGTGCCTGGAGGCCCTGGCCAACCGGGGCAATTACTACAATCTGCACCAGAAGATCATGAACGAGGGCAGGCTGATCCCCATTCTCTTCCGCAGCTATGCCATCTACGCCACCCGGGGCCTGATGACGGGGCTGACCCCCGCCCGGGACAATGTGTTTTTCTACACCCTGCGGAACCTGCCCGGCCAGCCCAACCCTTCGGAGCCCACCGGGGAGCCTACCGACGGTACCGCCGCCGGTACAGACGGTTCCGCGCCGTCGGTTACGGGCTCGATCCGGGAACCACAGCCCCTGGGACTACCGCGCCGGGGACCACGGCAGGACCGTAAGGCGCATCTTGTGTTTCCCAAAAAAACGGAGCGGGACCCCCAGGGTCCCGCTCACAATGTTTTCAGGAACGCTTCCAGCCGATCTAGGCCCAGCGCCAGCTGGGAATCGCCGCAGCAGTAGGAGATCCGGATGTGCCCCTCGCCGCCGAAGCAGCTTCCGGGCACTGCCGCCACCGCCGCCTCCCGGATCATCCGGCGGCAAAATTCGTCAGATGACAGGCCGAACCGGGCGATATCCGGAAAGACGTAGAAGCCGCCCTTCGGCTCTGGAAAGGACAGCCCCATTTCCCGAAGCCTGCGGCAGACGTATTCCCGCCGCCGGGCGTATTCCGCCGCCATGTGGGCAGGGGACAGAGTCAGGGCGGTGACGCAGGCGGTCTGCAAAAAGGTGGGCACGCTTGCCACCGCCGCCGCCCCCAGCAGCACCAGCCGGGCGACCGTCTTCTCCGGCCCGATGAGATAGCCCACCCGCCAGCCGGTCATGGCGTAGGGCTTGGAAAAGCTCTGGCACAGCAGGACCTGCCCCGCCAGCTCCGAATCTAGGGTCAGGTCCGGCGCGTTGGGGGTGAGAGGGGCGTACACATTGTCGCAGATCAGGGTGATGGGCCTCCCCAGCACCGCTTTTTTTACCGCCGCCAGCGTCTCCCGGGTGTAGACCACCCCGGTGGGATTGTTGGGGCTGTTGAGAACGATGGCCCGGGTCCGGGGGGTGACGGCCTTTTGCAGCGCCTCGGCGGGGAGCTGATAGCCCCATTTTTCGGTGGGCAGAAATACCGGGGTCGCCTGGGCCAAATGGGCCAGGGTCTCATAGAGAGGGAAGGCGGGGGTGGGGATGATCACCTCGTCCCCCGGCCCCAGGGTCCCCAGGAACGCGGTGAACAGGGCCCCCGTGGCCCCGGCGGTGATCAGCACCTGCTTTTCCGCGCAGGCGAAGCCCCGGTCCGTCTCGAAGGCGGCTACCGCCGCTCGCAGCGCCGGAAGGCCCTGGTTGGGGGCGTAGTGGGTCTGCCCGGCTTGGAGGGCGGCCCAGGCGGCGTCCTTAATGGGCTGGGGCGTGTCGAATTCCGGTTCCCCCAGGGTCAGCTCCACGCAGCCGGGAACGGTCTTGGCAAGGGCGGTAAAGGCCCGGATGCCGCTGGGGACCAGCTGGGCCATCCGCTGGCTCGAGGGAATCATTGGAACCCCTCCGCCAGGGCCTCGAAGAATTCCACACCCTTGATGAGGACCGACTCGTCAAAATCGAAGTTGTCCGAGTGCAGGGCGGGCACGTCCCCCACCCCCAGGAAGAAGAACAGTCCCGGAAGGGACTTCTGGTACCAGGAGAAATCCTCGGTGATCATACTGGGGGCCGCCAGCTCGGAGAAGTCCACGACCTTCCGCACCCGGTCGTACAGCGCCGGAGGGTTCATAATGGCGGGATAGCCGTCGTTCATGTAGATATTCACGGTGCAGCCGTAGCTCCGCTCCACCTCTTTGCCGGCGGAGACGATGCCTGCCCGCATACTGTAAAAGACGTCGTCCTGGAAAACCCGCAGGCTCCCTTCCAGCCGGGTGTGGCCGGAGATCACGTTGCACACCGTGCCGCTCTCCATCTTCCCAAATTTCAGCACCCGGTAGATATTCTTGGGCAGCGCGCCCTCCATGGCCATGACCCGGCGATAGAACTCCACCCCGGCGGCCATGGCGTCGATCCCTTCCTCCGCCTTGGCAATGTGGGCGGGCCGGCCAATGATGTCCACCTTCACCTCGCAGGAGCGGCTCATCATTTCGTTTTTCCGGCTGGCCACGGTCCCGGCCGTCAGGCCGGGCCACAGGTGTAGGGCGAAAATGGCCTCCACCCGGTATTTTTTGAAAAGCCCGGTGGCGCACAGGTCCTTGGCCCCGCCGGTGGTCTCCTCCGCCGGCTGGAACACCAGCAAAATGTTCCGGGGCATGGCGGTTTTTTTGTCCAGCCGCCGGGCCAGCTCCAGCAGGATCGCCATGTGCCCGTCGTGGCCGCAGGCGTGCATTTTGCCGGGGTACCGGGACGCGAAGCGCAGCCCGGTCTGCTCATGGATGGGCAGGGCGTCGGCGTCAGCCCGGAAGGCGATGGCGCTACTTTGCCCAAAGTCGAACCAGGCGCACAGCGCTCCTTCCATGGGGGAGAACACCTGGCAGGAGAGCCCCTCCAGGCCCTTTCGCAGATAGGCCATGGTGCCGGGCAGCTCCCGATCCAGCTCCGGGATCTGATGAAGCGCGCGGCGGTCGTCGATGATTTGCATATCCCTCGCCTCCTTGGCACTCATTATAAAGCATTTCCCGGGCAATGTCAATTTCCCCCTCTTGTGTTTCGGGCAAAAAGATGGTATGATGGGGGAAACGAAAGGAGCGATCCCTATGAATGCCCAGCAGATCATCGAGTACATCCGCACCTCCGAGAAAAAGACCCCGGTGAAGGTCTATTTGTGGGAAAAAACACCGGTGGACTTTCCAAAGTGTCATGTTTTTCCCGCCGCCCCAGGCTGCAAGCTGATTTTTGGGGACTGGCGGGATATCGGCCCGGTGCTGGAGGCCAACGGGGAAAAGATCGAGCACTATGAGGTGGAGAACAACTGCCGCAATTCCGCCATTCCCATGCTGGACCTGAAGGACATTCCCGCCCGGATCGAGCCCGGCGCCATCCTCCGGGAGCAGGTGAAGATCGGGAAGAATGCCGTCGTCATGATGGGTGCCATCCTGAACATCGGCGCGGAGGTGGGGGAGGGCACCATGATCGACATGGGCGCCATCCTGGGCGGCCGGGCCACCGTGGGGAAGAACTGCCATATCGCCGCCGGTGCGGTGCTGGCGGGAGTCATCGAGCCCGCCTCGGCTACGCCGGTGGTGGTGGAGGACGAGGTGCTGGTGGGGGCCAACGCCGTGGTGCTGGAGGGCGTCCGCGTTGGCGCTGGGGCGGTGGTGGCCGCCGGCGCGGTGGTCACCCGGGACGTGCCCCCCGGCGCGGTGGTGGCCGGATGCCCGGCCAAGATCGTCAAGTGGAAGGACGCGGAGACCAGCTCCAAAACCGCTCTGGAGCAGGCGCTTAGAGAGCTGTAGATAGAAAAAGCGGTGGTATTTATGGGAAACAAGCTGTTTGTAGTCGGAACTTATGTAGAAAAATTCAATGAAATAACAGGACAGCATTTGCCCTGCGGTTCCATTTATCAATCGACTGGTCTTGTCTCCCATGTCTGCCGCCATCACCCCGATACCGGCGCTACGCTTTTGCCATATGTTCCTGTAATTATTGAAGCGCCTGACTATGTAGGCAGGAATCCCAAGGAACCCGACAGTGTCGAGCTGGTGAAGCGGATCGATCAACAGATCATGGTATGTATCAAGCTGGACTCCAAGAATGGGTATCTGTATGTAGCCAGCGTCTTTGAAATCAAGCAAAGCAAGCTGGAGCGGCGTATTGCCAGCGGCAGGCTCCAAAAATATTGACGATTTTTAGCTATGATTATATTGACATTCTTCCTGCGGGCCATTATAATATAAGCAGATAGAGAAAAGCTATCAGTGGATGATGAGGGTAGAAAGGCTCCTACCGCTCCCAGAAAAACTGGGAACCTGAGATGCAGGATACGCCGCCCTGCCGCCATCCAAATCGCCAGCCGGGGTCTTCCCCGGCTGGCTTTTCCATTTCCCCATAATAATGCCCCCTGCCGTAGTCATTCTCCTACAACAGGGGGCTTCTTGTCTACTGCCTGTTTCTCATGGGGCAGTGTAAATTGCTGGAGGCGCGAATCTATTCCGGAACGACCTCTTTGCCGATGGGGCAGTCATATCCACCGGGGGTGGCCTTTTCAAAGGCCTCCCGGGCCTGCTGCCGCAGGGCCGGATCGGTCATCAGATCCGCCGCCGCCCCGGCAAGCACCTTGGCCGCGTAGAGCATCCCCTTGTGGGCAATGGAGGTTTTGCCAATGGCCACATTTTGCCAGGAGTGGCCGGGGGACCCGGAGGGCCAGGTCACGGCGGTGAATTGGGCCGTGGGGGTGAGCCAGCTCACGTCCCCCACATCTGTGGAGCCGGGGGTTTTCCGGGCGGAGGGGTAGTAGGGCACCAAAAAATCGTTGAGAGCCTTGGCGCCATTTTCGCTGTGTTCCGCCACAAAGGCCGCCAGCGCGGCGCTTTCCTCCACCCCGCCGCCGGGCAGGCCCTGGGGCGGATAGGTGGATTTCAGCTTTTCGGCATAGGCAAGCTCCTCCACCGTGTAGCCGGGCATGGGGGCCTGGGCGAGATTGTGGAAGAGCAGCTTTTCCAGCACCGGATTGGACACCGTGCTGGCGGTGCCGTCGATCTGCCGGGAGGCCACGGCGGTTTCCGTCATCATGGCGGCCCCCTGGGCCACCTTTTCCAGCCGGGCCCGGAGGGCCTTGGCCTGGGTCACATTTTCCCCCCGGAGCATATATAATACCCGGGCGGTGGGCTGGACCACGTTGGGGCTGACGCCCCCGGCGTCCAGGAAGGAATAGTGCAGCGCGCAGCCCCGGGCCATATGCTCCCGAAGAAAGTTGGCCCCCACATTCATCAGCTCCGCCGCGTCTAGGGCGGAGCGGCCCAGCTCCGGGGCTCCGGCGGCATGGGCGGCAACGCCGGTAAAGGTGTACTCCACCTGCAAGGAGGCGGAGCAGGAGCCGGTGGTCACCTGATTCACGTCCCCAGGGTGCCAGCACAGGGCGGCGTCCAGCTCCCGGAAGGCCCCGTCCCGGGCCATGAAGGCCTTTCCGGCGCAGCCCTCCTCGCCGGGGCAGCCGTAGAAGACCACGGTGCCGGGGAGCTTCCCCGCCTGGATGGCCTCCTTCACGGCGATGGCGGCCCCCAGGGCGGCGGCGCCCAGTAGATTGTGGCCGCAGCCGTGGCCGTTGCCGCCGGGGACCAGGGGCTTACAGGAGCAGGCCCCCGCCTCCTGAGAAAGGCCGGACAATGCGTCAAATTCCCCCAAGATCCCGATCACCGGCCGTCCATGGCCGAAGGACCCGGTAAAGGCGGTGGCGATCCCGGCCAAATTGGTCTCCACCTGGAACCCCTGTTCCTCCAGGATTTCCAGATAGGCGTCCCGGGACCGGTATTCCCGGCAGGACAGCTCCGCCAGGCCCCAGATCTTGTCGCTGAGGCCGGTCAGCAGGGAGGCGTGGGCCTCCACCGCGGCGTAGAGGGCTTCTTTTTCCATTTACAGCACCTTGGACAGGAAGTCCTTCAGCCGGGGATGGACGGGAGAGCCGAAGATCTGCTCCGGCGGCCCCTGCTCTAAGAGCTTGCCGTCGGCCATGAACAGCACCCGGTTGCCCACCTCCCGGGCAAAGCCCATCTCGTGGGTCACCACCACCATGGTCATGCCGGCCTGGGCCAGTTCCTTCATGACATTTAGCACTTCGCCCACCATCTCCGGGTCCAGGGCGGAGGTGGGCTCGTCGAAGAGCATGACCTCCGGCTCCATCATCAGGGCCCGGACGATGGCGATCCGCTGCTTTTGGCCGCCGGAGAGCTGAATGGGGTAGGCCGCCGCCCGGTCCTCCAGGCCCACCCGGGCCAGCAGGCCCTTGGCCTTTTCCTCGGCCTGACCCTTGGACATATGCTTGACCTGAATGGGAGCCAGAGTCATGTTGTCCAGAATGGTCATGTGGGGGAACAGGTTGAAGTGCTGGAAGACCATGCCCATCTTCTGACGATGAATGTCGATGTTGAGCTTGACGGTCTTGCCCGTTTCGTCTTTGTATTTTTTCTTGGTGATGTCCACCCCGTCGAAGAGAATGGAGCCGGAGGTGGGCGTTTCCAGCAGGTTCAGGCTCCGCAGGAAGGTACTCTTGCCGGAGCCGGAGGGGCCGATGACTACCATCACGTCGCCCTTGTTCACATCCACGGTGACGCCGTCCAGGGCGTGGAGGGCGCCGCGATTGTAGTATTTGCACAGGTCCTGGACTTGGATCAGCTTATCGCTTGTCGCCACGGCGCATTCTCCTTTCAAAATAGGCAATGATCTTGCTGGTGGGGAAGGTGAGGCAGAAATAGACGCAGGCCGCGATGATGGCCGGCTCGCCCATGGAGTAGATGGCGGTCTTTACCGAGTTGGCGGCGAACATGAGCTCCTGGACGCCGATGGTGTAGCAGATGGAGGACTCTTTGATGATGGTCACGAACTCGTTGGCGATGGCGGGGAGAATGTTCTTGATGGCCTGGGGCAGGATGATGAACCGCATGGTCTGCACCGGGGTCATGCCCAGGCTCCGGGCGGCTTCGGTCTGGCCCAGGTCGATGCTCTGGATGCCGGATCGGATGATCTCGCTTAAGTAGGCCGCCGAGTTGAGGGACAGGGCGATGACGCCGGGGAAGAACCGCTCAAAGGGAATGATTCCAAAGAGCCGGAAGGTGGGCAGCTGCACCCCCGCCAGCAGGACATAGTAGACAATGAACAGCTGTACCAGCATGGGGGTGGCCCGGAGGACCTCCACATACACCGTGGCCAGGGCCTTTAGGGGCCAGAATTTGCTCATTCGGGCCAGAGCGACGAAAAGCGCCAGGATAAATCCGAACAGCACGGTAAGGGCGGACAGACAGAGGGTACAGATCAGGCCGTCCCGGAACAGCATCCAGAATTTGAACGCGGCCTGGAAGCCTTCAATGGTGATCATATCGCGTTGCTCCTTTCAGCCCTTTCCCCCGGAGGGAGCCCCGGGGGAAAGAATGGATTTTTAGATGTAGACTAAAATTGGGAAGGCTTATTCCGTGGGCGCTTCGGTGGCCTCGGTGGGCTGGCCGTTCTCACCCAGCAGGCCCTCGTAGGTATTGCCGCTGGCCAGAATGTTGGCCTCCTCCACGAAGCCGGCGAAGGTGCCGTCGGCCAGAGCGGTGGCCAGGACCTTGTTCACGGCGGCCAGCAGGGGACCGTTACCCTTGCTCACGCCGATGACGGAGCCCTCGGCGTCATAGGGCACCGGATGGAGCACCTTCAGCTCAGGATAGTTCTTGGCGTAGGTTTCCGCCACCACGCTCTCGATGAAGGCCCCGTCCAGCTTCCCGGAGATCAGCTCCGCGATGATGTCGGTGACCTTGGGCAGCTGCACGATGTCCGCGTCGGGGGTGTTCTCCTGGGCCAGACCGTACTGGATGGAGCCCATCTGGGCGCCGATGTGGTACTCCGCCTTGTTGGCGTCGGCCAGGGTGGGGAACAGGTCGGCCTTGTCCTGAACGGTGACGAAGGACTGGCCGCCGGTGTAGTACACGTCGGAGAAGTCCATGGACTTTTCTCGGGCCGGGTCAGGGGAGTAGCCCGCCATGCTCAGATCGCACCGCTTGGCGCCCAGCTCATTGATGGTGCCGTCGAAGTCCATGGGCACGATCTCCAGGGTCAGGCCCAGCTGGTCCGCAATGTACTGGGCCAGAGCCATGTCAAAGCCCGCCAGCTTGGGAACGCCGTCTTCCAGGGCGTAGAACTCATAGGGAGCGAAGTCGGGGGAGGTGGCCACGGTCAGGGTGCCTTCCTTCACGGTCTTCAGCAGGGGTTTCAGCTCCTCCAGACTCATGGAGGCGTAGTCGGTGTCGTCCTGGACCTGTTCGGCGTTGCAGCCCGCCAGCAGGCTCAGCAGCAGGCAGGCGCAGAGGGTCAGCGCGAAGAATTTTTTCATATCACAGTATCTCCTTTTTCAATTCTCTGAATGTTGCGGCTTCTTTTTGGAACGTGTGCATTATACAACGCATATTATCCATAGTCAAGTGGATAATCATCCAATCTTGCTTGTAAAAACGCACCCAAAAACTGGGAAAACACACAAAATTATTCAAAATTAAAGAGAATAAACGGATATTCGCTTGAAAAATCCATTTCAGAGGTAGAATATACTTGCGTTTTAAATGAATAATATTCATTTTACTGTCCCGCTTGGATTTTTTTGGGCAATTTGCTGGTTGTAAAAGCGGGGGATTCATTGTATAATACTTTAGTTAACGGACTAGAATCATTAGGGGGCATTTTCTTGATTTCTCGCAATCGCGGCCAGCTTTTGGCGAAGTACCTGGTTCCCGGCACCCACGTCCATCTGGTGGGCATCGGCGGGGTTTCTATGCGGCCTCTGGGGCTGGTGCTGAAGGGCATGGGTCTGAATGTCACAGGATCGGATATGACTGCCTCCGCCTCCACCCAGGAGCTGATGGACCAGGGGATTCCCGTGACCATCGGACATCAGGCGGAAAATATCCGGGGGGCGGACTGCATCATCCGTACCGCCGCCGCCCATAACGACAATCCCGAGATCGCCGCGGCCCGGATGATGGGTATTCCGGTGTTTGAGCGGGCCCAGGCCTGGGGCGTGATCATGCGGGCCTATAAAAACGCGGTGTGCATTGCCGGCACCCACGGCAAGACCACTACCACCTCCATGGTGACCCATATCCTCATGGCCGCCCACGCCGACCCTACGGTGATGATCGGCGGCTACCTGCCCCTGCTCCACGCCGGGCACCGGGTTGGCAAGGGGGACACTATTATTTTGGAGAGCTGCGAATACTGCGACTCTTTTTTGAATTTCTCCCCCACCATCAGCGTGATCCTCAATATCGAGGAGGACCACCTGGACTATTTTAAGGATTTGAAGGACATTCAGAAGTCCTTCCGGCAGTTTGCCGAGCTTTCCACCGCCGGTGTGCTTGCCAACGGGGACGATCCCCATGTTTCAGAGGCGCTGAAGGGCCTGTCCTATGTGACCTTCGGTCTGGGGGAGCAGAACCGGATCCATGCGGCGAACATGAGCCCCGACTGGCGGCATTTCGATGTGATCTGCGACGGGGAAAAGTACTGCCACCTTTCCCTGGGGGTCCTGGGGCAGCACAACGCCAAAAATGCCCTGGCGGCGGCGGGCGCCGCCTGGATGCTGGGGATTCCCGGAGAAGCGGTGGCCGTCGGACTGGCGGAATTTCGGGGCGCCGGACGGCGGCTGGAATTTAAGGGCCACTTTAACGGGGCGGATGTGTACGATGACTACGCCCACCATCCCGACGAGCTGGCGGCGACCATGGAGGCGGTGCGTTCCCTGGGCTACAAGCGGATCGTCCTGGCCTTCCAACCCCATACATACTCCCGCACCCGGGCCATGTTCGATGATTTTGTCCGGGAGCTGAAAAAGGCGGACCGGCTGATCCTGGCGGAGATCTATGCCGCCCGGGAGCAGAATACCCTCGGGGTGTCCTCCATGGATCTGCAGCAGCAGATCCCCTGCTCGGTGTATTGTGAGACCCTGCCGGAGGTCACCGCCTGCCTGCGGGAGCTGGCCCAGCCGGGGGACGTGATCCTCACGGTCGGCGCCGGGGACATCTATCGGGCGGGCGAGGCACTTTTGCGATAAAAAAACGCCCCGCCAAATTGGCGGGGCTGGGATTGACCGGGATTTATTCGTCTTCCAGAACCAAATGGTCCACGCCGCTGAGCTGGAACTCATCCATATACCGGTCCATGCGGGAGACGATCTCCTCATAGTTTTCGTCGGTGATCTCCGCGTAATCCATGTCCCGGCGGGAAAGCTCCTCCGCCAGGATCTCATAGAACACGTTGTCCTCGTAGTAGGCAATGGCCTCGTGGATGCCGCCCTCGGTGTAGGCCTGGGAGGGGACGTTTTCCCCCTGCCACCGCTCCACCAGAGCGCCCATGCCCACGCTGCGGCACAGACCGAAGAGCTTGCTCTCCAGATCGTCATAGTCTTTGAAGCGGTCGTCGCCCCGGGTGGAGTTCAGGACCCAGTTTCCGATATACACCAGATCCAGCAGGCGGCGAAATTCCTTCGGCGTCAGTTCAAGCTGCATATTGGGCCTCCTTTCTGGGTGCGCGCCCCTGTCCTTTCCTATATTATAGCACGTTGTTTCCGTATTTCCAGATGATTTTTGAAAATTCCGCGGTTTTTTCTTCCGCGGGCACCGGGAGGGTTCTTCCATGAAAAAATTAAGCGTCTGCGTCCTGTTTGGCGGCATGAGTCCGGAGCATGAGGTCTCTCTGCGTTCGGCGGAGTCGGTGCTGAACGACATGGACCCGGAAAAATACAATATTTTCCCTGTGGGCATCACCAAGGAGGGGGACTGGCTGCTGTTTACCGGCCGGGACTATTCCATGCTGCCCTCGGGCCAGTGGCGTACCTATCCCGGGAACCGCCGGGCGGCCATTTCTCCGGTGCGGGGCCAGGGCCTGCTGAGCTTCGAGGGGGAAAACGTGGTGCGGGAGCATATCGACGTGGTGTTCCCGGTACTCCACGGGGAGAACGGGGAGGACGGGGCCATGCAGGGTCTGCTTCAGCTTTCCGGAATCCCCTATGTGGGCTCTCATGTGGCGGCTTCCGCCGTGGCCATGGATAAGACCCTGACCAAGCTGGTGGTGGACAACGCCGGCATCCCCCAGGCCAAGTGGAGCCTGGTCCGCCTGGGCGACCTGGACAACCGGATGGACCCGGTTCTGGACGGCCTGGAGGCCCGTTTTTCCTATCCCATGTTCGTCAAGCCGGCGGGGACCGGCTCTTCCGTAGGCGTCTCCAAAGCCGCCTCCCGGGAGGACCTGCGCCGGGCCCTGCTGGAGGCGGGGATCTATGACGAGAAGATCCTGGTGGAGGAATTTATCGACGGCCGGGAGATCGAGGTGGCGGTAATGGGCAATGAAAGCCCGGTGGCCTCTATCTGTGGGCAGATCGACTCCGGCGCGGAGTTTTACGACTACAATGCCAAGTATATCACCGACACGTCCACCGCATACATTCCCGCGCGGATCGACGAGGAGGTGGCGGAGCGGGTCCGGGACATGGCGGTGCGGATCTATCAGGTGATCGGCTGCCGGGGCCTGAGCCGGGTGGACTTCTTCGTGACCTACAAGGACAACCGCCCGGTATTCAATGAGATCAACACCCTGCCGGGCTTCACCTCCATCTCCATGTACCCCAAGCTCTTTGCCGCCAGCGGCATCCCCTACGGCCAGCTCATCGACGAGCTGCTGCGGCTGGCCCGGGAGGTCAGACGATGAATATTCCGGTGCTGCTGTCCATCCGGGGCCGCCAGTCCTATTCCGGCCAGGACCCGGAGACGGTGGAGCTGGTCACCGAGGGCACCCTAACCCCCTGGCAGCAGGGATGGCTCCTGAGCTATGAGGAGAGCGACCTGACCGGGCTGGAGGGTGTGACCACCACCTTCACCGCCGAGCCGGGGCAGGTCACCCTGACCCGGAAGGGACCGCTGTGCTCCCAGATGGTGTTCCGCAAGGGCATGAGCCACGATTCCCTGTACCAGATGGAGTTTGGCGCTTTGATGGTCACAGTCACCGCCACGGAGGTGACCTACGAGCTTAGCGAAAACGGGGGCACCATCGACCTGGCCTACCACATTGAGATCGAGCAGTCCGCGGCGGGGGATATTGACTACCACCTGGAGGTAAGCCCCCTCCCATCCAAATGAAAAAACGCCGGCTCCGGGCAAATGCCCGAAGCCGGTCCTTTTTTGTTAACCGCTGCCGCCGGCGCCTACGCCGCCGCCGGTGAGCAGATCGTCGGGGATGCTCATGATGATCTTGCAGATGACCTCGTCCCGGGGATCGTAGCGGGAGTATGCCTCCTCCTCCCGGGAGATCAGATCGTCGGTATTCCGGTCATATTTGCACCGGTAGGTCTGCACCTCGTAGCCGGTATAGGGGGTGACGATCACGTCGCCGTCCACATAGTGGCCCTCGTTGCCGAAGGCCATCTCCTTATACACGGTGGCAAAGTCGATGGTCTCCAGAATTTCATACTCCAGCTTCACATAGTAGTCCTTGTCGTCGATGCCCAGGAGCCGGACAGTGACCTGATCCGGTTCCAGACTGGCCTCAATGCGGAGGGGATATTTTGTGGAGTTGCGGAATTTGAAATCAATGGTCTCCCAGTTGATGGTGGCGTCCATGCCCAGGGGGACATAGGTGGGCGCGAACATATGGCAGTCCCGCTCCAGGATCTCCAGATCCGCTACCATGGCGCAGTAGTACAGGGTGGAGGACACCTGGCAGATGCCGCCGCCGATGGTCTTCACCGTCTCTCCGTTGACGTAGGCGTCCCCGGGGCGGTAGCCCTTCTCCTCGGTGCGCTGGCCCAGGGTATCGTTGTAGGAAAACACGTCCCCGGGCTGCATCACCAGACCGTTGATGGCCTGACAGGCCAGGCGGAGGTTCTCTGTCCGGTCCGTGTCGCTGGGGTCGTAGGGGGAGGAGTAGGAGGCCAAAACATCCCGGAACTGATTCGTGACGGTCCCCGCGGTGACGGCGGGCTCGATCCGCTCCAGGGGGATCCGCAGCACGTCGCCGGGCTGGGCGGCGCTGAGCTGGGCCCGGGCGGCCTCCAGGTCGAAACCGTAGCCGTAGCTTCCCGGGGACAGGACGGTGTAGGTCTTCTCATCGATCTCGGCGTCCACCGGGGCCACATAGCAGCTTTCATAGATGGCATCCAGATCCACCGACGCGATGCCCATCTGATCCTGAGGGATCTCCACCAGGAACCGGTTCTCATTGTAAGCCTCCAGGATCTGCCGGGTCAGGGCGTCGGCGTCCAGGCTTAATTCGGTGCCCAGGGTGATCACCAGGGTTTGATTTTCGGTATTGGGCTGATCCATCGCCAGGCTGGGCTGCTCGCCCTCTAAATGCCACTCCGCGCCGGCCTGAAATTCCGCGCCCAGCATCCCCACCGCCCGGCTGATGGCGTCCATATCCAAATTGAGATGGTCCGTCAGATCCACCGTATAGCCGTCGATCCGGGCCTGCTCCTGGGCCTGTTCCTGCTCCTGCTGAGAGCCCCGTCGGCCGTATTCATAGGCCTCCCGGGCCACGGCGGCCGCGTCCAGCTGGACCCGGGTACTTTCGGGGTTCAGCTCAATGCTCCTTTCGCCCACTCGAACCACCATGGCCTGCCGGCTGTAGGTATCGGCGGCGGTCCTGCGCAGGGCGTCTTCCGCCTCCTTCTGGGTCATGCCGCCCAAATCGATCCCGGCGGCGAAGACTCCCTGGTAGATGGTCCCGCCGCTTTCCCAGGGCTTGGTGATCAGCAGGAACAGCGCGATCAGCACCGCCACCAGTAAAATGGTGGCCAGCACGGCGATCAGCGCGGCGTTGACGGGCGGCTCCTGCCGGGCGGCCTGATGCTTGCCCCGGTATTTTTTCTTACGAGCCATTTCCTTTCCTCCTCTGTGAAGTGAGAACTCCTCTTTTCTGTGGTATTATTGTATCACAGTTTTCCGTAAATTCAATGGCACGGGACAAATTGTAACAAATTGTTAATTTCCGGGGATCACGCCCTCGTATTTTCCCAGAAAGGCCTTGGCCTGCTTCAAACTGTCCACGCCCGCGGCCAGCCGGAGCCGCAGCACCGGCACCTTGCTGTTGGCCAGCAGCTGCACCCGGTTTTTGTACTCCGGCGTGGCGCACAGGGCGCTGACCGCCTGGAAATCCAGCTGCCCCAGGGTGAACAGCAGATCCCCGGCCTTCTGCCGGATGTCCCGGATGCCCAGGCTCTTGGCCTTTGCCCGGAGCAGGGCAATGTCGATCAAATTGAGGACCCCCTTGGGCGGCTCGCCGTACCGGTCCACCACCTCGTCCAGCAGGTCGTCGGCGTCGGCCTGGGTGCGGATGGCCGCCATCCGGCGGTACAGGTCCATCCGTTCCTCTCCCCGGGCCACATAGGAGGCGTCCACATTGGCGGTGACGTTGAGGTCGGCGGTGCAGTCCGGCTCCCGGGGCTTTTCCCCCCGTTCCTCCAGCACCGCCTCGTCCAGGAGCTTGAGGTACATATCGTAGCCCACGGAGAGCATATGCCCCGACTGCTCCGCCCCCAGCAGATTCCCCGCGCCCCGAATTTCCAGATCCCGCATGGCGATTTTAAAGCCGGAGCCGAACTCGGCAAAGTCCCGGATGGCGGAGAGCCGCTTTTCCGCCACCTCCGTCAGCATTTTGTCCGGCCGGTAGGTGAAATAGGCGTAGGCGTGGCGGGTGGACCGGCCCACCCGGCCCCGGAGCTGGTGGAGCTGGCTCAGACCAAACCGGTCGGCGTTTTCGATGATCAGGGTGTTGACGTTGGGAATGTCCAGCCCCGTCTCGATGATGGTGGTACACACCAGGATCTGGATCTGCCCGTCCGCCATGGCCTGCATCACTTCCCCCAGAGCGTCCTCGCCCATCTTCCCGTGGGCCACGGCAATGGAGGCCCCGGGGATCCGCTTTTTCAGGGCGGCGGCGCACTGGTCGATGGTCTCCACCCGGTTGTGGAGATAGTAGACCTGGCCGCCCCGCAGAAGCTCCCGCCGGATGGCGTCGTCCAGAATGGCGGGGTTGTGCTCCATGACGAAGGTCTGCACCGGGTACCGGTCCGCCGGGGGCTCCTCGATGGTGGACATGTCCCGCAGACCCGACAGGGCCATGTTCAGCGTCCGGGGGATGGGGGTGGCGGAGAGGGTCAGCACGTCCACGCCCTTGGACATCTCCTTCAAGCGCTCCTTGTGGCTGACGCCGAACCGCTGCTCCTCGTCCACGATCAGCAGGCCCAGGTCCTTAAATTCTACGTTTTTTTGCAGCAGCTTGTGGGTGCCGATGATCACGTCGGTCAGGCCGGCGCGGAGATTCTGCAGGGTTTTCTTCTGCTCGTTGGGGGAGCGGAACCGGCTCAGCACCTCGATATTCACCGGGAAGCCCCGGAACCGGCTGACGGCGGTCTGGTAGTGCTGCTGGGCCAGCACCGTGGTGGGCACCAGAATGGCGCACTGCTTGGAATCCATCACGGCCTTCATCACCGCCCGGAGGGCCACCTCGGTCTTGCCGAAGCCCACGTCCCCGCAGAGCAGCCGGTCCATGGGGGCGGGGGACTCCATATCAGCCTTGATCTCCCCGATGCACCGGAGCTGGTCGTCGGTCTCCGGATAGGGGAAGTTGTCCTCAAATTCCCTCTGCCAGGGGGAATCGGCGGCGAAGGCGAAGCCGGGCTGCCGCTTCCGGGCGGCGTAGAGCTGGATCAGCTCCCCAGCCATATCCTTGGCGGCCTTCCGGGCCTTGGCCTTGGTCTTCTGCCAGGCGTCGGAGCCGATTTTATTCAGCCGGACGTTGGCGTCCTCCCCGCCGCCGATGTATTTGCTCACCAGGTCCAGCTGGGTGGCGGGGACGAAGAGGGTATCCGAGCCCTGGTAGGCGATTTTGATATAGTCCTTCACCGCCCCGTCCACCTTGATCTGCTCCATGGCCACAAACCGGCCGATGCCGTAGCTCTCGTGGACCACCAGATCTCCGGGGGTCAGGTCTGTGAAGGACCGGAGCTTCTGCCGGTTGGTGGCGGCCTTTTTCACCTTCCGTTTAGGGGCCTCCCGGGTGATCAGCTGGCCCTCAGTGAGGACCGCCAGCTTGGCCTCCGGGTATTCCATGCCGAAGGGCAGGGCTCCTTCCCCCAGGAAGATCTGCCCCGGCCCCGGAAGCTCCTCCAGGGGGATTCGGATGGAGGCGTTGATGCCCCGGCTTTGAAGCAGCTCCAGCAGCAGCTCCGACCGCCGGCGGGTGCCGCACAGGACCAGGCTGGCAAAGCCCAGATCCTGATAGTGCTTCAGATCCCCGGCGGCGGTGTCCAGACTGCCGGCGTAGCTGGGCAGCTGCTTGGCGGCCAGGGGCAGCAGCTGGCGGGGTAAATTTTCCTCGGGGTAGGAGGCCCCGCCGAAGGCGTCCAGATAAACGACGGTCTTGCCCTTCAGCAGTCCGCAGAAATCCTCCCACTGGCAGACGTAGTCGCACAGCTCGCCCATGACGGCCCCGGACTGGAGCAGACTGTCCAGTTGAAGGCCCATCTCCTCGGTACGGGTCCGGGCGGCCCGGTGAAGCCCCGCCTGGTCGCAGAGGACCACCACCGCTCCCTCCGGCAGGTAGTCCAGCGCGGTGGTCATCTGGGGATAGATCAGGGCCATGTACCGGTCGGAGGCGGCGTTTTGAGCCCCGTTTTCATATTTTTCCAGGTCCTTTTCCAGGGTGGCGATCAGGGCCTCGTTTTTGTTCTTCCGCCGTTTTTGGCGGGCGATCAGACCCCGCAGGTCCTGGCACAGCCCCTGGACCCCCTCCGGGTGGAGGGCCGGCTGGGTTTCCCCCACGGGCAGGACCGTAACGGATTCCACATTTTCGGTCCTGCGCTGGGTGTCCGGGTCGAACCGGCCCAGGGCGTCCAGGGTGTCTCCGAAAAATTCCGCCCGGAAGGGCTGGGCGTCCCCGGGAGAAAAGACGTCCAAAATGCCGCCCCGAAGGGCGAACTGCCCCGGCCCCTCCACCATGGCGCACCGGTTGTAGCCGCCCTGGGTCAGCCGGTCCAGCAGATCGTCCAGGGGATAGTCCTTCCCCAGCTCCAGGGTGAACACCGCCGAAAAAAGGACCTCCTTCGGCATGGTGCGCTGGCTCAGGGCCTCCCAGGGCCAGATCTGCAGATCCTCCTTTCCGGAGGCCAGGGCATAGAGGGCGGCCAGGCGCTTCTGCTCCCACTCCCGGCTCACCGCTGAGGCGTCGTACAGGGTCAGCTCCCGGGCGGGGAGGATGGCTGGGGCGCGGCCCAGAAAATCCTTCAGCTCCTCCTGAAGCCGCTTGGCAGCCATGTCGTCCTGGCACAGCACTACCATGGGCGCGGACAGATCCTGCCGCAGCCCGGCGATCAGATGGGTGCGGTTGATCTGCCCGATGCCGGTGACGGCAGCGGAGCGGCCTTTTTTCAGGGTTTTCAGCAGAATTGGGTATTCCGGCAGGGCGTTGAGGGCAGAAAGAAGCACAGACATATTTTTTCCTCCACGTCACAACGCGGAAAGGGGAGTTTTTCCCCTTTCCGTGGCGTTATGACCATTTTTTTCAATCAATTTTTCCGTTGAACCGGTTGGCGGCCTCGCCGACGCCCCGGGTGACCACCCAGAGGGCCGCCTCCGCCGCCCGGTCCAGGGCGGGCAGGAGTTTTTCCTCCTCTGCGGCGGAGAATCGGGACAGGACCCAGTCCGCCAGATCGTAGTCCGGGTGGGGCTTGGCCCCCACGCCGATCTTCACCCGGGGGAAATCCTGACTCCCCAGCTCGGCGATGATGGACTTGATGCCGTTGTGGCCCCCGGCGGAGCCGTCCCCCCGGACCCGGAGCCGGCCCGGCTCCAGGGAGATGTCGTCAAACAGCACCACAATCCGTTCCGGCGGGATCTGGTAGTAGGAGGACATGGCAAGCACCGCCCGGCCGGACAGATTCATATAGGTCTGGGGCTTGAGCAGCAGCAGCCGCCGCCCCTGGTAGTCCGCCTGGCCGTAGAGTCCTTGGAATTTCAGTTTATCCACCTTGCAGCCCAGTTTCCCCGCCAGGGCGTCCAGGGCCCGGAAGCCGCTGTTGTGGCGGCTTTTCTCGTACTCTACACCGGGGTTTCCCAGACCGACGATGAGCCAGGTCTCCTTCTTCGGACCGAACAACACGTTAGAACAGGTCCGCGATGGAGGTGCCGCCGTGGATGTGGGAGATGGCCCGGGCGAAAATGGGGGCCACGTCCAGCTGGCGGATCTTGTCGCAGGGCACGTTTTCCGGCAGGGGGATGGTGTTCAGGAAGACCATTTCCTGAATGTAGCTGTCCTGGATGCGCTGGTAGGCGGGACCGGACAGCACGCCGTGGGTGGCGCAGGCGTAAACTTCCTTGGCGCCGCCCACTTCCACCAGCGCCTTGGCGGCGTTGCACAGGGAACCGGCGGTGTCCACCAGGTCGTCGTAGAGCAGGCAGGTCTTGCCCTTCACGTCGCCCACCACGTTCATGACCTCGCACTCGTTGGCCTTCTGGCGGCGCTTGTCCACGATGGCCAGGCCCATGTGGACCTTGGCGGCAAAGGCCCGGGCCCGGGCCACGGAGCCCACGTCGGGGGAGACTACTACAAACTCGTCGTGGTTAAACTGATCCTCGGGGAACTTGTTCAGATAGTACTTGACAAAGGAGGGATTGCCTAAAAGATGATCCACGGGAATGTCGAAGAAGCCCTGGATCTGGGCGGCGTGGAGGTCCATGGTCAGCACCCGGTCGGCGCCGGCGGCGGTGATCATGTTGGCCACCAGCTTGGCGGAGATGGGGTCCCGGCTTTTGGCCTTCCGGTCTTGGCGGGCATAGCCAAAGTAGGGGATAACGGCGGTGATCCGGCCGGCGGAGGCCCGGCGGCAGGCGTCGATCATGACCAGCAGCTCCATGAGCCGGTCGTTGACGGGCTTGCAGGTGGATTGGACCAGAAACACGTCCGCGTTGCGAACGGTCTCCTCCAGGGAAACGGATGCTTCGCCGTCCGCGAAGGTGGTGACGGTGCTTTTCCCCATTTCCACTTGCAGCTCCTGGCAAATGGTCTTGGCGAAAGACGGACTGGAGTTGCCGCAGAATACTTTGATGATATCCTCGTACGCAACCATTTTGGAATACCTCGCTTTATTTATTTCTGCTCCCTCCCGGGAAGCGGTACGGCCCTATTATAACATCCTCGCCCTGGAAAAAGCAACACCGGAAACGCGGAAATTCCACCGAAAATTGCCGGGATTCGGAAAGAAACTTCTGTAAAAGCGACGAAAGGCAAAAACGAAATTTTGTTTGAGATTCCTCTTGCGCCCTGTCCCGGAACGTGGTACAATAAAATGAAAATATTTGATCTGAGGAGCAAGCAATGAACGACACGATTCGCGTCCGGGGCGCCCGGGAGAACAATCTGAAAAACGTGGATCTTACCATCCCCAGGGACTCCCTGGTGGTGTTTACGGGGCTGTCCGGCTCCGGCAAGTCCAGTCTGGCCTTTGACACCATTTTTGCCGAGGGCCAGCGGCGGTATGTGGAGAGTCTCAGCTCCTACGCCCGGCAGTTTTTGGGCCAGATGGACAAGCCGGACGTGGATTCCATCGAGGGACTGTCCCCGGCCATCTCCATCGACCAGAAGACCACCTCCAAAAACCCCCGCTCCACCGTGGGCACGGTGACGGAAATTTACGACTATCTCCGTCTTCTCTGGGCCCGGGTGGGGATCCCTCACTGCCCCAAGTGCGGCAAGGAGATCGCCCGGCAGACCATCGACCAGATCGTGGACCGGGTGGAGGCCCTGGGGGAGGGGACCCGGTTTGTGGTGCTGAGTCCCGTGATCCGGGGGAAGAAGGGCGAGCACGCCAAGGTCTTTGAGGACGCCCGGAAGGCGGGCTTCACCCGGGCCCGGCTGGACGGGATCCTCTACGATCTCAACGAGCCGGTGCCCTGTGAAAAGAACAAAAAGCATAATATCGAGTTGGTGGTGGACCGGCTGGTGCTGCGCCCCGGCCAGCGACGCCGGCTCACCGACTCCATTGAGACCGCCTGCGCCCGTTCCGGGGGCTTGGTGATCATCCAGCTGCCGGACCGGGGGGAGGAGATCTCCTTCTCCCAAAACTACGCCTGCGAGGACTGCGGCATCAGCCTGTCGGAGCTGGAGCCAAGGATGTTTTCCTTCAATAATCCCTCCGGAGCCTGCCCCAGCTGCTCCGGCCTGGGCTTCCAGCTGGTGGCGGACGAGGACCTGGTGATCCCGGACCGGGACAAATCCATCTTTGACGGGGCCATCCAGGCCCCAGGGTGGAGCAGCGCCCGGACCGACTCCATTTTCCGGATGTATTTTGAGGCCCTGGCCCAGAAATACCGCTTTTCCCTCACCGCCCCGGTGAAGGAGCTGTCCCGGGAGGCCATGGATGTGATCCTCTGGGGCACCAAGGGCGAAAAGCTGCGGATGACCTACAACCGGGGCAGCGGCATGGGGGTGCTGGAGCAGCCCTTCGAGGGCATCCTGCCCAACATCAGCCGCCGCTACCGGCAGACCCAGTCCGACGCCGCCCGGAAGGAGCTGGAGAGCTGCATGGCCACCGCCCCCTGTCCCCAGTGTCATGGGGACCGGCTTTCGGACATCGCCCGGGCCGTCACCGTGGGGGGCATCGGCATCATGGACTTCTGCCGCATGAGCGTGGGCAAGGCCCTGGAATTTGTGGACGGCCTCCATTTGGAGGGGAACATGGCGGTAATCGCCCAGCAGATTCTGCGGGAGATCCGCGCCCGGCTCCAGTTTTTGAAGGACGTGGGACTTCAGTATTTGACATTGTCCCGCTCCTCCGCCACCCTTTCCGGCGGAGAGAGCCAGCGGATCCGCCTGGCCACCCAGATCGGCTCCTCCCTGATGGGGGTGCTGTATATCCTGGACGAGCCCTCCATTGGCTTGCACCAGCGGGACAACGATAAGCTGCTGGCCACCTTGAAGCGCCTTCGGGACTTGGGGAACACCCTGATCGTGGTGGAGCATGACGAGGACACTATGCGCGCCGCCGATTTTATTGTGGACGTGGGCCCCGGCGCGGGAAGCCACGGCGGTGAGATCGTGGCCGCCGGCACCCTGGCGGACATTATGGCGGAGCCTAGGTCCGTCACCGGGCAGTACCTGTCCGGGGCCAAGCGGATCCCGGTGCCGGCCCGCCGCCGGCCTGGAAACGGGCAGTACCTGCAAATTCTGGGGGCGGCGGAGAATAACCTAAAGGACATCGATGTGCGGATCCCCCTGGGCACCTTCACCTGCGTCACCGGCGTTTCCGGCTCCGGCAAGTCCAGCCTGGTAGGGGAGGTGCTGAACAAGACCCTCTTAAGCAAGCTGAACCACGCCCGGACCCGCCCGGGGGCCTGCCGGGGGATCACGGGCCTGGAAAACTTGGACAAGGTCATCGATATCGACCAGAGCCCCATCGGCCGCACCCCCCGCTCCAACCCGGCCACCTATACGGGGCTGTTCAACGACATTCGGGACCTGTTCGCCTCCACCGCCGACGCGAAAATGCGGGGTTACGGCCCGGGCCGGTTCTCCTTCAACGTCAAGGGCGGCCGCTGCGAGGCCTGCTGCGGCGACGGCCTGGTGAAAATTGAGATGCACTTCCTGGCGGACGTGTACGTTCCCTGCCAGGTCTGCCACGGGCAGCGATACAACCGGGAGACCCTGGAGGTACTCTATAAGGGCAAAAACATTGCCCAGGTGCTGGACATGACGGCGGAGGAGGCGGTGGATTTCTTTGAAAATCTGCCCAAGATCCGCCGAAAGGCCCAGACCATGGTGGAGGTGGGTCTGGGTTATGTAAAGCTGGGTCAATCCAGCACCACGCTTTCCGGCGGCGAGGCCCAGCGGGTAAAATTGGCCACGGAGCTTGCCCGCGCCTCCACGGGAAAGACCATCTATATTCTCGACGAGCCTACCACCGGCCTTCACGCGGCGGACGTGGCCAAGCTGATCCAAGTGCTTCAGGCGCTGGTGGATATGGGCAACACCGTGGTGGTGATCGAGCACAATCTGGACGTGATCAAGACGGCGGATTATATTCTCGACCTGGGCCCCGAGGGGGGCGACGAGGGCGGCTACCTGGTGGCGGAGGGCACTCCCGAGGAGGTGGCCCAATGTCCGGCCAGCTATACCGGGAGGTATCTCCGCCGGTGCCTGGAGGGCTGAAAAAACTCCCCGGCGAGCCGGGGAGCAGATCAGTTGATATTGTTGTATAAAAGGCTGGGCAGGGAGTCGGAAAGCTCCGTCAGGGCGTGATCCCGCTCCCCGGCGTAGTCCACCTGCAGCATGGGACTGCGCAGGGCGGGTCGGGCGTTCTGGCGGATAGCCACGGTCATGGTAAACCGCACCCCGCCGCCGGGCACCTGTTCCATCAGCACGGTGCCGCCATGGCAGGCGGCGGCGGAACGCACCAGCAGCATGCCCAGGCCGATGCCGTACCGCCCGTCCTCCACCCCCGGCTGCCGCAGATAGCGGGAGTAGATGGTGGACTGGATCGCTTCCGGCACGCCGCAGCCGTTGTCCTGAACGGAGAGGTAGAGCTTCTCTCCCTTCCGCTGGACCTTGGCCTCCACGGCGCCGCCCTTGGGGGTGAACTTCATGGCGTTGGACAGGAGGTTGTACACCGCCCGCTCCAGCCGTTCCCCGTCCACCAGGCAGAAGACCCGCTGCCGCAATCCGGTATAGTGGAGGGTCAGGCCGGTGTGGGCCATCAGTCCCTCGGCCCGTTCAAACAGCTCGTCGAAGATTTGAGAGATGTCCCGGGTCTCCATGTGGCCGGCGGTCTCCCCGGAGAACCGGGCGGCGTCGGACATATTGCTCACCACCCGGAGCATTTGGAAAAGCCCCCGGTTGATCCGGGCGGTTTGGGCGTCCATGCCCCTTTCCTGGGAGGTCAAGAGCGGGAACAGCGCGTCGGTGACGGTCATGATCACGGACAGGGGCTCCCGCAGTTCCTGAGCCGCCAGGGCCATAGCCCGCAGATTTTCCTGCTCTTCGTCCTGCTCCAATAGAAACACATCCGTGTCCCCGTGGCGGGTGACGGAGGCGCCGCAGGGCGCGCCGCTGATCTCCAGGACCAGATAGAGACATCCGCCGGTGAAGGCGGCGTATTCCTCCTGACCGGTGCGCAGCAGCGGGCCCAGCGAATCTCCTACGGAGAGCATCCGGCTGGCGGCTGCGGCGTTGACCTTCTGAATCCGGCCATCTTTTACGCAGAACGCGGGCTGGAGCATCAGATCCAGCAGTTCCATTGCGTCATTGGGTCGTTCCATGACATTTCCTCCTCACGACGGCGGGGGACGGGGCCCCATGCCTGGTAAGCCTGGGGCAGACCCCAAGGCATATCTTGCGCAGAATTTCAAAAAACTTGCGGCGGCAGGTTTCGACGAAATTCGATAATCCTATTTTAGCGAAAAAGTAAAAAAATAGCAAGGGGAAACAAGGGCAGAGGTGAAAAATATGGTCAATCATGATGGGCACCGTCAGCGGCTGAAAAACCGTTTCCGCGCGGAAGGGCTGGATAATTTCGAGCAGGTGTACGTTTTGGAGCTTTTGCTGTTCTATTGTGTGCCCAGGAAGGACACCCGGCCCATCGCCGAGGCGCTGCTGGAGCACTTCGGTTCCCTTGCCCAGGTACTGGAGGCTCCGGCGGAGGAGCTGGAGCGGGTAGAGGGCGTGGGGGAGAACGCTTCCACGCTTTTGCGCCTGGTGCCGGCCCTGGCCCGGTACTATTTGGTGAACCGCACCACCGGCACCAGGATCCTGAACACCACGGAAAAGTGCGGGGAGTACCTGCTGGGTTAT
Organism: uncultured Oscillospiraceae bacterium; assembly: GCA_947626085.1. Lineage (GTDB taxonomy): Bacteria > Bacillota > Clostridia > Oscillospirales > Oscillospiraceae > Faecousia. Next base: position 103,988 of record CANQQU010000001.1, read on the forward strand.
TTCCACTGCCTGCCCGAGGAGACCGTGTTTCTCCTGTGCCTGGACGCCAAGTGCAAGGTGCTGTGCTGCAAAAAGGTGGGGGAGGGGAGCATCAACTCCGCCGCCGTGTCCATCCGCCGGATCGTGGAGGTGGCTCTCTGGGCCAACGCCACCTCCGTGGTGCTGGCCCACAACCACCCCAGCGGCCTGGCCCTGCCCTCCGGAGAAGATGTGCGCACCACCCAGATGGTAGCGGACGCCCTGGCGGCGGTGGAGGTGTGCCTGGCGGACCACATCGTGGTGGCGGACGGGGACTATGTCTCCCTGGCCCAGTCCGGGTACTACCGGCCCGGTGAAAGGAAGTAAAATGGATCAATTTACCCTTGTATCGGATTACACCCCCGCCGGGGACCAGCCGGAGGCCATTCAGGCCCTGACCAACGGGGTGAACTGGGGCCTGCGGGAGCAGACCCTTTTGGGCGTCACCGGCTCCGGCAAGACCTTCACCATGGCCTCGGTGATCGCCAATTTAAACCGGCCCACCCTGGTGTTGGCCCACAACAAGACCTTGGCGGCCCAGCTCTGCTCCGAGTTTCGGGAGTTTTTCCCCAACAACGCTGTGGAGTATTTCATTTCCTACTACGACTATTATCAGCCCGAGGCCTATATCGCCCACACGGACACCTATATTGAAAAGGACGCCGCCGTGAACGAGGAAATCGACCGGCTGCGCCACAGCGCCACCTCTGCCCTTTTTGAGCGGCGGGACGTGATCGTGGTGGCCTCCGTGAGCTGCCTGTATGGCCTGGGCGACCCCATCGACTATAAGAACATGGTCATTTCCCTCCGGGTGGGCCAGGAGCGGACCATGGACGAGATTCTCCGCAAACTGGCGGAGATCCGCTATGAGCGAAACGACCTGGACTTCTCCCGGAACAAATTCCGGGTCCGGGGGGACACCCTGGAGGTCTATCCCGCCTACTGGTCCGGCCGGGCCATCCGGGTGGAGTTTTTCGGGGACGAGGTCGACCGGATCGCGGAGATCAACGCCGTCACCGGCATGGCGGAGCGGTATGTGGAGCATGTGGCCATTTACCCCGCCAGCCACTACGTCACCTCCAAGGAAAAGATGCAGCGGGCCATGCTGGAGATCCAGAAGGAGTGCGACGAGCAGGTGGCCTGGTTCCGGGCCCATGACAAGCTCATCGAGGCCCAGCGCATCGCCCAGCGGACGGCCTACGACCTGGAAATGATGACAGAGATCGGCTTTTGCAACGGCATCGAGAACTACTCCCGAGTGATTTCCGGCCGGGCCCCGGGGACGCCGCCCACCACCCTTTTAGACTATTTTCCCAAGGACTTTCTGCTGTTCATCGACGAGAGCCATGTGACCATTCCCCAGTGCCGGGCCATGTACGCCGGGGACCGGAGCCGGAAGGAGGCCCTGGTGAACTACGGCTTCCGCCTGCCCTCGGCCTATGACAACCGGCCTTTGAATTTTGAGGAATTTGACAGCAAGCTCAACCAGATCATCTATGTCTCCGCCACCCCGTCGGAGTACGAGAAGTCCCGCTCCGGCCAGATCGTGGAGCAGGTGATTCGCCCCACGGGCCTGCTGGACCCGGAGGTGGAGGTCCGACCCATCCAGGGCCAGATCGACGACCTGATCGGCCAGATCAACGCCCGGACCGCCCGGCAGGAGCGGGTCCTGGTGACCACCCTGACCAAGAAAATGGCGGAGGATCTGACGGTTTACCTTCAAAAAGCGGGGATCAAGGTCCGCTATATGCACTCGGATATCGGCGCCATGGAGCGGATGGAGATCATCCGGGACCTGCGAATGGCAAAATTCGACGTGCTGGTGGGCATCAATTTGCTGCGGGAGGGCCTGGACCTGCCGGAGGTGAGTCTGGTGGCCATCCTGGACGCGGACAAGGAGGGATTTCTCCGCTCCGAGACCAGTTTGATCCAGACCATTGGCCGGGCCGCACGGAACGCCGGGGGCAAGGTGATCATGTACGCCGACACGGTGACGGACTCCATGGGTGTGGCGATCCGGGAAACCCAGCGCCGCCGGAAGATCCAGGACGAGTTCAACCGGGCCCACGGCATCGTCCCCAAGACGGTCATCAAATCCGTCCGGGACCTGATCGAAATTTCCAGCCCCACCGCCGAGCGGAAGGGCCGCAACGGCATCAAGATGACCAAGGCGGAGAAGGAACGGGAGATCGCCCGGTTGGAAAAGCAGATGAAGGAGGCCGCCCGGATGATGGAATACGAATACGCGGCGGTCCTGCGGGATCAGATCATCGAGCTTCGGAAGGGCTCCTAAAATTTACGCCGCTCCCCGGCTGGGGAGCGGCGCAACTTTTAAATGAATCATCAGAACGGCTTATTCAGTCCGCAGAGCCACCACCGGGTCCTTGTTGGCGGCGCTGTGGGCGGGGATTAGACCGGCGATAAAGGTCAAAAACACGGAAATTCCCACCAAAATCACCGCCGCCACCGGGTCCAGATACGCCTTGGCGGCAATGCCGGCGATGGTCTCGATCAGATGGTTGATGGGCACGATCAGCAGCTCCGTGATGCCGATGCCCACCAGGCCCGCCGCCAGACCTTCAATGACGGTCTCGGCGTTGAACACCCGGCCCACATCCTTTTTGGAGGCGCCCACGGCCCGAAGAATGCCGATCTCCTTGGTCCGCTCCAAAACGGAGATGTTGGTGATGATGCCGATCATGATGGAGGACACCACCAGGGAGATGGCCACAAAGGCGATGAGTATATAGCTGATGGCGTTGATGATGGTGGTGACGGAATTCATCATCAGCCCCACATAGTCCGTGTAGGTGATTTGATCCTCGCTGTCTTTCTCTTTATTGTAGTCCGCGATAATGTCCGCGATGGCGTCCTTGGCCTCAAAATCGATGGGGTAGAGGTTGATGGAGCTGGGCTCATCCAAATTGGAGACGCCGAGTGCGGAGAGATTGTCCTCATAGGTGGAGGTGGAAAAATCCCCGGCAAGCTGGCTTGAGAGCATTTCCGCGATCTGATCGTCGGACATTCCCGCCTGCCGCATCTGAGCAATGCTGCCGGTGATCTGGGCGGCCTGTTCCTCCGGCATCCCGGGGAGCATGGCCTGGATCTCCTCCATGGTGTAGACCACCGGTTCCGCGTCGGGATCGGGGAAGGGAAGACCGGTCAGAATGTCCGTGTCCGGGTCCTCCCGCTGGGCGGCCACCACCTCTGAGCCGTCCACCTGGGCGATCAGGTGATCCATCAGCGCGCCGGTGTAGCCAATGACGCCGTAGGCGCTGGCACCCGCGTCTCCCTCGGGCCGGAGAATGCCCACAATGGTCAGATCCTCCGCGTCCTTCAGAACACCGGTCATGTAGACCTCGTCCTCCGATTTGTCCACCCAGATCCCGTCCTCCTCGGCATAGTAGGAGGAGGTGGGCACCAGCTTGAAGGTCATGCCCAGGAAGTCGTCGAAGGAATATTCCTTGGTAGTGGTGTCGATCTCCGGGTCTCCGCCCTCCATTTTCTCCTGAATGGCGTCCCGAAGGGTGGAAATGTCCAGGATTCCCAGGGCATAGAGGGTGTAGTCCGTCACCCGGTTCTGCTCGTCCACGACCAGAGCCACCTCGTTCCAAGCCTGGGGCAGTCGTCCGGCCAGGGGGGTGTACTGGGTTTTCAGAAGGTCCTCGTTGCCGGTGAGCCGCACCCACACGTCGGAGGCCATGGGCCCCCGGCTGCCCATCCCCAGGGAGGAGAAAACCTGGCTGGGATTGACCTGGTAGACCCCGTCAGAGGTGTCCGCCTTGTAGACGTTGAGCTGGGTGGAATAGACATAGCGGATCTCGCTGGTCAGCGCTTCCAGGCCGCTGTTTCCGGACTCGATGAACTCCTTAAAAGAAGTCAGGTTGTTGGTGGTGGCGCTGGAGAACATCATGTCCATCATGTCGGACATGACGTTGGCCGAGTAGATGGTGTCCTCCCGGTATTCGACCTCCTCCAGATTCGAGTCCATAGCGGTGATCATGCTGGTCATATCCATGGCGGCAGATTGGAGGGTCACGGGATAGCTGGACAGGGTATCCTGCTCCACGCCGGCGATATAGTTGTTGATACCGGTGGAGATGCTCAGGATCAGGGCAATGCCGATGATGCCGATGGACCCGGCGAAGGCGGTGAGGATGGTCCGGGCCTTCTTGGTCATCAGGTTGCTCAGGGAGAGGGTAAAGGCGGTGAGGGCGGACATGGAGGCCCGGCGGCCCTTGCCGTCCTTCTCGACTTGTTCTTCGCTGTCGTCATAGGGATCGGAGTCGGCGGTGATTTTCCCGTCCAGCAGCCGGACGGTCCGGGTGGCGTACCGCTCCGCCAGCTCCGGGTTGTGGGTGACCATGATCACCAGCCGGTCCCGGGCGATTTCCTTCAGAAGCTCCATGACCTGGACGGAGGTCTCCGAGTCCAGGGCGCCGGTGGGCTCGTCGGCCAGAAGGATCTCCGGGTCATTGACCAGGGCCCGGGCAATGGCGACCCGCTGCATCTGACCGCCGGAGAGCTGGTTGGGCTTTTTGTGGAGCTGATCGCCCAAGCCCACCTTTTCCAGGGCGGCGGCGGCCCGGCGGCGGCGCTCCGCCCGCTTGACGCCGGACAGGGTCAGCGCCAGCTCCACGTTGGCCAGTACGGACTGGTGGGGGATCAGATTGTAGCTCTGAAATACAAAGCCCACGGAATGGTTCCGGTAGGTGTCCCAGTCCCGGCTTTTGAATTTTTTGGTGGAGCGGCCCCGAATGACCAGATCTCCGGAGGTGTACTGATCCAGGCCGCCGATGATGTTCAGCAGGGTCGTCTTGCCGCAGCCCGAGTGGCCCAGGATCGCCACAAATTCCGAGGGCCGGAAGGCAATGCTCACCCCCCGGAGGGCGTGGGTGATGTTGGCGCCCACCCGGTAGTCCTTGACCACGTTGGTTAATTTCAGCATACTCGTTTTCACCTCAAATTCATTTTCATTCCATGCTACCAAACGGATATGAACGGAGTATGAACAGCTGGAGATTTTTTACAAAAAATGGGGACAATATTTTGACGAAGCATCCAAAAAATGGCGCTCTCCCGGAGGAGAGCGCCTCGATCAGAATCCCTTTGATTTAGTCGTCCAGCGCCGGCCGGGTGGTGTCCAGCACAGTCAGGGGATCGAACATCCCCTGGAAGTAGTCCGTGTGCTCCCGCATGGTCTGGCCGGTCACAAGCAGCCGGCCCTGGCGGACGTACTCGCTGGTGATATTGGCCCAGGGTGCGGAGGTCTGGCAGAAGCTCAGATAGTAGTGGAAGCCCGCCTGCTTCAGCACCTCGTAGGCCGCGCCGGAGTAAGTGTCCCCAATGTCGGAGTTCCGGGCGTAGACCAGCACGTCGGTCTCGCCCAGTACGGGGACGATCTCGCTGTTCCACTTGTCCAGATCGGCCTGGATCTCCGAGGCGTTGAATTCCCCGTAGGACTCGTTGCCGTAGGTGTAGCAGGCCAGGATGTAACCCCGATCCCGCAGGGCGTTGACCACTCTCTGGGCCCCCTCCACCTGCTGGTTGTAGTAATCGGAGCCCTTGTCCCGGCCGTCGGAGTCGATGCGGTAGCCGAAGATCCCGTCATAGCCGGAGACCGCCAGCACCGCCCGGGCGCCGCCGAAGGAGAAGTCGCTGTGCTCCTGGATAAAGGATTCCAGAATGGGCACCAGGTCGTAGTTGCCGGTGACGGTGGTGCCGCTGCTGTCCACCAGCTCGCAGGTGAACTGGCCGTTTTCGTCCACCAGCAGACGGCTGGCGAAGCCGGCGGCGTCCTTATCCGGGTTGCCGTCCCCGTCGCTGTCGGTCATGTACTGATAATAGTTGACTTGGGTCTCGGTGATCATCAGGGGCTTTTTCCCCGCGGGGAGGTACAGCTTTTTCGCGGTGTACACATTGTTGCCGTCGGCGTCCTTGGTGACTTCCACGAAATCGTTGTAGTCCACCAGCATGTACCCGTTGTCGTAGAGCTGCTGCAAAATCTTGGAGAATTCCTCGCAGGTGACGAAGTTGCGGTTATAGGAATCGCCGTACTCGGCGTTGTTCCAGGCCCGCTGGGGATCGGCGATCAGCAGATGGAAGGACAGATGGACCACCTGGTCCAGGCTCTCCCATTCGGTCATCTCCGAGTAGGCCCGGGCGTATTTGTCCCGCTTGACCGCCAGCTCCGGATACGCGGCAGGGTCGCCGGAGAAGCTGTCGATCACCTTGATGGCGCCCACATAGTCATATTGCAGCGCCAGCGCCTCGGAGCGGTTGAGGATATCCACCACCTCCGCCTCCAGCAGGCTGGCCTGCCGGGCGCTCTCCTCTTTCGCGATGGATTCCTGCCGGGCCTGCTCCGCCCTCTGGGCGTTGGAACGGCCCACAGCGCCGACGATAAAAATGATGATCATGATCAGAGCCGCCGCGATAAAGATGATCGGCAGATAGTTTTCCTTAAAGACCTGGGCCTGAGAGGGCCGCCGCCGTCTGACGGGGCGGGTAAATTCACTGCTGGACTCATTGGTGGATTCACTACCGGATTCATTGGTGAATTCATCCATGGCATATCCCTGCCTTTCCAAAATATGAGAATACTAACAGTATATCACGCGACCGTTTAAAAAGCAAGTCGAAACCAGGGGGATTTCCCTGGTTTTTCCGGTCCAGCACCGAAAAAATGCCGAAAAACAGGCGCCGGGCGGGAAAAAGCCGGGCATTAGCGCTGAATGGCAAACTCCACCGGCTGCGAAGCGGGCTGCTCTAAAAGCTCCGGATGGGTCAGCAGCTCCCGGACCAGGGCCACGGTGCCGGAATAGTAGTAGCCGTCGGCGATCCGCTCGTCCAGCGTCACCCCCAGGGGCAGTACCTGGTGAACGTCCGCCTGTCCGTCGGGGCGGTAGTCCGCGGCGCAGTGGATCCGGCCCACCACCACGAAGCAGGAGTTGGTGCCCCAGTTGACCAGATGGTGGTAGCCGCAGTTCAGGCCGATGGAGCCTAAGTTGCTCAAAAAAACCGCCGCGTGGTTGGGATCGGTGGCGATCATATCCTGGGGCGCCATGCCGAATTTATCCAGCCAGCGGATGAATTTCACGACCCCGACGGTGATGAAGTGGGGCAGCTTCACCAGCAGGTCCATGGCGTCGGTGGAGGCGTCCTTCACATCCTCCCGGCGGGTGGCGTGGATCACGTCCAGGATCTTCTGGTGGTAGGTGTCGATGGTGTCCTCGGGATCCATTTCCAGAAAGGCCAGCCCTTCCTCGGACTTGTCCTCAAATTTCTTCTTCACCACAAAGGCCACGGTCACGTTGTTGCGCTGGTAGAGCTTGTTGTTGCAGATAAACCGGTTCATTCTGGGCCGCAGGATGAAGGCCCGGGCGATGGCGGCGCTGACCAGATGAAAGTAGGTGTAGCGGTCGTCGTGGGGCAGATCCTTGTTCTTCTTCTCCAGGTAGGCGTCCAGGGGCCGCAGGTCCACGTCGATGCTGACGTAAGCCTCGTTGTCCGCCCGGTTGGGCATCAGCGGCGGCATGATCTGATGCAGCGCCGGCAGGTCTCGGAGCCAGACGGCGTCCCGCCGGTCGCCCCATTTGTGTTTTTGGGTCATGGTACTTCGTCTCCTTCCAGGCCCCATCATACCAGAAAAAGGAACAAATTGCAATCCCTTTTCCCAGGTCGAGCTATTGACAAATCCTTAAATCGGCGTATAATGTGTGAAAAAAAGCCGGGGAGGCTGTCAAAATGGAAAAGCTGCGGGCATTTCTGCGGCGGAAGGACATTGTTTTTTCCGCCAAGCGGTATGGGATCGACGCCCTGGGGGCCATGGCCCAGGGCCTGTTCTGCTCTCTGCTGGTGGGCACCATCGTCAAGACCCTAGGCCAGCAGCTGGGGCTGGAATTTCTGGTCCAGGTGGGGGACTTTGCCTCGTCCATGAGCGGGGCGGCCATGGCGGTGGCCATTGGCTACGCCTTGAAGGCCCCGGCCATGGTCCTGTTCTCCCTGGCAACCGTTGGCTATGCCGCCAACGCTTTGGGCTCCACCACCTTGTCCGGCGGCAGCGGCGCCGGGGGCCCTCTGGCGGTGCTGTTCATCGCCATTGTGGCGGCGGAGTGCGGCAAGGCCGTGAGCAAGGAGACCAAGGTGGATATTTTGGTGACCCCCCTGGTGACCATCCTGGTGGGGGTGGGCCTCTCCGTCTGGTGGGCCCCGGCCATCGGAACGGCGGCCTCCGCCGTGGGGAATTTCATCCAGTGGGCCACGGTCCTGCAGCCCTTCTGGATGGGCATCCTGGTGTCCGTGGCGGTGGGCATGGCCCTGACCCTGCCCATTTCCTCCGCCGCCATCTGCGCCGCCCTGAAGCTGACGGGCTTGGCCGGCGGCGCGGCGGTGGCGGGGTGCTGCGCCAACATGGTGGGCTTCGCCGTGCTGTCCTTCCGGGAGAACCGGTGGGGCGGCCTGGTGAGCCAGGGCCTGGGCACCTCCATGCTGCAAATGCCCAACATTTTGAAGAATCCCCGGGTCTGGCTCCCGGCGATCCTCACCTCCGCCATCACCGGCCCTCTGGCCACCTGCGTGTTCCACCTGGAGATGAACGGCCCCCCGGTGTCCGCCGGCATGGGCACCTGCGGCCTGGTGGGGCAGATCGGGGTCCTTACCGGCTGGGTGGCCCCCAGCGCCGAGGCCGTGTCCGCCGGCGCGGCGGCCATTTCGCCCACCTTTTTCGACTATCTGGGCCTGGTCCTGATCTCCTTTGTCCTTCCGGCTTTTCTGTGCTGGGCCTTTGGCTTCCTGTTCCGGAAGCTGGGCTGGATCAAGCCGGGGGACCTGAAGCTGGATTGACCACCGGGAGGGGACGAGGATGGTAAAGCTGCGGCACTTTGCCCCGTCCGACGCCCCCACTTTGCGGGAGGCCCAGGGCGGCGGATGCGGTCTGGAAGAGACGGAGGAGCTGATCCGCGCCTGGAATACCCAGGAATTTCAGGGCCGGTATTTTGAAATGTTCGCGGTTTTGAGCGACGGGCGGATCGTGGGCGAAATCTCCCTGTTTTGCCATTCACCCAGCGTTCTGGAGCTGGGGCCGGAGATTTTCCCAGCCTTTCGGCGGCAGGGCTTCGGCCGGGCCGCTCTGTCGCTGGCCCTGGACGAGGCCCAAAAGAGGGGCTTCAAAATCGCCGCCCAGCAGGTGCGGCGGGACAATCTTGCCAGCATCGCCCTGCATAACAGCCTGGGCTTTGAAACCGACGGCTATGTTTACCGCAATCAAAAGGGCCGCGAAGTACTCCTGTTCCTAAAGCCCCTCTTTTGACGGTTCTTTACAAATCAGCGTTTGCCAAACAGATCGCCCCGCGCCGGTTCCCGGCGCGGGGTGGTCATTTTTATGACCATTCCTTTCCGCTGCGCTACAAGGCACCAAAGGGAATGAAACACAGGTGCCACTAACACAGCA
>CANQQU010000002.1 GCA_947626085.1 uncultured Oscillospiraceae bacterium
GTCCCTTGCAGGGCGGCAGGTATCCGTATGTGTATGTGGACGGCATCTATCTAAAGCGGAATTGGGGCGGAGAGTATAGGGTGAAGCAGTATTGCGCTTTCTGGGTTCTCAAGAGGCATCATTATTCCAAGGATGTTTGCAATCATTTCTTCTTTATCGATCCCAGAGGTAAACTGATCCTTAAAATGAGGGAATACTGCTCTACACCATCGCTGGGATTCAAATACGGGAAAATCGTCACAACATAATCTTCCGTTAGCATTAAAGATATAATTGAAAAGTTCTACAATAGATGTTTTCCCGCTATTGTTTGCTCCGGCAATGACAGTAATGTCGTCTTCCATATGAATTGTTGCTTTCAGAATTTTCCGAAACCCAGAGATCTGAATAGTTTTAATTTTCATTTATTTTTCCTCCTATAACGGATTACAACTGCCGCTTCTATTCATTTTATATCATTTTACGCCTTTAGATACTTTGACGCTCTCCCGGAACCGATCCGCTTAATCCTACCGTCCTTCACCATAGCTCCCAACACGGCCTCCACCGTCGTGGGGCTGACATCCGGCAAAATGTTGCAGATCTGCGCTTTAGAAAGTGGAGTCAAACTGTTTAATACTGTGGCTTCAATACGGGCCTTTTTGGAAATCCTTTTCCCGTGGGCTATGGCAAAACGCTCGTCCAGCTCCTTATAGCACATATATAAGGTGGACAGGAAGTTCTCAATAAACGGGAAATAGCTGTTCTCATTCGTATGCCAACCAACAGAGGACTGCCGCAGCGCTTCGTAATAGAAGTCCTTGTAGTTATTGATCTGCTCCTCAAAGGACACATATTTCCCCACATCATAGCCGTTTTTATATAGCAACAAGAGGGAGAGCAGTCTGGACATTCGTCCGTTTCCGTCCTGAAAGGGATGGATGCAAAGGAAATCCAAAATCACGCACGGGATTAGCAGAAGCTGGTTGATGTTCGCGTTGCCGCAGGCATCCAGATAAGCAAGTTCCAGCTGCTCCATGGCCGCCTCTGTCTCGGCTGCCGGCATTGGAAAAAACCGCACCCTTCGATTTCCGGCAGCATCCACTTCCAGAATCACGTTGTCGTCCTTTTTGTACTGGCCGCTGTACTCATATCCGGCGATGGGAAGCAGCATTTCATGCAAACGCAGGATGTCACGCTGGCGAAAGCTGATGTGCTCATAGCCCAGATGAATCTCATTCAGCGCGTCTCTGTATCCGGCAATTTCCGCCTCGTTGTGGTTCAGCGGCGCGCTGTTTTGGTTGACGATAGCAACAATGCGCTCATCGCTGGTGACGATTCCCTCAATAGCGTTGGAACTCTTGACGGACTGCACTTTCGCTATGGCCTCTAACTCCGTGAAAACACGGATATACTCTTCTTTTCGGATCCCAGCCATAGTCTTCAGGCTTGCGATACTTGCGGTAAGGTTTACCAGATTTGCGGGCAGCAACCCATTATCTAAGAAAGAATAGTCAAACCTTCTCATGGTACATCCCTCCGATCTGCATATAATTATAGCATATTATATGCAGAAACGCAAGTAAAAACAAAGCTTTCTGCATATAATACTTTCTTAATATATGCAGAAATAGGGATTCCTAAACCATTCATTCTTTTTTACCCAAGCTGTTTTCCGGTGCGCTTTGACTTGGTTTTATTTTACCATTTCTTCGTATTCATGCTACAATGATCTCCGAAGGAGATGGTTATTTTGAATAACAAGTACAATGAATCTGTAAAGCAGTCAGTGGTTGAACGCTATCGCGCTGGGGAATCCGTTGCTTCGATTCTTGCCGATACCGGTATCCCCCGCAGCACGGTATACGCATGGATCAAGGCGTCCGTTGATATCGGTTCCGGTAAAAAAGAAGTGTCTCTAAAAAACTATCGCTTGTTGGAAAACAAGGTCACAAGATTGCAGGGCATTATAGAGATACTAAAGAAGGTCGGTTGCACTGTCAACGATCCGCTTGAGGTCAAGCTCCCCGCGCTGGAAGCGTTGCAGGATCAATACAGTGTGCACATGCTGCGTGAAGCGCTCAATGTTCCAAGAGGTACCTATTATAACTACCTCTTTCGCAATAAGCGCACACATACTTGGTACGCGGAGCGGCGAGAAATACTTAAGGCTGAAATCCAGTGTATCTACGACGACAGCCGGCAGATATTCGGCGCCGCAAAAATCTGTGCCGTTATGAAAGAACGCGGAATCCGTGTTTCAAACAAGATGGTATCTGAACTGATGCGGGATATGGGTCTTACCAGCATCCGGCAGGATGCCAAAGACCTATATGACAAAGAGCAACGGCGCTTTAAGAATTATTTGAATCAGCAGTTTACGGCCACACGCCCCAATGAAATATGGGTAAGCGACGTAACCTGTTTCCGATTTAATAACAAGAACTACTACATCTGCGCAATTCTGGATTTATTTTCACGGATGGTCGTGGGATACCGCATCGGCAAAGTCAACAGTACGCAACTTGTCCGAAGCACGTTTCAAATGGCATATAAAGAACGCTGTCCCATAGGACCGTTGACCTTTCATACGGATCGCGGGTCAAACTATCATTCCAAGACCTTCTGTGGGCTTTTACGTTCTCTCGGCGTCACGCAGTCTTTTTCAAGAGCGCATATCCCATATGACAATTCCGTCATGGAGTCCTTCTTCTCCAACCTAAAGCGTGAGGAACTCTACCGAACAAAATACCGCTCTGAAAACGAATTCAGAACGGCAGTAGACACATATATGATTTTCTACAACGAACAGCGTCCACACGCCAAAAATGGATACAAGACGCCATTAAAAAAAAGAAATGGATTATCTCAATAGATAAGCCGCTTTTGACGCGAAATTCATTTAGACACAGGGATTCGGATTGTAAGATTCTTTCGTTTTCGATTCCTGTTTTGGGCTTTTTTGATTATCATGTCCGATTTGAAATCTGGAATCAAACGCCCATAAACCAGCGTGAAATCAAGAAAAATAAAGAAGCATCCTTTGCTGTCCAACCCCAGGGGGTTCAGATCGCAAAGGATGTTTTAGATGGTGGACGATAACGGACTCGAACCGCTGACCCTTCGCACGTCAAGCGAATGCTCTACCAGCTGAGCTAATCGTCCGGGAGCAGTTGCTATTATACGGCACGGTTTGCGTTTTGTCAAGGACTTTTTCTGCCGCTAACGGGAAATCACCTGATATTTTCCCCCGGAAAGCGCCGCCCCCTGGGTGGCGTAGACCTGGCCGTCCGTCAGAATAAACACCGCTTCAAAATCCTCGCTGGCCCGCCACAGCGCCGTCCCCTTCTCCATGCCCAGTACGAACAGGGCGGTGGAAAGGGCGTCGGCGGTCATGCCGTCGGCGCAGATCACCGTCACCGAGGCCAGGCCGGAATCCGCCGGATAGCCGGTCCAGGGGTCCATGATGTGGTGATACCGCACCCCGTCCAGCTCAAAATACCGCTGATAGTCCCCGGAGGTCACTACCGCCATGGTCCCCGTGACACTGACCACCAGGTTCTGGCCCTCTCCCCTGGGGTCCTGCAGGGCAATCTGCCAGGGCTCGCCCCCCGGCTTTTCCCCGTAGGTCTGGACGTTGCCCCCCAGATTCAGCACGGCCCGATCCACCTCCATCTCCGACAGGAGGGCGGCCAGCTTTTCCCCGGCGTAGCCCTTGATCACCCCGCCCAGATCGTAGACCGGGTCCGCCAGGGCGGCCTGAATTTCTGCCGGGGAGGGCACCCGGTGATCCCCGGAGAAAAAGCCCCAGGCCTCCGTCAGCCGGTAGAGCTGGGGATTAAAGGCGCCGCCGGTGCGCTCCTTGAGGGCCTGGGCCCGGGCCAGCACCTCCTGGACCTCCTGAGAAACCGGCTCCCCGGCCTGGAAGGCTGCCAGGGCCGAGGCGTCCGAGGAGGCATTCCAGATCCGGTCCATCTCCAGCAGGGTATTTTCCAAGGCGTCGCAGGCGGCCTGCCCGTCCTTTCCCCAGACGCGAAGCTCCATGACCGTGTCCATGCAGAACACCGTCTTTTCCGCCGGGGTCTGTTGGATGGCGCATCCTGTCAGCAGCAGCGCCGCCAGGGCCGCTGCCAAGGCCCTTTTACCCATGGGATCCCCTCCTGACAAGGAAAACCAGGCACGGGGCCGCCGTGCCTGGAACATTTACGCGCCCCACAGTCCCCGGGGGTATTTGCCCTCGTCCGTCAAATCGGCAAGGGCCTGGATGACCTGGGGCTTGTCCTCGGCGTAGGTCACGCCAAACCACCGGTCCTCGGAACGAAGCACTTTGACCCGGGCCTTGCCCTCCTGGAGCAGGGTCTCCACCGTCAGGGGGAGAAAATACTCGGCCTTTACAGGGTTCTCCGCCGACAGCAGAAACTGGGGAAACCGCCGGGCGGCCTCCTCCAAGAAACTGTGGGTGAAGCCCCACATATTCATGGACACGGTGGTGTCCGCCGGAACGTCCGTCCAATGGGTCCCATCCTCGGTGAAGTGGATGCCGCCGGGATATTTTTCAATTCGGGTGCGCTCCTGCACCTCCGTCAGATAGCCCCGGCTGTCCACCTGGCAGATGCCCCGGGCCACGGAGCCGTAGTCCGTCACCGTGTTGCCCAGCAGGTAGCCCACCATGCAGTAGTCGTAGAGCGGGCCGTCCTGCGCGCGCTTCAGCTGCCGGTAAATGACCTCAAAGGCGGACTGACCGTAGTAGTCGTCGGCGTTGACCACGGCGAAGGGGGCGCCGCCGATCTGCTCCCGGGCGCACAGCACGGCATGGGTGGTGCCCCAGGGCTTCGTCCGCTCGGGAGGAATTTGGAACGCCGGGGGAACCAGGCTGTCCAGCTCCTGATAGGCATAGCGAATCTCCAGAGGGCACTTTTCTAACCTGGCGCCCACATAGCGCATGAAATCCGCCTCAATGGCCTTCTTAATGATAATCACGGCGGTCCGGAAACCGGCCCTCCACGCGTCGTACAAGGAAAAATCCAGAATTGCCTCGCCCTGACATCCCACCGCGTCGATCTGCTTCAGGCCGCCGTACCGGCTGCCCATGCCCGCCGCCAGGACCACCAGGACCGGTTCTTGGTTCATGGAATGACCTCCTTTATTGTTGTTCTTTTTATTATATGTCAGCCGGTGAAAAAGCGCAAGATGGAAATGGAAAATTTTTCACAAAAGCCGGAGAATATAACCTTTCAGGTAGCTGCTGGTCTCGCTGGACAGAATGGCCGGGTGGTCCCGGCTCTGGGTCAGGCTCTCCAGCAGCATGGCCTCCCGGCCCGCGTCCGCCGCCGCCTCCCGGAGCATCTTCAGAAACAGCGGGGCGGTCATGTACTGGCTGCAGGAAAAGGTCGCCAGCACCCCGCCGGGCTCCAGCAGCTTCATGCAGCGAAGATTCAGCTCCTTGTACCCCCGGTAGGCGCCGTCCAGGGCCTTCCGGTTTTTGGCGAAGGCGGGCGGGTCGCAGACGATCAGGCCGTACCGCTTTCCTTCGCCGCTCTCCCGGCGGACCAGGTCGAAGACGTTGTCCTCCTGGACCCCGATCCGCTCCGCCACGCCGTTCCGCCGGGCGTTCTCCATCACCAGGGGCAGCACCTCGCCGCTGATATCCACCGCCTTGACGGATTTGGCGCCGTAGATCGCGGCGTGGACGGCGAAGCCGCCGGTGTGGCAGCACAGGTCCAGCACATTCCTTCCGGGGCAGTAGGGCTTGATCCGGCCCCGGTTCTCCTGCTGGTCCAGGAAGTGACCGGTTTTCTGCCCGTGGAGCAGATCGGCGGCCATTCGGGCATCGTGTTCCCAAAATTCCACCCGGTCCGGCAGGGTCCCGTAGACCACGCCGGCGCGCTGAGGCAGGCCCTCCAGCTCCCGGATGGCCAGATCGTTCCGCTCCACGATGCCCTTGGGGGCGAACAGCTCCACCAGGATCACCACAATGGTCTCCTGATAGGCCGCCATGCCCAGGCAGGTGATCTGAAAGCTCAGATAATCCCCGAATTTGTCCACCGTCAGCCCCGGAAGGCCGTCGGCATCCCCATAGACCACCCGGCAGGCGTTGGAAAAGCCCAACTCCCGCCGCAGTCTCCAAGCGGCGGCGATCCGCTGCCGCAAAAGGGCAACATCCACTTCCAGCCGTTCCCGGCCCAGCAGCCGCACCAGGATCTTGGACCTGCTGTTGAAAAAGCCCCGGCCCAGAAAGGCGCCGTCGGCGCCGGTCACATCCACCACGCCGCCGTCCGCGCAGTCCTCGTCCACCCAGGCGGCCTGGTTGTCATAGACCCAGCGCCCGCCGGCAATGAGGCCCCGCTCCTCGCCCCGGCGCAGCCGCACTTCTCCGATCGACATGGTATTCCTCCTATTTAAGCAGTGCTGGGTCCAGCGTGACCGCCTCCCGGCGGAGCCGGTCCCAGGTAAATTCTCCCATCAGCTCTCGGGCGGACACCGGCTCCCGCCGGTCTATCATCCCGGCGGCATAGGCCAGGGTCCCCAGCAGGGCTTCCGCCGACATCCGCTGCCGCAGGGCTCCCAGATCCAGGTCCCGGTCCCGCTTGCTCAGGCGGCGGCCGTCCGGGGCCAGGAGCATGGGCACATGGCCGTACCGAGACTGGGAAAAGCCAAACAGCTCCCGCAAATACATCTGCCTGGGCGTGGAGGAGAGCAGGTCCGCCCCCCGAACCACCTCGGTGACGCCGGTCTCCCCGTCGTCCACCGTCACCGCCAGCTGGTACACATAGACCCCGTCAGCCCGGCGAACCACGAAGTCCCCGCAGTCCGTGGCCAGGTTCTGCCGGTATTCCCCCTGGGCCAGGTCCGTGAACCGGAATACCCGGTCCGGTACCTTCACCCGCCAGGCGGGGGCCCGGCGGTACGCCCCCCGCTGTTCCTCCGTCAAATTCCGGCAGGTGCCGGGATAGACGTAGGTACCGTCGGACAGGTGGGGAGCATTGGGGCTGTGGAGCAGGCTCCGGGTGCAGTAACAGGGGTAGAGCAGCCCCTGGGCCGAAAGGGCGTCAAAATACCGGTCGTAGACCGGGCCCCGGAGGCTTTGGGGCTGGGTCTCCTCGTCCCAAGTCAGACCCAGCCAGCGCAGGTCCTCCCGGATGGCCTGGGCGTAAGTCTCGCTGGTACGCAGGGTGTCCAGGTCTTCCATCCGCAGTACAAAGCCGCCCCCCTGGGACCGCGCGGAGAGCCAGGCGATCAGGGCGGCGAACACGTTTCCCAAATGCATCCGCCCGGAGGGCGTGGGGGCGAAGCGTCCCAGAGCCGTCACGGCTGGCCCCCCGCTATGATCCACCAGACCAGCAGGCAAATGATCAAAGCCAGCAGGATCACCGCCGCGATCAGAAGCGGGCTGGTGGGCTCGGACTGGGGCCCAGGGCCGTAATCCTCCCCGTCGTCCTCGTCGTAGTCGTCCTCGTCTTCGTCGTAGCCCTCCGGCTCCTCCTGGGCCAAGAGAGCGTCCAGGTCCAAGGAGTCGTCCCACTCCGACTCCGGCTGGGGCTCGTCGTCCTCAAAGTCATAAAAGCTCTTTTCCGCTTTTTCCTCTTCTTCCAGCAGCGCCCGGTTCAGCCGGTCAAGCTCCTGATCCCGATCCCGAAACATAAGCGCCCTCCTTTTTTTGATCATTATACCAGACAAGGCCCGAAAGGTCAATTCCCAAGTGATATTTCCCCCCAGGGGTTCATAGAGTGTCACCACAAAGGCATTGGAGGGATCGGTATGAAACGGGCCGTATGGATGTTGATGATCTGTGTGCTTTTGGCGGGGCTGCTGCCCGCCAGGGCCTACGCGGTGGACTTGAATGTGGCGGGGAAAAGCGCCGTTCTCATGGACATCGCCACCGGAACGGTACTCTATGAGTCCAATTCCCATGAGCCCCTGGCCCCCGCCAGCGTGACCAAGGTGATGACCATGCTGCTGATCATGGAGGCCATCGACTCCGGCAAGATCAGTTGGGACGACGCCGTCATCGCCTCTGAGGCCGCCGCCGCCAAGGGGGGCAGTCAGATCTACCTCAAGGTGGGCGAGAGCATGAAGGTTTCGGAGATGCTCAAGTCCATTGCCGTCTCCTCCGCCAACGACTGCGCCTGCGCCATGGCGGAACACATCGCCGGCAGCGAGTCCGCCTTTGTGGAAATGATGAACGCCCGGGCCAAGGAGCTGGGCATGGCGGACACCCATTTCGTCAACTGCACCGGCCTGGACGACGACGATTCGGCGAAGGAGCATCGCACCTCGGCCTACGATATCGCCCTGATGAGCCGGGAGCTGCTGAAAAATCACCCGGACATCACCAAATTTACCACCATCTGGATGGATACCGTGCGCTCTGGGACCTTTGGGCTGGCCAACACCAACAAGCTCATCCGGTTTTACTCCGGGGCGACGGGCTTAAAAACCGGCTTCACCTCCGGGGCGGGGTACTGCCTGTCCGCCTCGGCAGAGCGAGAGGGGCTGGGGCTGATCGCCGTGGTGATGGGCTGTAAAACCAGTCAGGAGCGGTTCGCCGCCTGCAAGTCCATGCTGGACTACGGCTTCGCCAACTACGCCCTGATATCCCCGGCGCTGGAGGAGGCCGACCCGGTGCCGGTGAAGCTGGGGGCAGAAGGATCGGTGAAGGTCCAGCTGGGTCAGGAGGCCGCCCTGCTGATCGACAAGGCCCAGCGCTCCAGTGTCACCACTCAGATCACACTGGAGGAGTCGGTCACGGCCCCGGTCAGCCAGGGCCAGCGGCTGGGCACCATGACGGTGCGCTCCGGAGAGCAGATCCTGGCCCAGGTGCCGCTGGTGGCGGAGAAGGCGGTGCCCCGCCTGACCTGGACAGAGCTGTTCTGCCGGGTGCTGGGCCGGGTGTGCTGCGCCCGGCAGGCTGGGGAATAGCACAAAAAGCCATGTCCTTTCCTGGGGAAGGGACATGGCTTTTGTATTTCATGGTTCCGCTGCCGGCTCCAAGGGAGCGTCAGGGCTGCCAGGGCTTCTGCTCGTCCAGCTCCGGAGTGGTGGAGCGCCGCGGAGGCGGCGTCTGATCCGGCTGGGCGGGCGGATCGGTCCGAGGCTGATCCGGCTGGGCCGAGGGGTTCCAGGGTTGGTTCGGCTGAGTCGGAGGATAGGTCCAGGGCTGATTCGGCTGGGCCGGCGGGTAGCTCCAGGGCTGATTCGGTTGCGCCGGCGGATAGGTCCAGGGCTGGTTCGGCTGGGCCGGGGGCTGCTGGGACCCGCCGGACTGCTGGTTCAGGTACTCCTGCCAGCTCATCTGCTGGGCGCCCTGGGGCGGCTGCCACGCAGGCGCCGGGGCGGGGGCGGGAGCCGGGATGGGCGCGGGAGGCGCGTTGCGCAGACGGCGCAGCGGCCCCGCGGCGAACAGGGCGGAGAACAGCTGCCACAGCGCCCAGAAATGGAACACGCCGTCCAAAATCACGCCGCTGGCATCCTCCAGCAGGAACACCGCCACCGCCGCCAGGCCCAGGGTGTCCAGCAACAGCAGGATCGCCGCCAGGGCCATCCAAAAGCGGCTCTTTTTGTAAAAAATGGCGCACAGCAGGTACATCGCCAGGATGATCCCGGCCATCACCAGCGCCGTATTGGTATAAGTCCCGATGATCTCCCCGGTGCCGTCCATGGTGCCGTTGTCCATGATCCGGCCGAGCCAGGTCAAGTAGTAGGGCACCGCGGCGGAGAAGAGAAGATAGAACGTGGAATTGGCCAGCATGATCCCCAGATTGATGACGGTGAAGATCAGCACGGCGATCAGCGCGATAAAGCCGCCGTCCACCCGCTGCTCCAGCTTCCGGAGCTTTTCCTGTCCTTGCATTTGGACGCCTTCTTTCCTGTAATGGGATGGTTTAATGATAGCACAGTTTTACGCCCGTTTCAACAGAAATCTTTTCCGTCCTCAATTCTGTCGGGGACGGGAACGGCCAAACCACCGCCGGGCAAACTCCGCCACCGCCGGGGCCAGCTCCTGGATCTGCCAGGAACTGGTGTTTACCGTCAGGTGGTAGGCACTGGCCACGCCCCAGGGGGCTCCGGTGAGCAGCTCCCGGGTGTGATAGCGGGCCTTGTCAATGCTCCGGATCTTCCGCTCCAGCTCCCCGTCGGAAAGGTTCTCCCCCTCCGCCGCACGCTCCTTGCAGCGGCGGAGCTTGGCCTCCATCCCGGCGCAGACGAACAGATTCAGGGGCTCATAGTCTTCCAGCAGAATGTCCGCGTTCCGGCCCACGATCACAAAGTCCCGGCCCAGGGTGGGCAGCATCTGAATCACCCGCTTCTGCTCCTGCAGGCTGGTCACCCGGACCACGCTCTGCCCCGCGGCGGAACGGCGGCCCCCCAGCCCCGGCAAATTCCCCTGGGCCAGGGTCCGGGCCATGTAGTCCTGATCCAGGTCCTTGTTGGCGGCCAGGGCGGAGATGATCTCCTTGTCGTAAAAATCGATGTCCAGAATTTCCGCCAGGCGTCTGCCCAGCTCATGCCCGCCGCTGCCAAACTCCCGGCTGATGGTGATGATCCGCATAGATAGCCCTCCTTATATCGATTCCAGATAGGCCGCCCGGCCCAATTCGTACAGATTCTGCCCAAGACTGTCAATGACCACATGCAGGGGCATGTCCTCCACCTCCAGACAGCGGAGGGCCTCCGCCCCCAGGTCCTCATAAGCGATCAGGCAGCTATGCTTAACGCATTTTGCCAGCAGCGCCCCGGCCCCGCCGATGGCGCCAAAGTAGACCCCGCCATAGCGGATCATGGCCTCCACCACCTCATGGGACCGGGCGCCCTTGCCGATCATGCCCCGCACCCCCTGGGAAAGCAAGGTGGGGGCGTAGGCGTCCATCCGGCCGCTGGTGGTGGGTCCGGCGGCGCCAATCACCTTCCCCGGCGGCGCGGGGGTGGGGCCCACATAATAGATGGTGGCGTCCTTGGGGTCAAAGGGCAGCTCCTCGCCCCGGGCCAGGGCCTTGCAGAGCCGCTTGTGCCCGGCGTCCCGGGCGGTGTACACCGGTCCGGTGAGATAGACCCGGTCCCCCGCCCGGAGAGAGCGGGCCAGCTCCTCCGTCAGAGGCAGCGTGATGTGCCGTTCCATCAAAGCACCTCCCAGGCATGGCGGGTGACATGGCAGCTGATGTTCACCGCGCAGGGCATCCCGGCGATATGGGTGGGCAGCACCTCGATATTCAGGCCCAGGGCCGTAGTATGGCCGCCGAAGCCCTGAGGCCCGATGCCCAGGGCGTTCACCTTCTTCAAAAGCGCTGCCTCCATTTCCGCGTAGTAGGGGTCGGGATTGGGCTGGTCCAGGGGACGGAGCAAAGCCATCTTGGCAAGGTACGCCGCCTTGTCAAAGGTGCCGCCCAGGCCCACCCCAATGACCATGGGCGGGCAGGGGTTGGGCCCCGCCGCCTCCACCGTCTCCAAAATAAAATCCTCGATCCCCTGCCGCCCCGCCGAGGGCTTGAGCATCCGAATGGCGCTCATGTTCTCGCTGCCGAAGCCCTTGGGGCAGAGGGTGATCTTCACCCGCTCCCCGGGGACGATCCGAGTATAGAGCATGGCGGGGGTATTGTCCCCGGTGTTGCCCCGGCGGATGGGGTCCGCCACCACCGAGGCCCGGAGGTAGCCCCCCACATAGCCCCGGCGAACGCCCAGATCCACCGCTTCCTCCAGGTCGCCGCCGGTCAGGTGGACGTCCTGGCCGATCTCCAGAAAGACGCAGGCCATGCCGGTGTCCTGGCAAATGGGGCAGCCCTCCGCCTCCGCCGTCCGGTAGTTTTCCCGGATATCCGACAAAATCTCTCGGGCCAGGGGCCAGGGCTCCGCCGCCGCGCAGCGGTCCAGCGCCCCGCGCACATCCTCCGGCAGCTGGGTATTGGCCCGGACGCACAGCCGCTCCAGGCAGGCGGCGATCTCCGCCACATCCAGTTCTCGCATAACCGCCCTCCTTTTTGCTACATTATAATCAAAAACATCCCAAGAGGCAAGAGGAATTTCGCCAATTTGGATAAAATAACAGCGCCGGGAAGCCCGGCGCTAGGGGTCGATGGGGATTCGCCGGACCAGATGCCCCGCCAGCAGGCCGATGGCGATTCCCGCCAGGGTGCCGCTGAGGATCAGGTAGGGCAAATAATAAAAAATCACGTTGGTTTCCAGCAGGAGGCAGGCCATGGCGATCTGGCCCAGGTTGTGGAGGACGCCCCCCGCCACACTGACAGACACCGGGGCGAAGAGGCCGGTTTTTTTCAGCGCCGCCATCCCCGCCAGGCTCAGGCAGGCACCCGCCAGGGAATACAGCAGGCTGGCGCCGTTGCCAAAGAGCAGGGCCAGGGACACCGTCCGCACCAGGGACACCGCCCCCGCCTCCCAGAACCCCAGGGAATACAGGGCGAACACCACGGCAATATTGGCAAGGCCCAGCTTCACCCCCGGCACCGCCACAAAGGCGGGAAACAGGCTCTCCACATAGGACAGCACCATGGCCAGACTGGCGCAGAGGGCCAGGGCCGTCACCTTTCGGCTTTTTTTCACCTTGGCCCCTCCTACATATAAACGTCCACCCCGCCGTCCGGCCCATAGACCGTGACGGTGAGCCGGTTGGGTAGGCATGTGATCACCTGGCCGGCTTTGGAGATCCATCCCTGGCGGACGCACAGCCGGTCGGGGCAGTCCGCCTCCGTGATCCGGGCGGCGCCGTCCTGGATGACCAGAAGATTGGTGCCGCCGTTTAATTCATAGGTCCCGTTCTGGGTCAAAGCGTAGCGGGCCACCTCCCGGCCGTCCACCCGCACTACTGCGTAGGCCCCGGGCCTGCCCAGAAGCCACGAGCTTAGAAACAGCGCCGCCGCTAGGAGCAGTAATCCCCCGATCAGCCACAGATCCCGCTTCCCCATCGCCGGGCCTCCTTCCAAAACTGCCCCCATTATATCCCAAAACCGAGAAAAATGCAACCCGCTTCCCAAAAACCCAGGTCAGGAAGATGATTTTTTACAATTGGAATATTTACACCGCCCGGGTTTTTTGCTATACTATTGGATAATGATTCTTACGAACGAGGTGCTGTTATGCTGGCTGCTTTGGCTCTGTTCGCCCTGACCTACATTCTCATGCTGGCGCTACCCAAATTCCGGCCCTATATTGCCCTGGGCTCCGCCGCCATTTTCATCGTCACCGGGATGCTGCCCCTGGATCAGATCTGGGGAAGCATCGACTTCAACGTGCTGCTGATGATTGCCGGCACCATGGGCCTGGTGGCACTGTTCATCGAGAGTCGGATGCCGGAGCTGCTGGCGGACCTGATCATGGAGCGGGTGCCCAACGTCCTGTGGGCGGCGGTGTCACTGTCTTTGTTCGCGGGGCTGATCTCCGCCTTTGTGGACAATGTGGCCACGGTGCTGATGATCGCCCCGGTGGCTCTGGAGATCTGCAAAAAGCTGAAAACCAACCCGGTGCCCTTCATTATCGCCATCGCCGTGTCCTCTAATTTGCAGGGCGCCGCCACGCTGGTGGGAGACACCACCGCCATCATGCTGGGCTCCTACGCCCAAATGAGCTTCCTGGATTTCTTCTGGTATCAGGGACGGCCCAGCATCTTCTTCGCCGTGGAGCTGGGCGCGGTGATCGCCGCCCTGATTCTGGCCTGGCTCTTTAGAAAGGAGCGGGCCCCCATCCCCAAGGGCGGCCGCACCGAGGTAAAAGACTATGTCCCCACCGTGCTGCTGTGCGGCACCGTGGCGCTGCTGATCCTGGCCTCCTTCCTGCCGGAAAAACCGGAGATCACCAACGGCCTGATCTGCTGCGGCCTGCTGGTCATCGGACTGGTATACAACTGTATCCGGAAAAAGAGCGTTTCCGCCCTGATCGAGCCGCTGAAGCAGATCGATTTTGAGACCATCGGGCTGCTGGTGGGGCTGTTCCTGATGATCGGCGGCATCACCGCCAGGGGCGTCATTGACGCGGCGGCGGAGCTGCTGGCCAAGGCCGGCGGGGGGAACGTGTTTTTGATCTACACCGTCATCGTCTGGGCCAGCGTGGCCATCTCCGCCTTTGTGGACAACATTCCCTATGTGGCCACCATGCTGCCGGTGGTGCAGAGTTTGGCCCTGGGGCTGGGCATCGACCCCACGCCGCTGTACTTTGGCCTGCTGTCCGGGGCCACCCTGGGGGGCAATCTGACCCCTATCGGCGCCTCCGCCAACATCACCGGCATCGGCATCCTCCGAAAGGAGGGGCTGGAGGTGAAAAATTCCGACTTCTTCAAGATCGGCATCCCCTTCACCCTGGCGGCCATCATCCCGGCCTACATCTACATCTGGCTGGTCTACGGAATTTAAGGAAGGAGACATTCGCCCATGTCCCAGCTGACGCTTCCCGGCGGGGCTAAAAAGGCCCTGGACGCCGGTTTTTCCGCCGCCTTCGGCGGCTCCCCTACCCGTTACTTTTCCGCCCCCGGGCGGACGGAGATCGGCGGCAACCACACGGACCATCAGCATGGCCGGGTCCTGGCCGCCGCCGTGAATCTGGACACTCGGACGGCGGTCCGGCCCAACGGGGAAAGCCGGATCCGGGTGCTGTCCCAGGGCTATGCCCCGGTGGAGATCGACGTCACCGACCTTTCCCCCCGGCAGGAGGAATACAACTCCACCGCCGCCCTCATTCGAGGGGTGGCGGCAGGTTTCGCGGCCCTGGGCTGCCCGGTAGCGGGCTTTGACGCCTATGTGACCTCCACGGTGCTTCCCGGCTCGGGGCTTAGCTCCTCGGCAGCTCTGGAGGTGCTGCTGGGCACCGTGGTCAACGGACTGTTCTTTGGCGGCAGGGCCACCCCCATTCAGGTGGCCCAGATCGGCCAGCAGGCGGAGAACACCTTCTTCGGCAAGCCCTGCGGGCTGATGGATCAGATGGCCTCCGCCGTGGGCGGGCTGGTGGCCATGGATTTTGAAGATCCGGCCCGGCCCAAAGTGGAACAGGTGGCCTTTGACTTTGCCTCCGCTCGGCACGCCCTGTGCATTCTGGACTCCCAGGCCAGCCACGCCGATCTGACGGCGGAGTACGCCGCCATTCCGGCGGAAATGGGGGCTATCGCCGCCTATTTCGGCAAAACGGTTCTCCGGGAGGTACCCCAGGAAGACTTTGAAGCGGAGCTCCCCGCCCTGCGGCGGTGCTGCGGGGACCGGGCGGTCCTCCGAGCCATTCACTTCTACCGGGAAAACCGGCTGGTGGCCCGGGAGGCCGAGGCCCTGGCCCAAGGAGATTTTGACGCTTTCCTGGCCC
The DNA here is from genome assembly GCA_947626085.1 of uncultured Oscillospiraceae bacterium. GTDB lineage: Bacteria > Bacillota > Clostridia > Oscillospirales > Oscillospiraceae > Faecousia. The sequence continues at coordinate 15,271 of CANQQU010000002.1, forward strand.
TGGTGCGGAAAAGCGGGGAATCCTCCTTCATGTACCTGCAAAACGTGGTTCCCGCCGGCGCAAAGGCCCATCAGGAAATGGCGCTGAGCCTGGCCCTGTGCCACCGGCTGCTGGAGGACCGGGGGGCCTTTCGGGTCCACGGCGGCGGCTTTGCAGGGACGGTCCAGGCCTTCGTGCCGGAGGACCTGCTGCCCGATTTCCGCCGGGAGGCGGACCGGGTCCTGGGGAATGGGGCCTGCCATGTGCTGTCCATCCGGGAGGCCGGAGGCGTGGAGGTTGCCACCGAATGAAAAAACTGCTGTATGTTGAGATCGCCCTTGTAGCGGTGCTGCTGGGGCTGGCGATTTTCCGGAATCAGGAACAGATCCAGGGCTGGTTTAACGGGATGACCGCGCAGGTCTCCCAATTCTCCGCCCCCTCCTCCACCGCTTCCCAGCCCCCGCAGACCAACCCACCGACCACCACCGCGCCGCCGGAGACTACCGCTCCGCCAGAGACTACCGCGCCGCCGGAGACCACAGAGCCTACGGAAACCACCGCGCCCGGCCCGGAATGGATGGTCCTGGCGCCGGACCGGGAGCTGACCGCCCAGTGCTGGTTCGTCTACGACAATGCTAGAGATGATTTTCTCCTGCTCTCCGGGGACCCGGAGGAGGAGGTCTACCCCGCCAGCGTCACCAAGCTCTTTACCGCCTATGTGGCGTTGCAATACCTGGACCCCCAGGAGACGGTCACAGTGGGGGAGGCGCTGGATCTGGTGGACCCCACCTCCTCCATTGCGGGCCTGGGCTATGGGGACACCCTGACCGTGGGGCAGCTGCTGGAGGGGATGCTCCTGCCCAGCGGCAACGACGCCGCCTATGTGATGGCCGCCGCCGCCGGGCGAGTCATCGATGAGGATCCGGAGGAATACGCCTGGAATGCTGTGATGACCTTCCTGGATGAAATGAACCGCCAGGCCCAGGAGTTGGGCCTCAGCGGCACCCACTTCGTCAATCCCGACGGCATTCAGGACGATTACCACTACACCTGCCCGGCGGATCTGGCGGTCATTGCCCACCTTGTCCTGCAAAACGACCTGATCATGCGCTGCGCAGGCCTGAGCCGGGAAACCATGTATCTGGACAGTCAGGGCGAGGAGGTGGAGTGGAAAAACACCAACCTCCTCATCGATCCGGAATCCGACTACTACTGCCCCTACGCAATCGGTCTGAAAACCGGGCAGACCTACGCCGCCGGAAGCTGCCTGCTCTCCGCCTTCGACTATCACGGGCGGAGCCTGATCATCGGGGTCTTCGGGTGCCCCGAGGAGGAGGATCGGTTCGCGGACACGCTGCAGCTGCTGACCTTGGCCCTGGAAGAGACGTAAAAGACTGGCCCATACCTTTGCGGTATGGGCCGATTTTTATTCCACCGTTACGGATTTTGCTAAATTTCGGGGCTTATCCACATCGCAGCCCCGGTTCACCGCCACATAGTAGGCAAACAGCTGCAGCGGGATCAGGGTCAGGCTGGGCTGTAGGACCGGGTGGGTCGCAGGGACGGTAAGGACGCTGTCCGCCGCCCGGGCGGCCTCCTCCTCCGTCTCCTCCAGGGTGACGCAGACCACATCCGCCCCCCGGGCCTTCACCTCCCGGATGTTGGCAACCGTCTTGTCGAACAGGCTCTTCACCGTGGCCAGGGCCACCACCAGGGTGCCCTCCTCGATCAGGGAGATGGGGCCATGTTTCAGCTCGCCGGCGGGATAGGCCTCGCTGTGGAGGTAGGCCACCTCCTTGAGCTTCAGGCTGCCCTCCAGGCACACGGCGCTGTCGATATTTCGGCCAATGTAAAAGGCGTCGTGCCGCCCGCAGTACCGACTGGCCAGGTACTGGCACTTTTTCAAATTCTCTGGGCTCAGCACCCGCTCCACTGCGTCGGGCAGCGCCGCCAGGGCGGTGGCCAGGGAGGCGTACTCCTCCTGAGAGATGGTGCCCAGGGCGCCGGCCATGTGGAGCGTCAGCAGGTACACCGCCGCCAGCTGGTTGGAAAAGGCCTTGGTGGTGGCCACGGCGATCTCCGGCCCCGCCCAGGTGTACATCACCTGGTCCGCCGCCTTGGCAATGGCGGAGCCCACCACATTGACGATGGCCAGAGTCCTCGCCCCCCGGCGCTTGGCCTCCCGGAGGGCGGCCAGGGTGTCCGCCGTCTCCCCGGACTGGCTGATGATGATCACCAGATTGCTTTCATCCACCACCGGGTCGGAATAGCGGAACTCCGAGGCCATCACCGCCTCCGTTGGGATGCGGCAGGCCTTTTCAATGGTGTATTTTGCCACTACCGACACATAGTAGGCAGAGCCGCAGGCCACCAGATAGATCTTCCGCAGGCTTTTCAGGTAGTCCCGGTCCAGCTCCAGCCCCTCCAGCACCGCCTTGCCGTCCTTGAGCCGGGGAAAGATGGCATCCCGGAGGGCCTTGGGCTGCTCAAAAATTTCCTTGAGCATAAAGTGGTCGTACCCGCCCCGCTCCGCGTCGGACACGTCCCAGGTGATATGCTCCCGCTTTTTTTCCAGGGGGTCCCCGGCGGCGTCCAGGAAGACGGCGTGGTTCGCGTCGAAAATCGCCATGTCTCCGTCGTCCAGGTAGGCAACGGTCTGGGTGTGCTTCAAAATGGCGGGCACGTCGGAGGCCACAAAATTCTCCCCCTCCCCGAAGCCGAAGATCAGGGGGGAGTCCTTCTTCACGGCGATCACCGTCCCGGGACGGTCGGCGCAGAGGATGGCCAGGGCAAAGCTCCCCTCCAGCCGGGCCATGGCCTGCCGGACGGCGGAGATAAAGTCCGGAGTCTGGTCGTAGAAATAGCCGATCAGGTTGGAGATGACCTCCGTATCCGTCTCGGAACGGAAATGAATCCCCTGGCTCTCCAGCCGGGCCCGGAGCCGGGCCTGATTCTCGATAATTCCGTTATGTACCACGGCGATCTTCCCCGAATCCGAAAGATGGGGGTGGCTGTTCAGGTCCGAGGGGGCCCCATGGGTTGCCCACCGGGTATGGCCGATGCCCACCTGGCCGGTGATGGCCTTCCCGTCGTCCAGTTTCTCCCGGAGGACGGACAGACGGCCCTTGGCCTTCTCCACCCGGAGGCCCTCGGGGGTGTAGACGCAGATCCCCGCCGAGTCATAGCCCCGGTATTCCAGCTTGCTCAGGCCCTCCAGCAGCACCGGCGCGGCCTGATTTTTCCCCGCGTACCCAACGATTCCGCACATAAACATTTCCTTTCCACGGGCAGGTAGCCCGAACGATTTTTATTGTACCATATTCATGTATAGATTTCAACAATTATTTTACAAAAATTGACCAATGATGGTTTTGCACATCATTGGTCAATTAAATTCTGTTTATTTTGTAGGATACGCCGAAGATTTCCCAGATCTTCCAGGGAAACAGCCGCCGCGCCCATGCCGACGAGGGCCTCCGCCGCCGGGGAGCCGTCCGCATAGCAGAACACCGGGCTCCACCTCCCCCGGAGGTTGGCTGCGGCGCCGCTCCAGGTGCCGCCCCGGTTCCAGGTCGCCTGGGCCACAAAGGCGCCCAGGCCCAGGGCGTGGATCACCCGGTTCCGGTGGATGGCCCGTTGGGCGGAAAATTCCCGGTCGTATCCGTCCTCCGACAGGTACAATAGGCGCTTCCCCATCCACTGCCGGTCCAGCCGATCCGCCACCACGCTGATCACCCAGCCGCCTGCCGCCAGGCAGGCCTCCTGGGCCGCCCGGTCCGCGCCCCGGGCGTTGCCGGAGACCAGGGCGAAGCCCTGCTCCGCCGCCGCCCGGCCCACCGCCTGGGCGAAGGCCCGGTTGGCGTCCTTCAGGTCCCTGCTGCCCACCAGGGCGATCCGGGGCCTTTCCAGCGCCGCCAGGTCCCCTCGATACCACAGGCACCCCGGCGCCGTCAGGCCCAGCCGGCGGCGGAGGATCAGGGGATAGCCGGGGCTGACCCGGGTCAGGGGCCGGCAGCCGGCCCGCAGCCCCCTGTGTACATAGTATTCCAAAAGGGCCCCGTCTGACAACAGCCTCAGGATTCGGTCCGCCTCCTCCGGGTTATAGCCCAGGGCGGTCAGGTCCTTTTCCGTCAGCTCCCGGTCCGCATCGTCCCGGGGAAGGGTCCGGGCCCGCTGGGCGATCCTGGTCAGCTCCCGGTCGGACAGGGGCCGCCGGTCCTCCGTCCCCAGGGAGCTTCCCAGCAGGAGAAAGCCCCGCTCCCGGTTCGTCATCGCCTTCTGCGGGCCGGGGCCGGGGTCTCCTCCGGCCCGGGAGTCAAAGTGCCGTCGGCCTCCAGAATCATGGGGCGGATCTGATAATTGGAGAATTTGGCGATCTCGTCCAGCTTGGCCTTCTCCGGGAAGTTGCCCACAATGGAGTAGGCGGCACCCTTCTTCTTGGCCCGGCCAGTCCGGCCAATGCGGTGGATATAGTATTCGTTCTCCTTGGGCACGTCGTAATTGATGACGCACTCCACATCGTCCACGTCGATGCCCCGGGAGGCCACATCGGTGGCGATCAGCACCGGGAGCTTGCCGTCCCGGAACTGCTGCATGGTCTTCTCCCGCTTGTCCTGACGGATGTCCCCGTGGAGGCACTGGCAGTCCAGCCCCTCCCGCTGGAACTCGTCGCACAGCCGCTGGCAGACGTGCTTGGTGTTGCAGAAGATCAGCACCCGCTCAAAGCCCTGGCCCCGGATCAGCCGGAGGGTGGCGTCGGCCTTCTCCAGGAAGGAGGGGGCGGTGATATAATACTGGTCGATATCCGGCCGGTCCTCCAGCTCCGGCTCCACGGTGATCTCCACCTCGTCCCGCTGGTACATCCAGGAGACGGTCATCACCTCCTGGGAGATGGTAGCGGAGAACAGGCCCATGTTGGTCCGGTTCCGGCACCGCTCCACGATCCGGGTCACGTCCTTGAAAAAGCCCATGTCCAGCATCCGGTCCGCCTCGTCCAGCACCAGGGTCTTCACGCTGTCCAGGCTGACGCTGCCCCGCTTGCAGTGGTCCAGGAGCCTGCCGGGGGTGGCCACCAAGATATGGGGCGTCTTTTTCTCCATCTGCCGAATTTCTCCACGGATCCGGGTGCCGCCGTAGTACACCGCCACCCGGATCTCAGGCCGGAGGATCAGCAGGTCCCGCAGCTCCTCCCCGATCTGGAGGGCCAGCTCCCGGGTGGGGGCCAGGATCAGTCCCTGGACCTGCCGGTTCTCCGGGTCAATATGCTCGATCATGGGGATCCCGAAGGCGAAGGTCTTGCCGGTGCCCGTAGGGGCCTTGGCAATCACGTCCTTCCATGCCAGAAACGGCGGGATCGCCTCCCGCTGCACGGTGGTGGGATAGCCGTAGCCCTTTTTTTCCAGGGCCTGTAATATTTCCTGGGAAATCCCCAGGTCGGAAAAGGTCATTTGCTCCATACGCTCGTTCCTTTGATGGTTTTTCTTTATTCTAGCAGGTTTTATATGGTTTTGCAACTCGCGTTTATAGAAATTTAAGAAAATCCCTCCGCGCAGGCGGTGGACAAAGGGCGGGAAATGTGGTATGATGGATAAAATGTTCTGGCAGGGAGGTCAAAAAATGGGCAAGCTAATCGTGATCGAGGGCACCGACGGTTCGGGAAAATCCACCCAGTTCCGGCTGCTTTCTCAGCGCCTGGAGCGGGAAGGACGGGATTTCCGGCACATTGTGTTCCCCAGGTACGATCAGCCCAGCTCCGCCCTGCTGAAAATGTACCTGAACGGAGATTTCGGTCCCGATCCCGCTTCCGTCAATCCCTATGCCGCCTCGGCGTTCTACGCCGTGGACCGGTTCTGCTCCTTTCGCTTAGACTGGGGGGAATACTACCGTGGCGGCGGCGTGGTGCTGTCCGACCGGTACACCACCTCTAACGCCGTCCACCAGGCCGTGAAGGTGACAGGGCAGGAGCGGAAAGAATTTTTGGAGTGGCTCTACGACTTCGAGTACCGCCGTTTGGAACTGCCCAGGCCGGATCTGACGCTGTATCTGGACGTGCCCACGGCGTTTACGGAACAGCTCCTTCGCCGCCGGGAGGCGGACACCCACACCCACGCCGACATTCACGAGCAGGACGGGGCCTATCTCGCCGCCTGCCGGGAGTGCGGCCGGGAGGCGGCTGGGTACTACGGCTGGACGGTGGTGGCGTGCGTGAAAAACGGGGCCATGCGCTCCGTGGAGGATATTCACCGGGAGATTTACGGTCATGTACTGACCTGCTTGGAGGAATAAGGATGGTTTATCTGTTTCTGGGCCCGGGCTTTGAGGAGATCGAAGCCGTCACCCCCCTGGATCTGCTGCGCAGAGGGGGCGTGGAAGTCGCCACCGTGGGCATTTTCGGCCGGGAGGTAACGGGGAGCCACAACATTCGGCTGACCGCAGACCTGACATTGGAGGAAGTGGATCTGGAGCAAGCGGAAATGCTGATCGTCCCGGGAGGCCGGGGCGGGGTCGCTTCCCTGCTGGGTTGTCCAGAGGCCCTGGCGCTGCTGAAGGCGGGCTGGGAGCGGGGCTGCTTCCTGGCGGCTCTCTGCGCCGGTCCCACCGTGCTGGCAAGCCTGGGCATCACGGAGGGAAAGCAGGCCGTGTGCTATCCCGGCTTTGAAGACCAGATGGGCGCCGCCCAAATCGACCCCGACGCCGCCTGCGTCCGGGACGGGAGGCTGATCACCGCCGCCTCCGCCGGGTGTGCCGTGCCCTTTGGACTGGCGCTGGTAGCGGCGCTGAAGGGTGAAGCGGCGGCCCAGGCCGTGGCGCGGCAGATCGTCCTGCGCTGAAGGAGGAATCACCATGGAAAGACCCAATGATCCCAACCAGGAAAACCACTGGCTGGATGATTTTCTGGAACCCTCGGAGATGGGAGAGGAGATCGGCCCGGATGAGCAGGCGGTTATGGCCGCCGGGCTGACGAATCCGGAGGACATGGAGCTGGAGCAGATCATCCGGGAAGTGTCCGAGGAGATGAAAGCTGAAGAGATCGCCCAGCAGGAGGCCCCAGAGGAGCCCGCGGAGCCGGAATACCCGGAACCTGGGGAGCCCTTCCGGGACGAGGAATACCGGGATACCTTCGGCGATGGCGGCGACCTGGCCGCGGTGTTCGACGACGAGCCCAAGCCTTCCCGGGAGGCCCCCAAGGAGCCGTCCCGCCAGCGGAAATCCCCGCCTGCCAAGCGCCGTCCCGGCCACAAGCCGGGGTATGGCCTGCTGGGCATTCCCCACATTCTGGCCACGGCGGTATGGCTGGCCATTGCCCTGGCCATCGGCGTTGCCCTGGGTCGGACCATCTGGGTGTGCGCCGCCGACGTGCTGGCCTTCGGCCGGGGAGACCGGGAGGTGCAAGTAACCATCGTGGACTCCGACGACATTCCCGCCATTGCAGAAAAGCTCCAAAAGGCGGGGCTGATCCGTTACCCCCAGCTGTTTCAGTTCTACGCCGAGTTCACCGACGCCCGGCAGGATATCGCCTCCGGCACCTTCACCCTGAACACCCGGTACGACTACAACGCCCTCATTGACTTCATGGCCGAGGAGGCGGAGACCCGCCAGGTGGTCGAGGTCGTCATCCCCGAGGGCTACAACTGCCATCAGATCTTCGCCCTGCTGGAATCGGAGAACGTCTGCACCGTAGAGCAGCTGGAGCAGTACGCCGCCACCGGCGACCTGGGCGACTACGCCGGCTCCGGCGGCATGGAGGGCTACTGGTTCCTGGAAGGAGTGGAACGGGGGGACAAATACTGTCTGGAAGGCTATCTGTACCCGGACACCTACCAATTCTACACCGACGACGAGCCCGGCCGGGTGCTGAAGAAAATGCTGGACGACTATGACGCCCGGTTTACCGATCTGATGAAGGAGCGCCTGACGGAGATCCAGGAATCCTACGCCCAGCGGCTGCTGGACGCGGGAATGAGCGAGGAATATGTGGAGGCCCACAGGCTGACCATCCGGGAGATCACCATCATCGCCTCCCTGATCGAGCGGGAGACCGCCGGGGTGGACGAGAGCTACACCATCTCCTCTGTGATCTACAACCGTCTGACCCATCCGGAGGATTACCCCACGCTGAACATCGACGCGTCGCTGTACTATGCTTTGATGCTCCAGGGTCGGGAGGTGGAGGAGCTGACCCAGGAGGACCTGGCCATGGATTCCCCCTACAACACCTACACCCACGAGGGTCTGATTCCCGGACCCATCTGCAATCCGGGTCAGTCCAGCCTGAACGCCGCCATGACGCCCCAGGAAACGGATTACTATTACTACGCCTACGATCCCGACGCCCAGCGGCACCACTTCTCCGAGACCGCCTCGGAACACCAGGCGTTCCTGGATTCCCTGGAAGACTGAGATGGGGAAGCTGGAGCTGTTGAGCCCCGCCGGGGACGCCGAGCGGCTGAACATGGCGGTGCGCTACGGGGCCGACGCGGTCTATTTAGCGGGGACCCAATTTGGGATGCGGGCCTTCGCCGGGAATTTCCCGGCGGAGGAGCTGCCCCAGGCCATCGCCTTCGCCCACAGCCGGGGGGTGAAGGTCCACGTCACCGTGAACACCATGCCTCGAAACAACGAGGCGGAACGGCTACCCGCGTATCTGGCGTTTTTGCAGGACGCCGGCGCGGACGCCCTGATCCTGGCGGATCTGGGCGCCTTCACCCTGGCGAAACAATACGCCCCCCGGTGCGCCCGCCACGTCTCCACCCAGCAGTCGGTGGCGAACTTCCAGACTGCCCGGGCCTGGTTCGACCTGGGCGCGGCCCGGGTGGTATTGGCCCGGGAGCTGAGTTTGGCGGAGATCGCCGAGATTCGGGCCAAAACCCCGAAGGAATTGGAGATCGAGACCTTTGCCCACGGGGCCATGTGCGTCAGCTACTCGGGCCGGTGCGTGCTGAGCAACTACATGACCGGCCGGGACGCCAACCGGGGCCAGTGCGCTCAGCCCTGCCGCTACCAATACGCCCTGATGGAGGAAAAGCGGCCGGGAGAGTATTTCCCCGTCTATGAGGACGAGCAGGGCGCCTATATCTTAAACTCCCGGGACATGTGCATGATCGACCACCTGCCGGAGCTGATGGCCGCGGGGGTGGACTGCGTCAAGCTGGAGGGCCGGGCCAAATCCGCCTACTACACCGCCGTGGTCACTGGGGCCTACCGCCACGGGATCGACGCGGCGGCGGCGGGGCAGCCCCTGGACCCGGTGTGGCGGGATGAGGTGGAGCATATTTCCCACCGGGTCTACTCCACCGGGTTCTACTATGGTCCTCCGGGGCAGTACACCCAGAGCGCCCGGTATCTCCGGGAGTGGCAGGTGGCGGCCATCGTGGAGCGGTGCGACGAAACAGGCTTGGCCCTGTGCAGTCTGCGGAACAAGTTCACCCAGGGCGATACCCTGGAGGCGGTGGGTCCGGACCTGCGGCCCTTCTCTCTGACGGCGGAGGGCATGACCGACCAGGAGGGCGCCCCCCTGGACACCCCCCGCAATCCCCAGAGCAAATTCTACATCCGGCTGCCCCGGCAGGTGCCGGAATACACCATCCTCCGCCGGTGCGTGGATCTGTCGGCAAAATAAAGGTTCCCTTTGAGACGGAACGGGCGAAAAGCAGGCGCTTTTCGCCCGTTCTTTGCGCTGACAACAAGGTGGATTCAACCGGCAGGCGAATCCACTTCGCTGGAGAAGTGATTGCTAATTCTCAAAAATGCGCTACAATAAAGCCATCAAAACCGAAAGGATGGAACAAAAATGGAACAAACCAATATCGGACGCAACATCAAACGGCTCCGGGACGCGAAGGGCCTCACCCAGGAGCAAGTCGCCCAGGCGTTGAATGTCACCTTCCAGGCGGTGAGCAAATGGGAAAAAAGCGTCACCCTGCCGGATACCATGACGCTGCCCAAAATCGCGGCCTTCTTCGGCGTCACCATCGACGAGCTGTTCGCGCCGGAGCAGGCGGTGTACGATAATGACGCCCAGCGGCTCCTGGCGGTGTACGAGGCCAGCCGGGACCAGGACGATTTTATCCGGGCCGACGCGGAATTTCGGAAGCTATTCGCCAGCGGCAGCTTCACCCGGGACGATGAGCGGTCCTACGGGGTGCTGTACGAGTACCACATGTACTACTGCCGGGACCGGGCCCTAAAGCAGTACGACAAAATCCTGTCCAGCCCGGAACGGGACATCGTGACCCAGCGGACCCGGCTCCAGCGCAGCTACCTGCGCTCCCAGATCGGCCGGAGCGGCCAGGACCTGGAGGAGGCCCGGGCGGCCCTGGAAGCGGATCCCCAAGACCCGGAGAACCATCTGGCGCTGCTGGCCGCCCTGTACAACGCCGGGAAATATGAAGCCGTGCTGGAGGCCTTCCCTGCGGCGGAGGATGCCGGCGCCCCGGAGAGCCTGATCCACATCTACGCCGGAGATTCCTGCAAGGAGCTTTGCCGGTACGAGGAGGCGTTCCAGCATTGGCAGCTGGCGCTGGAGCTGGACCCGGAGTGTCTGGACGCGCTGTACGCCATGGCCTACTGCTGGCGGGCGCGGGGGCGCTACGACCGGGAAGCCGAGGCCTGGGAGCGGGTGGAGGACTGGCTCACCCAGCGGGGGTACGCGGCGGAGGTGATTCCTGTCCGGGAGCAGCTGCGCCGGGCCCGGCAGGCTGCCGAGAATATTGTCCAGGAATAAGTTACCCCACTAAAAATTCCGACATGGTGATGGCCATGCCGGAATTTGAATCCTCTATTTGCTCCCGGTCCGGACGAGGGACGCCAGATAAGCATCCGCCTCGGCGCGGGTGTGGAAGGTGTGGATGGGGAAAGCGCCCTCGTAGGACGCCAGGCGGGCCCGCAGGCGGGGCAGGCGCTCCTTGGGATAGTCCAGAATCCACTGGTAAAATTCCGGGTCCAGCGTCTCCTCCAGCCAGGGCAGGTCCGCCCGCTGCCGACCCACCCGGGCCCGGGCCCCCTCCAGGCAGACCTTCAGGGAATAGTCCAGGAAAAAGACCTCGTCGCACCGGGCCAGGCGCTGGGGCAGGGTGCGGCTGTAATTGCCGTCGATGATCCACCGGTCCCGGGCCAGAATTTGGTCCAGGCGCCGGTCAAAGGTTTCGATGTCCACGGTGGTCCGGTCCGGCCGGTGCCACAGCAGGTCCAGGTGGTACACCGGCAGGCCCGTCAGCGCCCCCAGGCGGCGGGCCAGGGTGCTTTTCCCCGCCCCGGGGCAGCCCACGATCAGAATCCGCTCAGGCATCGTAATCGGCGCAGACCCGGCTGGCCAGCAGATGGTGGAACCGCTCCTTGGCCGCCAGGTGCCGGGGGTCCTGCTGATAGGCCGCCAGGGCCTCCCGGCTGTCAAACTCGGAGTAGAGGCAGTAGTCCATGCCTCCCTGGTAGGTTCGGCGGACCTCCAGCGTCTTGAGGCCCGGGATCTGTCCCGCCAGGGGCTCCAGGAGCGAAGCGATGAAGGCCACGGAGGCGTCCTTGTCCGGGCCCTCCTTCAAGGTGTAGATGACGATGTGCTTGACCATATTTTACCTCCTGATTTGGAAAAGGACCGGCGAAAGGCCGGTCCTTTTGAATTTTTTTGGTTTATTCGGCAGCTTCCAGCAGCGCACGGATGGACAGGGAGATCCGCTTGTTCTCCGCGTCAATGTCGGTGATCTTCACCTTGACCTCCTGGCCTTCCTTCAGCACGTCCTCGGGCTTGCCGATCCGGCGGTCCGCGATCTGGGAGATGTGGATCAGGCCGTCCACACCGGGAATGATCTCGGCAAAGGCGCCGAAGGTCATCAGCTTGACGATCTTGGCATCCACCACGTCGCCTACCTGGAACTTGGTCATAAACTGATTCCAGGGGTTCATCTCCGGGGTCTTGTAACCCAGGGAGATCTTGTGCTTCACAGGATCGAAGGAGATGACGAATACATCGATCTCGTCGCCCACCTTCACCACGTCGGCGGGGGTCTTGATCCGGTTCCAGCTCAGCTCGGAAACATGGACCATGCCGTCCACGCCGCCGATATCCACAAAGGCGCCGTAGGAAGTCAGGGACTTCACCACGCCGTGGTACTTCTTGCCGTTCTCGATCTCGCTCCAGATCTTCTCCTGAGCGGCCTTCCGCTCCTCGGCAGCCACGGCCCGGATGGAGCCGATGACCCGGCGGCGGGCCCGGTTGACCTCGGTGATCTTCAGCTTGACGGTCTTGCCCACCATGGCCTTCATATCGCCGCCCTTGGCGATGCCGGACTGGGAGGCGGGGATGAACACCCGAACGCCCTTCACATTGGCGACCAGGCCACCCTTATTATCCTCGGTAATGGTGCCCTCGACGGTGGTCTTCTCCTCGGCATAGGCCGCCATCTCGTCCCAGACCCGCATCCCGTCCAGCTTCTTCTTGGACAGCTGGCAGGTGCCCTCCTGGTCGTTTACCCGCACCACGAAAACTTCGACCTCTTCTCCCACATGGAGTACATCCTCGGGCTTTATGGAAGGATCGGAACTGACCTCGTCGTTGGGGATATAGCCGGCGTGCTTGGTGCCAAGGTCGATCTGCACCTCGGTAGCTCCGAAGCCTGTCACGACGCCAGTGACCTTATCTCCAGTATTCAAAGTTTTGATGGACTGCTCCAGCAGGGCCTCAAAGCTCTCCTCCTGGCCCGCTTCGGCATTGATGATTTCGCTCATTTTCTTGTTGACCTCCTTTATAATCCACGCCGGCGTAGATGCGCCCGCCGTGACTCCAACATTCGTCACACCGCGGAAAAAGGCCGGCTCCAGCTCCGAGGCACTGTCCACCAGGACGACTTTTTCGCAATGCTCCCGGCAGATCATCGCCAGGCGTTTCGTATTGGAACTGGTGCGGTCCCCCACGATCACCATGGCCTGGCAGCCTTCGCTGAGTAAAGCTGCCTCATTCTGCCGATACTCTGTTGCTTTACATATTGTATCAAAAAATTTCAAGTTAGTAAACTGTTTTTTTGCAATTTTTTCGCACATTTCCCACAAATATTCAGGGGAAGTTGTCTGGCAAACCATGCAAATTGGCAAATCCGACGGGATTTCGGGCGATTTTGACCAATTTTCCAGCTCCTGCGGACTTTCGCACACGACACAGTTTCCGCACCAACCGGCGATCCCGGCCACCTCCGGGTGGTCCCGCTGGCCGATGATCAGGCTGAACCGCCCTTCCCGCTCCGCCCGGGCCACGATCCGGTGGATCCGCTTGACGAAGGGGCAGGTGGCGTCGATCACCTCCGCGCCAGTCTCCTCTAAGGCCCGGTAGACCGCCCGGCCCACCCCGTGGGAGCGGATGACCACCACCGCGCCGGCGGGGGCGTCCTGAGGCCGGTCGATGACCCGAACCCCTAGCTCCTCCAGGTGGGCCACCGCATGGCGGTTGTGAATGATGGGGCCCAGGGTGACGACCTGCTTCCCCTCTTTGGCCGCCTGCTCCGCCAGGCCCATGGCCCGGTCCACGCCGAAGCAGAAGCCGGCGCTCTCGGCAAGGCGGACGCTCATAGGCCGGTCTTCTCCCGGACGATGGCCCGCATGGCCGCCAGGGTCTGGGGAATGTCCAGCTCGGTGGTGTCCAGCAGCACCGCGTCGGGGGCCTGACGCAGGGGGGCGACGGAGCGGGTGGTGTCCTGCCGGTCCCGGCGGCGCAGGTCCTCCAGAACCTGCTCATAAGCGTCTTTCTTGCCCTTGGCTTGCAGCTCCGCGTAACGGCGTTGGGCCCGGACTTCCGGGGAGGCGGTGAGGAACAGCTTCACCGCCGCCTGGGGCAGCACCACCGTGCCGATATCCCGGCCGTCCATCACCACATTGTGCCGCTTTGCCAGGTCCCGCTGCAGCTCCAGCAGGGCCTGCCGCACGGCCGGATGGGCGGAGACCAAGGACGCCTTCTGGGAGATGTCCGGGGTGCGGATCTCCTCCGTCACGTCCATGCCGTTCATCCACATATGCTGCGCGCCCTGGTCGTCATAGCGGATCTCCACGTTCACCTCGTCGATGTAACGGGCCACCCCGTCGGCGTCCTTGGGGCTGATGCCCAGCAGATCCAGAAAATAGGCCACGGTGCGGTAGATCGCCCCCGTGTCCACATAGTACCACCCCAGCTCCTGGGCCAAAAGCCGGGCCAGGGTGCTTTTTCCCGCGCCGGCGGGGCCGTCGATGGCGACGGCGTAGGTCTTTTCCATGGTATATCCTCCGTTTTCAATCTTCCCGCAGACGCTTTAGGGCCTCCGCCTCCCGGCGCAGCACCTCTTCCGGGGAAATGCCCAGCATTTGGGCGGTCTCCTCCGCCGTGGCGGGTTTTCCGGTCTCCAGGCCGAATCGCAGGGAGAGCAGCCTTACGTCCTCGGGGTCCGCGCCCTCCAGCAGCTCCTCCACCCGGCGGCGGCTCTGGAAATAGGCGGTGTGTTCCACATTTTGGGCCGGCTCCTCCGGCTCCGGAGCCGATCTTTGCGCGCTTTGGGCATCCGAAATCAGCTTTTCCAGCCGCCGGATCTCCTCCAAGTCCCAGCCCAGTTCCCCGGCAAGCTCCTCCGGCAGGGGGTTTCGGCCCAGCCGGGCCAGCAGCGCCCGGTCCGCGGCCTGGTAGGCCTCCATGGCCTTTTTCAGTTCCCGGCCCACGCCCTGGGCATGGGCCTGAAGGATCACGGTCTTTGCCAGGGCAAACCGGATCCAACGGTCGGCAAAGGCCGAAAAATCGCCGCCGGCATAGCGCATGACGCTCTGCCACAGGCCCAGGCTGCCCTCCTGGATCAGATCCAGCAGCAGCACGCCCCGGCCGGTCATGGACATGGCCAGCTCCGCCGCCCGGGGAAGATACGCCTGGGCCAGGGCCTCCATGGCCCGCTGATCCCCACCCAGGCAGCGCTCCGCCAGGGCCTGGACGGCCTGCCTGGAAGGGGCGGGCCCGTCGATCTCCCGCAGATATAGGGCCAGGGGGTCGTTCTCCGCCAACTCCCGGCGCAAGGTCCCGGCCCGGACCTGACTGTCCTCCCAGGCAAGCCTGGGAGAGGCGGGCTCCGCCTCCCGGGGCAGGTCCATCAGGAGGCGCAGCTCCAGATCCTCCGCCAGCTGAAAGGCGTCCTCCGCCTCGGTCTGGCTGAGGCCGTCGATCAGCGCCAGCAGCCGGGCCGCCGAAATGGATTCCCCCGACCCCAGCGCCGTCAGCGCCGCCTCGTAGGGGGGAACCTCAAACACAAAGTCCTCGTTCACGCCAAAAAATCCTCCAGTCCCAGGCTCACGCCCAGCTTTTGCAGCTTGTCCATGGCCTGCCGCTCGATCTGCCGCACCCGCTCCTTGGAAATGCCCAGCTTCTTACTGATGGCCTCCAGGGAATAGCTGGTCTGCCCGGTCATGCCAAAGTGCAGCTCCAGCACCTGCCGCTGACGAGGAGTCAGCTTGGACAGCAGCTGGCCCAAGATCCGGCGCAGCTCCTGGCGCACCAGCTCCTCCTGGGGCTCGCTGGCCTCCTGATCCGCCAGCATCGCGCCCAGGGCGATGTCCTCCTCCCCCGCCGGGGCGTCCAGAGAACAGGTCTGAGGCGTAAGCTCTAAGAGCTTCTTGACCCGGTCCTCCGGCAAATCGCAGGCCTGGGCGATCTGGGCGGGGGTCGGCTCCTCCCCGGTCTGCTGCAGCAGCGCCGCCCGAGCGGCGCTGACCCGGCGCATCCGCTCCGCCGTGTGGAGGGGCACCCGGATCATCCCGCTGTGGTTCATCAGGCACCGGGTGATGCCCTGGCGAATCCATTTGGTGGCGTAGGTGGAAAAGCGGTAGTCCAGGGTATAGTCAAATTTTCGAGCGGCCACGATCAGGCCGATACTGCCCTCCTGGATCAGGTCCAGCAGGGGCACCCCCCGCCCGGCGTACTCCCGGGCCACGGACACCACCAGCCGCAGATTGGCGCTCACCATCTGCCGGACGGCCTCCTCGTCCCCCTGGGCACAGCGCATGGCCAGGGCCCGCTCCTGCTCCGCCGTCAGCTGGGGATAGCTGCGAATTTCCTGAAGATACTGGCTCAGGCTGTCCTCCCCGGCGCCGCTGGACGCCTGCCCCTCCTGTAAAATCGATGGGCTCATGACTTGACCCCTTTTCTCTGCTTCATACGGTCCCGAAGGGCCAAAAGGGACTCCTCCGAGCCGTCCTTTGTCCCCCGGTTTTCATCCATGATCACGGTGACGCAGTCCCGCGCCGCTTCCTCCCGGGCTGGGCCCTGGTTCCGCTGGAGCGCTCCCGCCAAGTGGGAGGTCTCCTCCGGGGTCAGGCCCTCCAGCACCCCCAGGGACAGCTCCAGGCCCTGTTCATGCCGGCTTTTCAGCTGGGCAAACACCCGGCCCAGCAGCGGGACGGAGAAATCCGCCTCCGTCAGATCGCCGGTCTGATCCGCCAGGGCGGGGTCCTTCATCAGCAGGCAGATCAGCAGTTCCTCCGCCATGGCGGATTTCATATTGTCATAGCGGATGCTCCGGTCCTTGGGCCGGAGGGTCTGGGCAGGGGCCAGGTCGATCCGCTCCTGGCGCTTCTTCTCCCGGGCCCGGCGGCGGCGCCAGGCCTTCTCCACCTCCAGCTTCATGGCGTCAGCCGTGATGCCGGCGGCCTCCGCCGCCCGACCCCCGTAGATCTCCCGCTGGACGGCGCTGCCCAGGGTGCTGATCAGCTCCGCCGCCTCTTGGACAAAGCGAATCCGCTGGTCGTCCTCCCCCAGGTCGTATTTTTTGGAAATGGCGGTGAGCTGGTACTCAATCCGGTTGGAGGCGCCCTCCAGCAGGACCCGGAAGCGGTCCGCTCCGAATTTTTTCAGAAATTCGTCGGGGTCCTTGGCGTCCTTCACCTTCAGCACCTTCACCCGCAGGCCCGCCCGCTCCAAAATGGGGATGGCCCGCCGGGTGGCGTCCTGTCCAGCCTGGTCGGCGTCGTAGATCAGGACCACTTCCTCGGTGTACCTGGTAAGCAGGGTGGCGTGGTCCTCCGTCAGAGCGGTGCCCAGGGAGGCCACGGCGCAGTCGAAGCCGTACTGGTGCAGGCTCACCGCGTCCATGTACCCCTCTACCAGGATCAGGTAGCCCAGCTTGCTCTTTTTCGCCAGATTCAGGCCGAAAAGGTTCTTCCGTTTATTGAAAATCAGTGTTTCTGGAGAATTTAGATACTTGGGCGTGGAATCGTCCATCACCCGGCCGCCGAAGCCGATGAGATTGCCCCGGACGTCGATAATGGGAAACATCAGCCGGTTGCGGAACCGGTCGTAAATACGCCCGTTCTTTTCGGACACCAGCCCGGCGTCCCGCAACTCCTGATCGGTATAGCCCTTGGCCCCCATGGCGTCCACCAGGCCGGACCAGGAATCCGGGGCAAAGCCCACCCCAAATCGGGTCAAGATGGACTGGGTCATGCCCCGCTTCTGGGCGTAGGCCAGGCCCGCCGCCCCGGCGGGGGCGTAGAGCTGGGCATGGTAATACCGGGCCGCCTCCTTGCACAGCGCCCAGAGCCGCTCCTGCTGCCGGTAGCGGCTCTGATACTGCTCGTCCTCCGGCACGGTCATCCCCGCCCGCTGGGCCAGGGCCCGGACGGCGTCGGGGTAGCTCAGGTTCTCAATCTCCATCAGGAAATTGATCACCCCGCCGCCCTTGTGGCAGCCGAAGCAGTAGAACATCCCCTTGTCCGGGGACACGGAAAAGGAGGCGGTCTTCTCCCCGTGAAAGGGGCACAGGCCAAAGAGGTTGGCCCCGCTGCGGCGGAGATTCACATACTGACTCACCACTTCTTCAATGGGGTTCCGAGCCACCAACTCGTCCAAAAATGCCGGCGGAAACGCCACAGTTGACCACCTCCCTTGGGAAAAGCCTGATAAAGGACTTAAAATCAAAGTATAATAGCCGCTCTGCGGCTATTATACCATATTATCCCCGGACTTGCCACCCCGAGGGAATAAAAATCTCCGTATATTTGTCCACCGCGTACTTGTCCGTCATGCCGGCGATGTAATCGCACACCGTCCGGGGGATGCCCTCCAATCTCAGCTGGGGGGTAAGGTCCCCGGGCAGCCGCTCCGGATGGTCGCAATAGAACTGGTAGAGCCGCTGGAGCATGAGCTTGGCCTTGCTCTCCTCCCCCTTGGCCACGGGGTTGCGGTAGACCCGCTGGAACATGAAGGCCCGTAGCTCCTTGAGGGCCTGGTCCACCGCCGGCGACAGGCCCACCCGCCCGCTCTCCTGGGTGAAGGCAATGGCGTCACAGACCAGGGTGTTGATCCGTTCCCGGTGGCTGCCGCCCAGCACGGCGGAGATCTCCCTGGGAATATCCCCATCGGTCAAGATCCCCGCCCGGATGGCGTCGTCAATATCGTGATTCACATAGGCGATCTGGTCCGACCGGCGGACCACCTGACCCTCCCAGGTCTCGGGGATCCGGTCCCCCGTGTGGCCCAGAATGCCCATCCGCACCTCATAGGTCAGATTCAAGCCCTTCCCCCCGTTTTCCAGGGTGTCCACCACCCGGAGGCTCTGCTCGTTGTGGCGGAAGGGGGCCCCCAGCGCCTCGGACAGCGCCGCCTCCCCGGCGTGGCCGAAGGGGGTGTGGCCCAGGTCATGGCCCATGGCGATGGCCTCGGTCAGGTCCTCGTTGAGCCCCAGGCCCCGGGTGATGGTCCGGGCGATCCGGGACACCTCCAGGGTGTGGGTCAGGCGGGTGCGGTAGTGGTCTCCCTCGGGCTGGAGGAAAACCTGGGTCTTGTGGGTCAGGCGGCGGAAGGCCTTGCTGTGGACGATCCGATCCGTATCCCGCTGATAGCAGGTGCGCACCTCCCCGGGCTGGGGCGGCTCCGGGCGCACGCGGCCCCGGCTCTGATCAGAAAAGGCGGCGTGCTCGCTCAAAAACCCATGCTCCCGCCGCTCCAAAACTTCCCGGACGGTCAATCCAAACTCCTTTCTCCCATGGGGAAGGCACGGTACACCTTCCCCGTCTCCAACGCCTCCACTTTCCCAGCCGAGAGGTCGGAGAGCTTTGTCAGAAACGCCGCCGCCCCCGCCGGGGGAAGCAGCACCGTCAGCTCCACCTCCGCCCCGAACTGGGCGTCCTGGATGACGCCTCCGGCGGACAGAGCCTCCAGCCGCACCCGCTCATAGAAGGCGTAGGGGCAGGGCAGATAGTAGACGTTCCAAATCCGCTTGACGGATTTTCCGGCGGCGTCCACAGCGATTTTGGCCCCCTTGGTATAGGCCCGGACCAGGCCGCCGGCCCCCAGGAGGACGCCTCCAAAATACCGGGTGACTACGCACACGGCGTTAAAAAGATTCTCCCGCTGCAAGACCTGGACCATGGGCATTCCGGCGGTGCCCCCCGGCTCCCCGTCGTCGGAGAAGCGGGTGGGGCCGTCCTTGATGATATAGGCCCAGCAGTTGTGGGTGGCGTCATAGCAGCGCTTTTTCATCTCCTGGATCCGCTCCAGGGCCTCCGCCTCGGTTTCCACCGGCCAGAGGCGGCCAATGAAGCGGGACTTCTTTTCCACAAATTCCGCCTCCCCAAAGCCGGAAGGCACCAGATACTCCTCCACCTCACCGCTCCTCCAAAACGTATTCCCGCAGGCGGCCATAGAGAATGGGGTCCACCACCGCCTCCGCCAAAATCCCCTCGCTGGTGTATTCCAGGGAAAGGACCTGGGCCCCGGAGTGAAGGGCGTCCACAAAGCCCGCCTGGGAGTAGGGCAGCAGCAGCCGCACCCGGCGCTTTCCCCGGTTCAGGGCCCGCTCCATGGCGGAAAGAAGCGCCTCCATCCCCCGGCCGGTTTTGGCGGAGAGGACGACCGAGTCCCGCTCTGCCGGAATGTCGCCCGTCAGGTCGGCCTTGTTGTAGCACCGCAGCACGGGCGTTCCCGGGGCCAGCTCCTCGATGAGCCTGTCCACCACCTGGATCTGGAGCGCCCGGTCCGGAGCGGAGGCGTCGATGACGTGGAGCAGCAGATCGGCGTATTCCAGCTCCTCCAGCGTAGCCCGGAAGGCCTCCACCAGATGGTGGGGCAGCTTGGCGATAAAACCCACGGTGTCGGACAAAATGGCGTCGGTCCCCTCCCCGATCCGAAGGGCCCGGGAGGTGGTGTCCAGGGTGTCGAACAGACGGTTATTGGCGGGAATCCCCGCGCCGGTGAGCCGGTTTAAGAGGGTAGACTTGCCGGCGTTGGTATAGCCCACCAGGGCGATCACCGGCACGGCGTTTTTCTGCCGCCGCTCCCGCTGAACGGAGCGGACCTGGCGCACCTGCTCCAGCTCCCCCTTCAACCGGTCGATCCGCTCCCGGATGTGCCGCCGGTCCGTTTCCAGCTTGCTCTCGCCGGGTCCCCGGGTGCCGATGCCGCCGCCCTGCCGGGACAGGCTCTCGCCCATGCCGGAGAGTCGGGGCAGCAGATACTGGTACTGGGCCAGCTCCACCTGGAGCCGCCCCTCCCGGGTCCGGGCCCGCCGTGCGAAAATATCCAAAATGAGCGCGCTGCGGTCCAACACCGGCAGGCCCAGCAGGTCCTCCAGGGCCCGGATGTGGCCGGGGGACAGCTCGTTGTCAAAAATCACCATGTCCGCCTGGGTAAACTGGGCCAGCATTTTGACCTCTTGCGCCTTGCCCGCCCCGATAAAGCTGTGAGAATCCGGGGCCCGGCGGGACTGAAGCACCTTGCCGGTGCAAAAGCCCCCGGCGGTCTCCAAAAGGGCTTCCAGCTCCTCCAGACTCTCCTCGGTGGCGTTTTCCTCCGGCGGGAAGATATCCGCCGCCAGGCCCACCAGCACCGCCCGCTCCGGGGCGGAAGTGTCCAAATTCATTTGCATAGCTCCTCCTTTTTCCGGTGCGGAGCGCAAAAAGCCCGCACTACGGAACCGCAGTGCGGGCTTTTCCTCATCATTTCAGGCCAAAACGCTTGTTGAACCGATCAACACGTCCACCGGTGTCAACCAGCTTTTGCTTGCCGGTATAGAAAGGGTGGCACTTGGAACAGATCTCAACGCGGATGTCCTTCTTGGTGGAGCCAGTCGTAAAGACATTGCCACAGGCACAGCGGATCGTTGTCTGTTGGTACTTGGGATGGATACCTTCCTTCATGTTGTTCACCTCTTTCTTACCCTAAGGAAAGGGCGCAAGGCCCCGTATTTTTCAATCGCCCGGATATCATAGCACATCTTTCCGGGAAATGCAAGTCTTTTTTTCGATTTTTCCCAATTAAAATGCCCATTCGCCGCCCCGGAAAATGGGAACGGTCTTCCCGTCCCAGGTGGCGGCGTCGATATCCATGGTGTCGCAGCCGATCATGAAATCGGTGTGGATCATGGAGTCGTTGACTCCCATCGCCCGGCACTCCTCCAGGGTCTTGTTCTGGAAGTCCTGGATGGTGTCGGCAAAGCCGGCCCCCAGGGCCAGGTGGCAGGCGGCGTTCTCGTCAAAGAGGGTGTTGTAAAACAGCAGGCCGCTTTTCGCGATGGGGCTGGACTGGGGCACCAGGGCGCACTCGCCCAGGTAGCCGGCGCCGTCGTCCAGAGAGAGCATGGTTTTCAGCAGCTCCTCCCCCTTCTCGGCGTGGACCTCCACCACCTTGCCGCTTTCAAAGCGGAAGGAGAAGTTTTCGATCATCTGTCCCTGGTAGCTCAGGGGCTTGGTGGCGTAGACCACGCCCTCGGCCTGGCCCCGCATGGGGGAGATGAAGCACTCCTCCGTGGGGATGTTGGGGTTGAAGAAAACGCCCAGCTTGTTATTCTCCCCGCCGCCGCAGAACTGGGCCTGGGGGATCATGCCCACGGTCAGATCCGTTCCGTTGTCGGCGGTATAGTGCAGGGAGGCGATGCCCAGGCTATTGAGATAGGCGCAGCGGTCCATCAGGTCCTGATCGTGGCGCTCCCAGGCCTTCACGGCGTCGCCCTCCACCCGGGAGGCGTCCAAAACAGCCTGCCAGAGCTTTTCAATGGCCTGGCCCTTGGAAAGTCCCGGGAAAACCTTCTTGGCCCAGGCCTCGCCGGGCACCGCGGCGATGCACCACTGCTGTTTATTTTCCAGCTGGTCCCGGTAGGGCTTGAGAATGGGGTAGGACAGCCGCCGGGCCTTGGCCAGCTTGGCGGCGTTCAGGCCCTTGCTGGCGTCGGGGTCCTCGCTGTCCAGGAAAAGGGTGCAGGGCACCACGTCCACATAGTGCTGCTGCCGGGCCTTCTCCCACTCCTTCACCGTGCCAAGAGTCTTGACGGACTGATAGCGGACGTGGACCTTGCCCAGAGGGGCGTAGGAAAATTCCACCCGCACCTCCTTGGCCTTGGCCTTATAGGCCTCCTCCACCACCAGCTTTACAAATTCCGGCTGATCCAGCCCCGCCCGGATCAGGACCTCCTGCCCCGGCTGCACATTCATGCCGCTGCGGACGATCAGACGGGCATATTCCTTCAAAACAGATTTTTTCATTCTTCGCGCTCCTTTCTAGCTGCTCTATTCTAGCAAATTTTTCCCGCCGCGTCAATAATCGTTGCATTTTTTCCCGGGCTTCGGTATAATAAAAAGAAAAAAGGAGGCGACCGGCTTGACTCGGGAGGATTTTAACCGGCTCTGCCAGGCGGGAACGGTGCTGCTGGACGGGGCCACCGGCTCCAATTTAATGAAAGCGGGCATGCCCCGGGGCTGCTGCGCCGAGGCGTGGGTCCTGGAGCATCCCCAGGCGCTGACAGCGCTTCAGCGGGCCTATTTTGAGGCGGGGAGCCAGATCCTCTACGCCCCCACCTTTCAGGCCCAGCCCCTGGCCCTGAAAAAAGCGGGCCTAGACGGGAAAACCGAGGAGGTCAACGCAAAGCTTGCGGCCCTGACCCGGTCTGCCGCCCCTGGGGCACTGGTTGCCGGGGACCTGACCACCCTGGCCGCCGACCTGGACAGCTACGACGAACAGTACACCGACCAGATGGTGGCCCTTTACCGGCGGCAGATCCGGGGCCTAATAGACGGCGGGGCCGATCTGCTGATCGCGGAGACCCTGCTCTATCCCCTGGAGGCGGAGGCGGTGTGCATGGCCGCCGAGTTGGAGGGGGCTGGGGCGGTGATGTACACCTTCACCATGCAGCCCGACGGTTCCCTGTTCTCCGGCCGGGAGGCCGGGCCGGTGCTGCGGGAGCTGGAGAAGGCCGGGGCCGCCGCCGTGGGCTTTAACTGTGTGGCCGCCGGGGCCGACACTCCGGGCCTGGTCAGCCGGCTCCGCCGGTACGTCCGGGGACCGCTGATCTGCAAGCCCAACGCCGGAGTCCCGGTGGTGGGGCCCTCCGGCCTGGCGGAGTACCCCATGGGGCCGGAGGAATTTGCCGCCATCGGGGCGGACTGTAAAAAAATGGGCGCGGCGCTGCTGGGCGGCTGCTGCGGCACCGATCCCGGGTACATCCGGCGACTGAAAGAGGCGATCGGGTGATGGAGGATCGGATCCTGCGGCTTCTGGCGGAGGCGGAGGGGTATCTGTCCGGCCAGCAGATCGGGAAGGCTTTGGGCGTCTCCCGGGCGGCGGTGTGGAAGGCCGTGGAGCGGCTCCGGGCCCGGGGCTATGTCATCGATTCCGTCACCCGCCAGGGCTATTCGCTCCTATCCGCCCCCCAAAATATGGACAGGGAAGCCATTTTGGCGTGGATGCCCCAGGATCACCCCTGGCGGGACCGGATCACGGTACTGCCTGAGGCGGATTCCACCAACACCCGGCTCAAGGTCCTGGCCGCCGGGGACGCACCCGAGGGCGCCGTCCTCATTGCCGAGCGCCAGACCGGGGGCCGGGGGCGAATGGGCCGGAGCTTCGTCTCCCCGCCGGGGATGGGGGTGTATCTGTCGGTGCTGCTGCGGCCCGAGTGCCCGGCGGGGGCGCTGATGCACCTGACCTGCGCCGTGGGGGTCGCCATGTGCGACGCCATTCAGGATGTGACCGGGTTCCGGCCGGGCATCAAATGGACCAACGACCTGGTAGGGGACGGCCGGAAGCTGGCGGGGATCCTCACCGAGCTGTCGGTAGAGGCGGAGAGCGGTGCGGCGCGCTACGCCGTGGCGGGCATCGGCGTCAACTGCCGCCAGCGGCCGGAGGATTTTCCCCCGGAGCTGCGGGACCGAGCCTGTTCCCTGGAGGGGCTCCTGGGCCGGGCGGTGGACCGAAACCGGCTGGCCGCCGCCATGATCCTGCGGCTGTGTGAAACCCGCGCCGCTCTGTTTTCCGGCAGGGATAACCTCCTTGACCGCTACCTGCGAGACTGCGTCACCCTGGGCAGAGAGGTTGTTTTTCAATGGGCCGGGAAAGAAGCATCCGGCGTGGCCCGGGATGTGGACCCGGAAGGGGCCCTGATCGTGGAGCTTTCAGGAGGGAAAACCGTGAAGGTGGCCTCCGGAGAGGTCAGCGTCCGGGGGAAAACGGGATATTTGTAAAATTTCGCCGGAGTTCCGAAAAAAACGGTTGCATTTTTCCCGAAACATGGTTATACTGAATATGATATAAACAAATAACGAATTGGAGGCACCCCCATGAAAGTCATCAACACGCTACTGAACATTTTTGCCGTTCTCGCCGCCATTGTCGGTGTGGTCTGCCTGGTGGCTACCTACGGCGAGACCATCGTCGCCTGGGCTAAGAAGCTGGCCGACAAGTGCGCCGGCAAGTGCCCCTGCAGGTGCGGCAAGGAGGAAGCCGAGCCCGAGGAGGGCAAGTGCTGCTGCCAGAACGCCGAGACGCCCGCCGAGCCCGCCGAGCCCGAAAAGGCCGAAGAGCCTGCCGAGCCGGAGAAGCCCGCCGAGGCCAAAGAGCCCCAGGAGCCTGCCGAGCCGGAAGAGCCCGCGCAGCCTGCTGAGCCTGCCGAGCCGGAAGAGGTCGTCGCCGAGGACGCCGATTTTGAAGGCTGATCCCGATCCAACCGCAGATAAGCGGCAGTCACGAAGGTGGCTGCCGCTTTTCTTTTTGGAAATGTGTAACCCGCCGGGGAAAAAGGGTGCTTAGGAAAGTGAAGGGCCTTTCAAAAAGCAAAAGGAGATGAGACAAATGGAGGACAGGCAGATCGTGGAGCTGTTCCTGCGGCGGGAGGAGGCCGCCATCGACCGGACCCGGGAAAAATACGGCGCCCGGCTCCGGGCGCTGGCCCTAGGGATCACGGAGGACTTCCAGACCGCCGAGGAGTGCGAAAACGACACATATCTCGCGGCGTGGAACGCCATCCCGCCCCAGGAGCCCCGGGACTATCTGTACGCCTTTTTGGCCCGGATCACTCGGCACATCGCCCTGAACCGGTGCCGGGAGGCGGGGCGGCTCAAGCGAAGCAGGAAGCTCTGCACCCTCAGCGCCGAGATGGAGCAGTCCATTCCCGCGCCGGACGATCTGGAGTGCCGCCTGGCGGAGGGAGAGCTGAAACGGGCCATTAACGGCTTTCTGGGGAAATTAAAGCCGGAAGCCCGGAAAATTTTCCTGCGGCGGTACTTTTTCCTGGACTCTATCGCGGACATCTCCCGGCGATTGGGGCTGACCGAGAGCAAGGTCAAGACCTCGCTGTTCCGAAGCCGGAAAAAACTGCGGGACTATCTCATTAAGGAGGGTTACACGCTATGAGAGGCGAAGAATTATTGGAAAAGATGGAACTGGTAGACCCCAAATATCTATCCGAGGCGGAGGAAGTCCGGCGCAAGACCCCCTGGGTTAAATGGGGCGCCCTGGCGGCCTGCCTGGGGCTGCTGGTCATCGTCGGGGCGGCGCTGCCCAAAGCCCTGCCCCACGACCTACCCCTACCCGGCGAGACGGTGGTGGACTTCTCCACGGCGCCGTCTCAGCCCGCCGGTTCCACGCCGGTACAGACGGCCCCCGCCGGACCGGCGGCGCCGAGCTGGAATCCGGTGTACAATCCCAGCGGGGAACTGCTGACCCAGGATCTTGCCTACCGGGAGGGAACGTTTTTTGAACCCCTGACGGCGGAGGCCGTAGACAGCGTTCTGCCCAAGGTACGGGAGGAATGGATGGCCTTCACCGGCTCCGCCGGGTTTACCCCGGAGGGGGAGGCGTTTCTGACCAGCCTCTATACCCAGGCCCGGGACGGGTCGGAGCTGACCGTGACCATGAGTACCGGGCCCATTCCCCGGTGCTGCTTGCTGGACACGGACCCGGCGGAAAGCCTGTGCAATGGGGTGATCATCACCCTGAGCCGCTATCAGGGGGAAAAGGTCCTGTATTTGGAGGGGGAGGCGAAAATTGGGGAAATCTACTTCCTCTTTACCGCCGGCGCTCTGACGGAGGCGGGACAGGCGGATTTCGAGGCGCTGGTGGCCCGCTTCACCACCTGTGAGCCGGATCTGACCGCAATCCGGCCCCAAATGATCCCGGTGGACCGGAAGCTGACCTGGGAGGAGGCCCAGGCGGAGGCGGATTTCGGGGCCTATCTGCCGGAGGAGATCCCGGCCGGGTTCACGGCAGAGGAGCTTCGGCGGTATCAGAGCCTCCAATACGACTTCCTGCGGTGCCTGTTCACCCAGGGCATGGCGGAGCTGCGGTGGGAGGTCCGGTACTTCCAGCCGGAGGATGCAAAGCGGCTGACAAGGGTTTCCCAGCGGGAAAACTACGATCTGGCCCTCTACCCCATCCCCAGGGCGGAGACGGTGCCGGAGGCGCTGTGGGAAATCGTAAATGACCCCATTTTCGACATCGGGGAGCTGACCCGGGAAGCCGTCTGGGCCCGGGCCTACCAGGTTCAGGATGCCGGGGATGTGGATGGCTGGCGGATCAACGCCTTCTGCGTCCGGTTTGGGGACGTGCTGGTGAAGGTAAGCGGCAAGGGGGTGGACCCGGACTGGGTGTATGCCCAGCTCGCGGCCCTGCGATAAATATAAGGAAAGGCCGCCGGAAAATTCCGGCGGCCCATTTTAATGAGATTTACATTTTTCCGACCAGCTCGGCGGTGTCCTGGGCGATCATCAGCTCCTCGTTGGTGGGGATGACCCAGACCTGGACCTTGGAATCGCCGGCGGAGATCAGGGCCTCCTTGCCCCGGACGTTGTTCTTCTCGGGGTCCAGCCTCACGCCCATGTACTCCAGGCCCTCGCAGATCCGGGCCCGCATGGAGGCGGAGTTCTCGCCCACGCCGGCGGTGAACACCAGGCAGTCGCATCCGCCCAGGGCGGCGGCGTAAGCGCCGACGTACTTGCGGACCTCGTAGGCGAATTTCTCCAGAGCCAGGGCGGCGTCGGCATTGCCCTTGGCGGCGGCGTCCTCGATATCCCGGAAGTCGGAGGACACCCCGGACAGGGCCAGGACGCCGGACTTCTTATTGAGCATATTCAGGCACTCGTCGGCGGTCATGCCGTACTTGTTCATGATGAACTGGACCACGCAAGCGTCGATATCGCCGGAGCGGGTGCCCATGCAGACGCCGGCCAGGGGGGACAGGCCCATGGAAGTGTCCTGGCACTTGCCGTCCTTCACCGCGGACAACGAGGAGCCGTTGCCCAGGTGGCAGTTGATCAGCTTGATATCCTGCCGGCCCGTCAGGGCGATGGCCCGGCGGGTGACGTACTTGTGGGAGGTGCCGTGGAAGCCGTAGCGGCGGATATCGTCGTTTTCATAGTAGGTCTTGGGGATGGCATACCGGTAGGCCTTGGGGGGCATGGTCATGTGGAAGGCGGTGTCGAACACGGCCACCTGGGGCTTGCCGGGCATGACGGCCTGGCAGGCCCGAATGCCCATCAGGTTGGCGGGGTTGTGCAGGGGTCCCAAGGGGATGCAGTCCTCGATGGCCTTGATGCACTTGTCGTCGATGATGCAGGAGTCGCTGAACTTCATGCCGCCATGGAGCACCCGGTGGCCCACGGCGTCGATCTCGTCAGTAGAGGCGATGACGCCGTTTTCCTTGTCCACCAGGATGTCCAGCACGGCGGTGATGGCCTCGGAATGGGTGGGCATGGGAATGTCCATCTCCACCTTCCGGTCCCCCACCTTGTGGGTCAGGCGGCCATCGATGCCGATGCGCTCGCACAGGCCCTTGGCGGACACGGCCCCGGTCTCCGGGTCCATGAGCTGATATTTGAGGGAAGAGCTTCCCGCGTTGATAACCAGAACATTCATTTTGTAAAAGTCCTCCTAAAAAAGTATTTTCCATTTGGGGAAATCTGTGGTATCATAGCTATAAGTATTTTACCTTATTTACCTCTATTTCGCAAGGCTTTTTTCAGAAAGGCGGAGACTTTTTTGCAGATCGCGGGCATCATTTGCGAATACAACCCCCTCCACCTGGGGCACCGGCGGCAGCTTTCCGCCCTGCGGGCCCGGCTGGGGGACGACGGGGCCATCGTCTGCCTGATGAGCGGGGACTATGTCCAGCGGGGAGCCCCGGCTGTTTTTCCCAAGGACCTCCGGGCCCAAGGGGCGATCCTCTGCGGAGCGGACCTGGTGCTGGAGCTGCCGGTGACGGCGTCCTTGTCCTCGGCGGAGGGCTTTGCCGCCCGGGGGGTGGCCATTCTCGCCCCTTTCTGCGGCGCTCTGTCCTTCGGCGCGGAGGACCCGGACCCGGCGGGGCTGCGGCAGGCGGCGGAGGCACTGCTGAGCGCCAAATTTCCGCCCCTGCTCCGGGAAAACCTGGACCGGGGCGTGTCCTTCCCCGCCGCCCGGCAGGAAGCTCTGGCGGCGCTGGGGGTGGACCCGGCGCTGTCCTCCAAGCCCAACAATATTTTGGCGGTGGAGTACTGCAAGGCCATTTTAGCCCAGGGGGCGAAGATGGAAATTTGGCCCCTCCCCCGCCCCGCCGGGATGGTGGGCGGGCTGCCGGACAGGGAAAACCCCGCCGCCTCCGCCCTCCGGACCCAGATCGAGGAGGGCAGGCCCTTCCTGGAGTATATTCCGGAACCGGCCCGGCCCCTGTTTTCCGGCGCTTCGGTCCACACCCTGGCCGCCGGGGAACGGGCGGTGCTGGCCCGCCTGCGGGCCATGGAGGAAGAAGATTTTGAAGCTCTGCCCTACGGCTCCGAGGGATTGTGGCGGAAGCTCTGGAAGGCGGCCCGGCAGGAGGCAGGCTTAGAGGCCATTTTCGCCGCCGTCAAGTCCAAGCGCTACCCCCGGACCCGGCTCCAGCGGATGGTCCTCTGCGCCGCCCTGGGACTGACAGAGGCGGATCTGGCGGCCCCAGCCCCCTACGTCCGGGTGCTGGCCCTGAACCGCCGGGGCGGGGAGGCGCTGAAAATCGCCCGGCAGGCCGGGGCCTTCCTCAACGCCAGGGAAAAAACGGACAGCCCTTACCGGCTTTTGGAGCGCCGGGGGGAGGATCTTTACGGATTGTTCGCCCAGGACGGGCCGGAGGCCCCGGGGCGCGGAAAAAAGGTGCGATTTCTTGAAAATAGCCCTTGACAGAGGGCCTTCTATTTGATATCATATTGATATCAAATAGAAGGAGGGAATTTCCCATGGAAGAAAAAATCCTCAGTAAAAAGCAAAACGGCATGCCCGTGCTGCTCGCGGCCATCGCCGGGTACATCGCGGCCATCGCCCTGATCATCCTGGCCATTTTCCTGCTGGACGATGAGATGAATCCCAACCCCAACTATGTCCTGGGGGGCATCAGCCTGGCGGTGGGCCTGATCTGGTCTGTCACCGGCTGGATTCTGTTTCTGGGCCTGAAGGTCCTCAAGCCCCAGGAGGCCCTGGTGCTGACCCTCTTCGGCGACTACATCGGCACTCTCAAGAGCCAGGGCTTCTTTTTCGTCAACCCCTTCTGCTCCGCGGTGAACCCCGCCGCCCAGACCCGGCTGAGCCAGAGCGGCGACGTGAAGGGCGCCATGGCCGCCGCCGTAGTCCAGGGGGAGAATGGGGCCAGCACCTCCGTTTCCATGCCCAGCATGAAGATCTCCCTAAAGGTCATGACCCTGTCCAACTCCCGGCAGAAGATCAACGACTGCCTGGGCAATCCCGTGGAGATCGGCATCGCCGTCATGTGGCGGGTGGTGGACACCGCCAAGGCGGTATTCAATGTGGACAACTATAAAGAGTACCTCTCCTTGCAGTGCGACAGCGCCGTGCGGAACATCGTCCGGCTCTATCCCTACGACGTGGCCCCCAACGTGGACACCACCGGCGACGGCATGGCCGACGAGGGCAGCCTCCGGGGCTCCAGCGAGACGGTGGCCAAGCGGATCCGGGACGACATTCAGGACAAGGTAGTGGACGCCGGTATCGAGATCATCGACGCCCGGATCACCTACCTGGCCTACGCCCCCGAGATCGCGGCGGCCATGCTCCAGCGACAGCAGGCCTCCGCAATTGTGGACGCCCGGAAGCTGATCGTGGACGGGGCCGTGGGCATGGTGGAGATGGCCCTGGAACGGCTGAATGAGCGGAACACCGTCCAGCTGGACGAGGAGCGGAAGGCCGCCATGGTGTCCAATCTGCTGGTGGTCCTCTGCGGCAACCGGGACGCCCAGCCGGTGGTCAACTCCGGGAGCCTGTATTGATGGCCGATCAGAAGAAGCAGATCCCCCTGCGCCTGAGCAAGCGGCTGTATGACGACCTCGCCGCCTGGGCCGAGGAGGACTTCCGCTCCCTCAACGGCCAGATCGAATTTTTGCTCACCGAATGCGTCCGCCGCCGGAAAGGGACATCGTCCGCCGGCAAGGAACACGAAAACGGTTAAAATCCCTGTCCGCCTTTTGTGTCCCTTCTATTTTCAGACAGGTTCGCGCTCCGTACAAAGGAAAAAAGCAGCGGGAGGCCCCAAAACAGGGCCTCCCGTATTTTTTGGCCTTATAGTTCTAGCGCCAGGCGGCAAAGCATCCTCGCAACGGCTAGGAACTCAGGGCTGACAACGCCTGGGCCAGGGGCTCCATGGCCGCCAGGGCCTGGGCCAGGGTGTTCCCCGCGCCCCCAACCTCGATGAGCAGGGCCCCGGGGCTTAAATCCTGGTTGAACCGCTGGGCGCACAGATCGAGGGGCCGGCACAGCCCCGGCCAGATCCCCTCCAGCGCCGCCTGGAGCTTCACCGCCAGAGTCAGGTTCTCCCGCCAGGCAGGATACTCCAGCCCGCCGGCGTCGGAGCCCATCACCAGCATCAGCCGGGCGGCCTGGGCGCCCGCCCGCTGGGCAATGTGGGCCACCTGGGTGCCGTCGCTGTTCTCCGCGGCGTCCCGGTGGAGGTCCAGCACCACCTGGATGGTGGGATATTGGGCCAGATACCCTTCGATGGCGGTTCGGGCGTCCTCATAAGAGCCATTGTAGGAGGGGTAATCGTGAACGGAGCGGTCGTGGAGTACCTGGATG
Source organism: uncultured Oscillospiraceae bacterium (assembly GCA_947626085.1). Lineage (GTDB taxonomy): Bacteria > Bacillota > Clostridia > Oscillospirales > Oscillospiraceae > Faecousia. The sequence goes on from CANQQU010000002.1 coordinate 46,532, forward strand.
CCATAGCCCTCCAGCAGTTCCGCCAGATAGTCCCCCACGGCGAGCATATTGTATTGCTCTTCCAGACTGTGATAGTCCGACGAGGGGGTGTATTCCCACCCCGGCTCCGGGGTGTAGCTCTCGGTGGTGTGGGTGTGCAGGATCAGCACCCTGGGGCCGGGGGCAGTCAGGGTCAGCGTCAAAGGCGCCGTCAGCAGGGCCGCCAGGTCCGGGGCCGCACCGATCTCATCCTGGAGCTCCACCCGGTCGGCGTCCTCCGGGAAAAACACCGCCGCCGTGGGAGGCGGGACGGTGGCCTGGGTCGTGGCGGCCGAAGCGGCCGGTTCCGTTTCCTGGGTGGGGAGGGTCTGGGAAGGGCGCACCACCCGGCCCGTTTCCAGGTACGTCAGAAGGGAAAGGAACTGGGGCCTCTCCAGCGTCCGGGTCAGGGGAGAGAAAAATCCCGTTGCCGCCAGCCGCAGCACCACGGCGCACACGATCACGGCGGCTCCCAGCCGCAGGCTTCGACGCTCCTGATCCATTTTCCGCCCCCCGCTCCTTATGCTACCTGTCGCCGCCCGGCCTTTCCCGCAGCTGCCTGAAAAAGTCCTTTAGCGCTCCGGCGCATTCCTCCGCCAGCACGCCTCCCTCCACCGCCGGGCGGTGGTTGAAGGGCATGTCAAACAAATTGCACACCGAGCCGCAGGCCCCGTTTTTGGGGTCCGCCGCTCCATAGACCACCCGGGGGATCCGGGCGTTGATGATGGCCCCGGCGCACATGGGGCAGGGCTCCAGGGTGACGTAGAGGGTACACTCCCACAGCCGCCAGCCCCCCAGGGTCCGGCAGGCCTGGTCGATGGCCTCGATCTCGGCGTGGCCCAGGGCGCTGCGACCCGTCTCCCGCCGGTTTCGGCCCCGGCCCACGATGGTCTGCCCCCGGACGATCACGCAGCCCACCGGCACCTCCCCGTCCCGGGCGGCCTCTCCGGCAAGGGCCAGCGCCTCCGCCATAAACAGCTTGTCCAACATGGAATACGCCTCCTTTTCCCCTCCATCATAACCCATGATGGCCGGGCCGTCAAGGCTATTCCATGAGCATCGCCGCCAGCAGCACCACCAGCTCCTGCCGGCTCAGCACCGTCCGGCCCCGCTGCGCCATCCGAAGGCAAGCGCTCTCCACCCGGTCGGACAGAAGATCTTCCAGGGTCTCCTCCTGAGGCTTTTCAGCCTGGCCGGTGAGCAGGAAGTCCACCGTTACCCCCAGCGCGCTGGCCATGTCCACCAGCGTCTCTACCGACGGCTCTCGCCGCCCCTGTTCATACATCCCCACCGCACTGGGGCTGAGCTTTAACCGATGAGCCAGCTCCGCCTGGCTCATGCCGGCCTTCCGACGCAGAGCGGCGATCCGTGGACCCAGCATCCGCGCTCACTCCTTTCCTGTCTACAGTCTGCTCCTAGAATAGCACAACCCGGCGGAAAAATCTGGTGGAATTTGGGCCTCTACACACTTTGCAGAAACATTCTTCCCGCTCCGGCAGAATGCGACGCCCTTCGACTATCTGCCGCCCTTGACAAAACACAGAGCGTGTAGTATACTACCTCATGGAAATAGACGGCACAAATGAAAAGGAAAAGTACATGATTCGACTATTTTCTTGGGGCAAGCCGCAATTTAACCCGAGAGGATGTTCGAAATGCGCAAATCCATCTTTCAACCGCCATACCCCGACCCGCAAACCCAGCCGGCCTCGGGCTTCTGCCCAGTGTGCGGCGGGGAGGTCTACGCGCCCAGCTTGGCCTGCTCCCGCTGCGAAAGGGGGCGGATTCGATGACCCTGCTGCAAATCAGCGAGGGCTATCGCGCCGCTGCCGTCCCCCTGCGAAACCGCTTAAAGGAGCTGCGCACAGCCCTTGGCCGTGAGACCGACCCGGAAACCGCCTGGCATCTGCGCCGGCGCATCGCGGAGCTGTCCCCCATGCTCACCCAGGTCAACGAGCTGCGGGAACTCACCGCCCGGTACTACGAGAAAGGGTACTACCGCAATGAAAAATACACGCTATGACGGATACCTGGGCCCACGGCTGCCCCAGTCGGTGCAGCTCAAACGTGTGCAGCGGGTCATTCGGGAGGAACTGTCGGAGCTCCAGCGTCAAACCCTCATCGCCTACTATTTCCAGGAGCAAAGCATCCCTCAGATCGCCCGAGAACGCGGGGTGAACAAAAGCACCGTCAGCCGCACCCTCCGCAGGGCCGAGGACAAGCTGCGCAGATACTTAAAATACTGAAAATTCCGACTCGCCGCGCGGCAGGTTGGACACCGGGCCGGGCTGGAACCGCCCGGCATTCTTTTTTCCCTGATTTCCCGCTCCCTACGACATAAAAAATTAAGAATTTAGGGGGAGACAAGCGGGAATTTTTGTGCTATACTATGGGAAAGCGAAAAATCAGGGCTGCGGCCTTTTTCATTTGCGTTTTTTAGGAGGCGATTCCTTTGAAATACTGGCGGGGCTACCTGGTGGCCGGCGTGCTGGCCTTCTTCACCTGGGGCCTGATGCAGTTTGCCCAGACTCACGGCCAGGTACTGGACCTGATCTACCCCTTCCTCACCCGTTCCGTGCAGGACGCCCTGGCCGCCTGGAGCGGGCAGGTGGATGTGTGCCTTTGGCAGCTGCTGCTGGTGCTACTGGGGGTTGCCTGCGTGGCCAGCATCGTGCTGATGATCATTCTGCGCTGGAACCCCATCCAGTGGTTCGGCTGGGTGCTGGCGGTAGCCAGCCTGATCTTCTTCCTGCACACCGGCATCGGCGGGCTGAATACCTACACCGGGGCCCTGGCGGACGATCTGCACCTGTCCGTCTCCGAATACACCCTTCAGGAGCTGAAGGACGCCACCATCTACTACCGGGACCACGCCAATACCCTTGCCGCCCAGGTGGCGCGGGAGGGAAACAGCGTATCCTTCTCGGATTTCGACACCCTGGCCGCTCAGGCCGGGGATGGCTTCCAGCGCCTGACCTACGAAGACTACTATGCCGTCTTTGCCGGCTCCACCGCGCCGGTGAAAAAGCTGGGCTGGGCGGAGATGTACACCTCCATGGGCATCACCGGCGTGACCATGCCCCTGACGGGAGAGGCGGCGGTGAATCCCACGGTGCCGGCGGTGAGCATTCCCTTTACCATGTGCCATGAAATGGCCCACCGGATGAGCATCACCCTGGAGCGGGACGCCAATTTTGCCGCGTTCCTGGCCTGCCAGGCCAATTCCAGCCTGGAATTTCAGTATTCCGGCTACTTTATGGCCTATCGGTACTGCTACAACGCCCTGTACAACGCCGCCGGTCGGGACGCCGCTCAGGAGATCGCCAACGGGGCGAATCAATATTTGCAGCAGGATCTCTACGACTACAACTACTATTTCCAATCCAACCGGGATGAGAAGGCCTCTAAGCTTGCCGACAAGGCCAACGACACCTATATCAAGGTCAGCGGGGACGACCGGGGCGTCGCCTCCTACGGGGACGTGTGCGATCTGCTGGTGTGCTGGCACATCCAGACCGTGACCCTGCCGGCCCAGCTGGAAAATCCCGAGACGCCCTTCGATCCCCTGGACGAGAGCCAGGTGGATCTGTCCGGCCTGCCCCACGGCCCCCAGCCGACCACGCCTCCGGAGGACCAGGGAACCGATGGAACAGAGCCTGAATGAGGCCCTGGCCCGGCTGGGCCTCGAGCTGCCGGAACCAGTGAAGGCCCGGCTTTGCGCCTTTGGCCAGGCGGTGCTGGAGCAGAACCGGGTGATGAACCTCACCGCCATTACGGACCCCGGGGAATTTGCCCGGCGGCACCTGGCGGACAGCCTGACGGTGCTTCTCTCGGCGGAAACCCGGGGAAAGCGGATCATTGACGTGGGCTGCGGCGCCGGTTTTCCCGGCGTCCCGGTGAAGATCGCCTGCTCGGAGGCCCAGGTGACCCTGCTGGATTCCCTGGGCAAGCGGATGAATTGGCTCCGGGAGGTGCTGCCCGCCCTAGGGATCGAGGCGGAGTGCGTCACCGGCCGGGCGGAGGAGATCGCCCCGTCCCGGCGGGGGCAGTACGACATCGCCGTGAGCCGGGCGGTGGCCCGGCTGAACATCCTGCTGGAGCTGACCGCCCCCTTCGTCCGGGTGGGCGGGCTGGTGCTGGCGCTGAAGGGCCCCGCCGCCGGGGAAGAGCTGGCGGAGGCGAAAAACGCCGTGGCCCGGCTGGGGCTGGAGCTGGACGGGGTCCGCGCCTTCCCCATTGGGGAGGCGGAACACCAGGTGCTTCGGTTTCGGAAGGTCTCCCCCACCCCGGAAAAATACCCCCGGAAATTTGCCAAGATCAAACAGTCGCCCCTTTAAAAATTTCCCCCGCCGGCGAGAGCGTTTCCGCCGGCGGGGTTTTTCGTGGCGCGGGGGGCTTATTTGATCTTTGCTGCCATCCATTTTCTCCGCTCTATTGGGAAATCCTCATAGGGCGTTTTTCCCATACTCTGGATTCCTTAATTGGTAATGCCAAAGCAGTTATTTGTCAACATAAGCGTACAAGCCATCCTGCAAATCGCATATCAAAACATGTGGCGGAGCCTTCCTCAACACGTTTACTATATCCATACCCAAACGATTTTTGCCATATGGCAATTCCTCCAACACGATATATCACAGTTACATACGCCCGCCGGAGTTGACGGCCTAATGCCCGAAAAGCCCGTAAATGCGGCACTTTTTGGGCGGTCAGTTCCTAGCCCGTAGCATCGATACCACCGTCTCTACATGGGCGCAGCGGGGGAAGAGGTCGAAGGCCCGGGCGGCGGCGAGGCGGTAGCCGTGGGTCTTGAGAAGCACCACGTCCCGGGCCAGGGTGGCCGGGTCGCAGGAGATGTAGGTCAGGCGTGGGGGGGCCAGGCTGGCAATGGCCTGGACGGCCTCCCCGCTCAGGCCCTTCCGGGGCGGGTCCACCACGATGGCGTCCGGCCGCAGCCCCTGCTCCAGGAGGGACTGGGCCGCCGCCCCGGCGTCCCGGCAGAGAAATTCCGCGTTTTGGACGCCGTTCCGGGCGGCGTTTTCCCGGGCGTCTTCCACCGCCTGGGGAATCACCTCCACCCCCAGCACCTTCCCCGCCCGCCGGGCCAGGACCAGGGTGATGGTCCCCACGCCGCAGTACAGGTCCAGGGCAGTGTCCCGGGCGGTCAGCTCCGTCAGCTCCAGGGCGGTCTGGTACAGCCGCTGGGCCTGGTCGTGGTTCACCTGGTAGAAGGACCGGGCGGAGAGCCGGAAGGTCAGGCCGCAGAGGGTGTCCTCAATATAGCCGGGGCCCCACAGGGTTAAAAATTCCTCCCCCAGAATGGTGTTGCCCGGCTTTTCGTTGACGGACAGCACCAGACTGCGAAAGCCCGGGACGGTTTTCAGGCTGGTGATCAGCGCCTCCTTTTTGGGAAGGCTACGACCGTTCACTACCAGGCACACCAAAATCTGGCCGGACACCGCCCCCTTCCGGACGAAAATGTGCCGGACCAGGCCGGTGCGGGCAGTCTCGTCATAGGGCGGGATCTGATAGCGGTTCATGTGGGCCAGGACCAGGTCCTTCACCCGGTCCATCTCCTCCGGCAGCAGCAGGCACCGGGCGCAGGGCACCACCTGATGGGTCCCCGCCCGGAAAAAGCCGGCCTGGGCATGGCCGGGGCGGCCCGTCAGCTGGTACTGGGCCTTGTTCCGATAGCCCCGCCAGTCCCCGGCGGCGGTGAGGGGCACGGACTCCAGGGACTCCCCTGCCAGGCGGTTCAGAGCCTGGCGGACCCGCTCCGCCTTCAACCGGCACTCCTCGGCGTAGTCCATGTGCTGGAAGACACAGCCGCCGCAGAGCTTGGCCAGGGGACAGGCCCGATTCACCCGATGGGGAGAGGGCTCCAAAATCTCCACCAGCTTCCCCGCCGCCCAGGTCTTGCCCACATGGTCGATCCGCAGACGGACCCGCTCCCCAGCGATGGCGTTGGGGAGGAACACCGCCTGGCCGTCGATTTTGGCGATACCCCGGCCGTCAGAGGTGTAGTCCGTGACCACGGCCTCCAAAATTTGACCCTTTTCGATCATAGCCGCTCCTCCAAAAAGATCCGCTGGGGCGTAAAGCCCTGGGCGGCGTAGAACGCCCGGGCGTCTTCGTTGAAGGCCCAGACATTTAAGGTGATGTCGTCAAAGCCCCGTCCCCGAGCGTAGGCCCGGACATGGTCCAGCAGGGCCGCCCCCACTCCCCGGCGGCGGTGGGCGGCGTCCACGCACAGATCGTCGATATATAGGGTTCGCCGGTCGCTCAGGACCGGGTCGCCGGCAGTCTCCTTGTGAACGCAGAAGGCATAGCCCAGGACGGAATCCCCCTCCCGGGCCACAAAAATGGGCCGGTCCGGTCGCCGCAGCAGCGCCGCCAGGGTAGCCTCGTCATATTTTTGAGCGTCGGGCCGGAACAGGTCCGGCCGGCCAAGATGGTGGACCTGCCCCACCTGGCGCAGCAGCTCCAGCAGGGCGGGAATATCCTCAACGGCAGCGTTTTGAATGACCATGGGGCGCCTCCTTCTGGGATTTGTGGAAATATTGTAGCACATCTTATTCCCGGTTGCAACCGCCGCCGGAATGTGATACCATTTTAAGAAAAGGAGGGAATTGGATGGACTATACCCACTGTACGCTGTGCCCCCGGATGTGCGGCGTGGACCGCGCCGCCGGGAAGCTGGGCTTCTGCCGGTGCCCGGATACGGCCCTGGTAGCCAAGGTCATGCGCCACGCCTGGGAGGAGCCGGCCCTGGCAGGGCCGGGGGGCAGCGGGGCCATCTTCTTCGGCGGCTGCACCCTGGGGTGCCGGTACTGCCAGAACCGGGCCATCAGCGGCGGGCCGGTGGGGACGCCCATGGATGCCGCCGCCCTTCGGGCCGCCATGGAGGGCCTGATCCGGGAGGGAGCGGAGAACATCGACCTCATCACCCCCACCCATTTTCTGCCCACCATTCTCCCGGCCTTGCGGCCCAAGCTGCCGGTGCCGGTGGTGTACAACTGCGGGGGCTACGAGCGGGTGGATACCATTGCCGCTCTGGACGGGCTGGTGGATGTATATCTGCCGGACCTCAAGTATGCCGACAGCGGCTTGGCCCGCCGCCTTTCCGGCGCGGAGGACTATTTTGAAACCGCCTGCCGGGCCATTGAGACCATGGCCCACCAGGTGGGGCCTGTCCAGTGGCGGGGAGACCGGGTGGTTCGGGGCGTCATCGTCCGGCACCTGATCCTGCCGGGGCAGGTGGATACCTCCCTGCGGGTGCTGGACTATCTGGGCGACACCTTTGCCCCGGGGCAGATTTTGGTCAGCCTGATGCGGCAGTACACCCCCATGGGCGGTCTGCCCGCCCCCTTCGACCGGACAGTGACGGAGGAGGAGTACCAGGCGGTGCTGAGCTGGGTCTATCTCAACCGGCTGGAGGGCTTTACCCAGGAGGCGGAAGCGGCGGATCGGCAATACATCCCGGATTTTTAAAGCTTTTTGGCAAAATGCCCGCTGGGAGCCCCCGGCGGGCATTTTTCCTGTGCAGTTGGGCAATTGCATTTTTAAAGAAATGTGGTAAAATATAGGAAACCGTTGCGAACACAACCAATTTTTAGGAGACACATATGGACGGACGTCTGATCGGCATTCTCATCGACTCCTTTTGGAAAATCCTGCTCCCCGGCCTCACCGCTACCATTCCCCTGACGATCATTTCCTTCTCCATTGCCATGGTCATCGCGGTGATCGTGGCCCTGATCCAATTTGCCAATATCCGGCTGCTGAAGCAGCTGTGCCGGTTTTATATCTGGGTCATTCGGGGCACCCCGCTGCTGGTGCAGCTGTTCGTGGTGTTCTATGGGCTGCCCCGGGTAGGCGTCATCATCGACCCCTTCCCGGCGGCGGTGATCGTCTTCTCCATCAACGAGGGGGCCTACTCGGCAGAGGTGGTCCGGGCGGCCCTGGAGGCGGTGCCCGCCGGGCAGATCGAGGCGGGCTACTGCGTGGGCATGAACTATTTGCAGATCATGTGGCACATCGTCCTGCCCCAGGCCATGCGGATCGCCTTCCCGCCCCTGTCCAACTCCCTGATCGCCATGGTGAAGGACACCTCCCTGGCCGCCAACATCACCGTGGTGGAGATGTTCATGGAGACCCAGCGGATCGTGGCCCGGACCTGGGAGCCCCTGGCGCTGTACATCGAAGTGGGGCTCATTTACCTGCTGTTCTGCACCGTGCTGACCAAGCTCCAGAGCTTCGGGGAAAAGAGGATGCGTACCTATGGAAAATAACGCCATGCTGGAGGTCCGGGGCCTGAAAAAGCGGTTCGGCGACCTGGAAGTATTGAAAGGCGTGGATCTGACCGTCCATCAGGGGGACGTGGTGGCGATTTTGGGGCCCAGCGGCTCGGGAAAGACCACCTTCCTGCGCTGCCTCAATTTCCTGGAGACCGCCGACGAGGGGACCCTGGTCTTTGACGGAGAGACGTTCCATCTGGGGAAGGTCCCCCGGCGGGACGTGGCCCGGCTGCGGAAAAAAACCGCCTTCGTCTTTCAGAATTACAACCTGTTTCTCAACAAAACCGCCCTGCAGAACGTGATGCTGGGGCTCCAGGTCGCCCGGAAGGTCCCCAAGGGCCGGGCGGAGGCCCGGGCCAAGGCGGCGCTGGACAAGGTGGGCCTGGCCGACCGGTACAATTACTATCCCCATCAGCTCTCCGGCGGCCAACAGCAGCGGGTGGCCATCGCCCGGGCCCTGGCCACGGAGCCGGAGATCATCTACTTTGACGAGCCCACCTCCGCCCTGGACCCGGAGCTGATCGGGGAGGTGCTGGCGGTGATGCGGCAGCTGGCCCGGGAGGGGATGACCATGCTGGTGGTCACCCATGAGCTGCATTTTGCCCGGGAGGTCTCCAGCCAGGTGATCTTCATGGAGGCCGGGCAGGTGCTGGAATCCGGCGCTGCCGAGGCCTTCTTCCGGGACCCGAAAGAGGCCCGGACCCGGGCGTTTCTTCGTACCATCAGCGGCCGCGAGGCCGGTGAAATAGACCCCAAAAAGGAGTAAGAAATCTATGAAAAAAATGATCGCTTTATTGCTGACCGGCCTGCTGGCCCTGAGCCTGCTGACCGCCTGCGCCCCCACGGAGCCCCAGAACACCGCCGGCAATTCCCAGTCCACGGAAGATGCCGCCGGGGCGGACCATCTGAGCCGGATCCAGGAAGCCGGAAAGATCGTCGTGGCCATGGAGGGCACCTGGTCCCCCTGGACCTACCACGATGAAAACGATCAGCTGGTGGGCTACGATGTGGAGGTGGCCCAGGCCATCGCCGAAAAGCTGGGCGTGGAAGTAGAATTTGTCGAGGGCGAGTTTGACGGCCTGTTCGCCGGCATGGAGGCCGGGCGGTACGACATCGTGGTCAACGGCGTGGACATCGACGAGGAGCGGGCAGAAAAGTACGACTTCTCCACTCCCTATGCCTACAACCAGACGGCGGTGATCGTGGCCATGGACAACGAGGAGATCACCTCCTTCGAAGACCTTTCCGGCAAGCACACCGCCAACACCATCACCAGCACCTACGCCAAGGTGGCGGAGAAGTACGGCGCCACCGTCACCGGCGTGGACGACCTGGCCCAGACCTTTGAGCTGCTGCTCACCGGCCGGATCGACGCCACGCTGAACTCCGAAATGACCTTCTACGATTACATGGCCGCCCACCCCGACGAGCAAATCAAGATCGCCGCCCTGGGGGAGGCCACCCAGACCGCCATCCCCGTGATGAAGGGAGAGGACAACGCCACCCTGCTGGCCGCCATCAACCAGGCCCTGGCGGAGCTGGCCCAGGAGGGCAAGCTCACCGAGCTGTCCAACAAGTACTTTGGCCGGGACATTTCTCAGGATCAGCCCCAGTAACACCCTTGATTTGGGAAAAAGTGCCCCCAAGTCCATGGGACTTGGGGGTGTCAATTTGTCAAAAGCCTTCAAACGCGCCGTCCGAAACGGAGCGGGCGTTATTGCGCGGCGCTTTGGGCGATATCGGAAAGGGCCTCCTGGGTGCGGGCCAGGGTCTGGCGGCTGGCTGTCACCGCTTCCCGCAGCCGGTCCACCTGGGCCTGGGTCTGCATGGTCACAGCAGCCAGCTGCTCCTCCGCCTGGGTCAGGCTCTCCCGGGCCGCGGCCAGGGCATTCCCCGCCTGGCCGCAGAGCTGGGCCGCCCGCTCCCGGGCCATCCGCTCCGTCCGCTCAGCCCGGCGGTAAATTGCCAACTCCGCCTCGGTGCTGGCGGGATCCGTCTGCTTGGCCTTGGCCAGCTCTTGCTTTGCCTGCTCCAGCTCCTGCTTCGTCTTGGCAAGCTCCTCCTCCAAGGCCCGGAGCCGGTCCGCGTCCGGCGGGCTCTGCCGGGGGGTCTCCCGTAACGTCTGATTCTCCGTCCGGAGACGGCTCAGCTCCGCCTGATAGCGATTATTGATGTACTCAATATAATTCACCACATCCTCCCGGTTGAATCCCCGGAAAGCCGTTCTAAAGCTCTGATTTTCCGCCATGGGGGCAGGCCTCCTTTCTTTCTGCAAAAAGTATACCACACCCCTCCCCCGATTACAAGCCCCCTGTCCGCCATTTTCCGCCGAAAAAATACGGATTTTCCTATTGACAAAACCCGGCAGCCGTGGTACTATATTTGGGCGGCGGAAAACCGCGGAAAACGCGCGAGTGGTGGAATTGGTAGACTCGCTAGATTCAGGTTCTAGTGTTCATTTCGGACGTGGGGGTTCAAGTCCCCCCTCGCGCACCATTTAGAAAAGCCTTGGATTTCCAAGGCTTTTCTTTTTAGGGATTTCAAATGCTAATCGCCGTCCCCGGGTTTGGCCGGGGACGGTAATTTTTTACGCTTCCTCCGGCGGAGGGGTGAGCATGGCGATGGAATCCGCCTCAGGGATGGGCCGGCCTTCCATGCAGGCGGCAAACTGAGCGCCGGTCATAGTCTCGTTTTTCAGGAGGAACTCCGCCACCTGGCGCAGCTTTTCCCCGTCCCGGGTCAGAATGGCCTTGCATTTTTCATAGGCCTGGTCGATGACGGCCTTGACCTCCTGGTCGATGATCCCCGCCACCTCCTCGGAGTAGGACTTGGTCTTTTCATAGTCCCGGCCCAGGAACACCTCGTCGTCGCTGGTATAGGACACGGTCCCCAGCCGCTGGCACATACCGTACCGGGCCACCATGTCCCGGGCCAGCTTGGAGGCCCGGTCGATGTCGTTGGAGGCGCCGGTGGAGATGTCCTGGAGGAACAGCGCCTCCGCCACCCGGCCCCCCAGCAGGCCCACGATCTGCTCAAACATCTGGTTCCGGGTCAGGTGCTGGCTGTCCTCCTGGGGCCAGCTCCAGGTCATGCCCAGGGCCTTGCCCCGGGGAATGATGGAGATCTGCCGCACCGGGCTGTGGGTGGGCAGGCTGTGCATGGCCACGGCGTGGCCCGCCTCATGGATGGCGGTCAAACGCAGGTCCTCCTTCCGGATCACCCGGCTGCGCTTCTCCGGCCCGGCCAAAATTTTCATCATGGCGTCGTTCAGGTCCTGCATATTCAGCGCCGGCCGGCCCTCCCGGGCCGCCAAAATGGCCGCCTCGTTGAGCAGGTTGCTCAGGTCCGCCCCGGTAAAGCCGCTGGTGGCCATGGCGATGGTTTTCAGGTCCACCGAGTCGTCCAACCGCTTGCCCCGGGCGTGGACCTTCAGAATGTCCTCCCGGCCCTTGGCGTCGGGGACGCCCACATAGATCTGCCGGTCAAACCGGCCCGGCCGCAGCAGGGCCGAGTCCAGAATATCCGGCCGGTTGGTGGCTGCCAGGACGATAACGCCCTCGTTCTTGCCGAAGCCGTCCATCTCCACCAGCAGCTGGTTCAGAGTCTGCTCCCGCTCGTCGTGGCCGCCGCCCACGCCGGCACCCCGCTGCCGACCCACGGCGTCGATCTCATCGATAAAGACGATGGCGGGCGCCACCTTCTTTGCCTGGTCGAACAGGTCCCGCACCCGGCTGGCGCCGACGCCCACATACATCTCCACAAAGTCGGAGCCGGAAATGGAGAGGAACTCCACCCCCGCCTCCCCCGCCACGGCCCGAGCCAGCAGGGTCTTGCCGGTGCCCGGCGGGCCCACCAGCAGCAATCCGTGGGGCACCTTGGCGCCGATCTGGGTAAATTTGTCGGGATCGCGCAGAAAGTCCACTACCTCCTGCAGCTCCGCCTTTTCCTCGTCGGCGCCGGCCACATCGTCAAAAGTGACCTTCTCCCCGTCGGGCAGGCCCATCCCCACCCGGGCCCGGCCAAAATTGGCCATGGGGTTGCCCCCGGCGTTGTTGATCCTGCTCATCAGGAAGAACCACACCAGCAGCACCGCCAGTCCCGCCAGGATCAGGGGAAAGACATAGTCATAGGGGCTGGGCTGGGCCTCCGGCGGAAAATCGTAGCTTTCCAGCACCCCGGAAGCGGACTGATCCTGAACCAAATCCCAAATCTCCCGGCGAAACGCCTCCACATCCGACAGAGGCACCGTCAGGGTGGTGCTGCCGTTGTAGGGCGCGTAGAGCTGCAGGGTCAGCTGGCCTTCCCGGGCGGAAAAGGCGCGGACCTGCTCCTTTTGAAACAGCTCCACCACCTGAGAATAGGCCAGGTTGGTCAGCCCCGGGTTGAAAATTTGGAGCAACCAGGTAAAGGCCACCGCCAGAATGACCAGGTAGAGGATCACGGTGATGAATTTGCGGTCTTTCAATGGAAATTCTCCTTACTGCTGATATACCTCCGGCTTGAGAACGCCGATATAGGGAAGATTGCGATACTGCTCGTTATAGTCCATTCCATAGCCCACCACGAACACGTTGTCGATGACAAAGCCGGTGTAGTCCGGCTGCAGGGTGATCCCGGGCTTCCGCCGGGAGGGCTTGTCCAGAAGGGTACACACCGTCAGCGACGCGGGATGCTTGGTAAGCAAATGGCGGTATGTAAAGTCCAGGGACCCGCCGGTGTCGAAAATGTCCTCCAAAATGATGACGTGCCGGCCCTCCAGATCGGTGGACACGTCCTTTTTGACGGTCATTTCCCCGGCGGTGGTGCCGTTATAGGAGGAGATCCACATAAAGTCGATTTGACACTGGGCGTCAAACTGGCGGATCATGTCGCTGAAGAAGATCAAAACGCCTTTCAGCACCCCCACGAACACCGGGTTTTTGTCCGCGAACCGCTGCTGCAAAATGCCCGCCAGCTCCTGGACCTTGGCCCGAAGCGCGGCTTCCGAGATGAGTACCCTTTGGATGTTTTCTTCCATGCGAAGAACCTCCTATATTTCTTTTTCCCGATAGACCATCGGTTCTATCCAATACGTCCTGCCGGGGCCCGCCCGGTCCAGGTTGACCCCCAGGCCAAGGGCCCCCAGCACCCCCGTCTGATCCGCCAGCACCGGCACCCGGCAGCGCCGGGCGGCAGGGATCTTCCGGTCGATAAAAAGCTTTTTCAGGGTTTTCCGCCCACCGGGAAGGCGCATCTCGTCCCCCGGTTCCCGGCTTCGCACCAGGACGGGGCCCTCGGGGCACACCTGGAACCGGCCCGGCCCCGGCGGGGCGTCCCCCGGCAGCACCGTCACCCGCAGGCCCCAGTCGGGAAGCTCCGCCGTCCCGGTCTCCGGCAGGATGGCAGGCGCCGGCGGGGCGGCATCGGGAAGGACGGTCAAGGTATCATATTCCCGGGCCAAGATCACCCCGCCGGGAAACAGGCCCCGGGCCCCGGGCTTTTCGGAGAACACCAGCTTTTCCGCCAGAGCGATATGCTCCGCGGTGGGTTCCGGGACCCCAGCAGCTTCCAGAAGGGCCGCCAGGCACCGGTTCCTTTGGGCCTGGGGCATAGCCCGCAGGGCGGAAACACTGTTTTCGGGAACAGACAGGCCGGAGAGCAGCGCCTCCTCCTCCCGCAGCCGCAGGGCCATGGCGGAAAGGTCCTCCCCCAGCCGGGGATTCTCCCGGTACAAAAGGGGCATGACTTGTCTGCGCAGCCGGTTTCGGAGGAACCGGTCGGAGTCGTTGGTGCTGTCCGTCACATAGTCGATCCCCTGATCCTCCAAAAAGGCCAGCACCTCCTGCCGAGTCACCAGCAGCATGGGCCGGAGGATCCGGCCCCGCACCGGGGCGATGGCCCCCAGGCCCCGGAGGCCCGTCCCCCGCACCAGGCGGAGCAGGACCGTCTCGGCGTTGTCGTCGGCGGTGTGGGCGGTGGCGATCTTCCCAGGCAGGGTATCAAAAAAGGCGTACCGCGCCTCCCGGGCGGCGGCCTCCAGCCCCTTCTCCCTCGGCTCCACCCGGCCCCGGCCCACCGCCAGGGGAATTTGGTAGTCCCGGCAGAAAGCGCGGACAAATTCCTCGTCCCGATCCGATTCTTCCCCCCGGAGGCCGTGGTTAAAATGGGCGGCGGAGAGGCGGATATCCAGCTTCTCCCGCAGCAGGTACATGCACCACAGCAGCGCCATGGAGTCCGGTCCGCCGGACACGGCGCAATTAAGATCGTCCCCAGGCGCGAGCATGGAATAGCGCCGCAGCAGGGTCAGGACCTTATTCCGCATGCTTCCACTCCCGGTCGGTGAACAGGCCGTACTGGGGCAGCCACTGGAGGCGCACCGTTCCGGTCTCGCCGTGGCGGTTCTTGGAGATCAGCAGCTCCGCCACGTTTTTATCCTCGGTATTCTCGTTATAGTATTCGTCCCGGTAGAGGAACAGCACCTCATCGGCGTCCTGCTCGATGGCTCCGGATTCCCGCAGGTCCGACAGAATGGGCCGCTTGTCCTGGCGGCTCTCTACTGCCCGGGACAGCTGGCTCAGGCAGATCACCGGCACGTTCAGCTCCTTGGCCATGATCTTCAGGGCCCGGGAGATCTCCCCCACCACCGTGACCCGGTTTTCTCCGCTATTGCTCCGGCCGTAGCCGGACCCGGTCATCAGCTGGAGATAGTCGATGATCACCAGGCCCAGGTTGTCCAGCCGGCGGCACTTGGCGTTCATCTCCGCCACGGTGATGCTGGGATTGTCGTCCACCCGGATGTCTGTCTGGCTCAGGGCGGCAGAGGCCATGCACAGCTGGCTCCACTCCTCCTCCGACAGCTTGCCGGTGGCGATCTTCTGGCTGTTGACAAAGCTCTCGCTGGACATGAGCTTCATGGCCAGCTGCTCCCGGGACATTTCCAGGGAGAAGAAAGCCACGGTCTTCTGATATTTTTTGGCCACGTTCAGGCACAGATTCAGCGCCAGGGTGGTCTTGCCCATGGCGGGCCGGGCCGCCAGCAGCACCAGATCCGAGGGATTTAAGCCGTTGATCTTGCTGTCCAGATCCTTGAGACCCGTGGACAGCCCAGGAAAATCCGCGTCGGACCGGCTCAGCTCCGCCAAGCGGTCAAACACCTTGTGGAGGATCACCCCGATTGGCTCCAGGGAATCCCCCCGCTCCCCCTTCCGCAGGGCGTAGATCTTCTTTTCCGCGCTCTCCAAAATCTCCGACGGGGTGCCCACCTGGGAGTAGACCGTCTCGGAAATGTCCGCCGCCGCCTGCCCCAGGGCCCGCAGCATGGCCTTGTCCCGGACGATGCCGGCATAGCGCACCGCGTTGGCGGCGGTGGGGGTGATCTCCATCAGCTGGCGCACATAGTCCCTGGATTCCTCCCGGTAGAGGCCCAGCTCCCGCAGCTTGTCCAGCACCGTCACCGGGTCGATGGTCTGGGAGAAGTTGAACATGGTGTAGATCGCGGTGTAGAGGTCCCGGTTCTGCTGGAGATAAAAGTCCTCCGGACGGAGAATCCCGATCACATCCGTCAGGCACTGGCTGTCGATCAAAATAGAGCCCAGCACCGCCTGCTCCGCCTCCAACGACTGAGGCTGCTGCTTCAGGGAAAGTTCCTCGTCCATGAGTTTTCTCCTCTCTGTCTAACGAATTATGCCTCTTGGATCTTCACCGTCAGCGGGGCCGTGATCTCATATCCCAAGCGGCACTGGACGGTATAGGTGCCCACGTTTTTGATGGTCTCGGAAATCAAAATCTTCCGCCGGTCCAGCCGCACGCCGGTGGCGGCGAAGAGGGCGTCGGCGATCTCCTGGCTGGTGACGGAACCGAACAGCCGCCCGGCGCCGCCGCCCTTGGCGGTGACGGTGACGGTCATCTCCCGCAGCTTCTTGGAAAGCGCCATGGCCTCCGCCTTCTCCCGGGCCGCCTTCTCGGCGGCGGCCTTGTCGTTCATCCGCATGGTGTTGATGGCGTCGGGGGTGGCCTCCATGGCAATTTTCCGGGGCAGCATATAGTTCCGGGCGTAGCCGTCGGAAACCTCCAGCAGCTGTCCCTTCTTGCCCTTGCCGTGGACGTCCTGAAGCAAAATCACTTTCATGAATTTCTCCTCCTATTCGCTTTCGTAATACTGGTCGATGGAGGCCACCAGCCGGTCCAGGGCCTCCTTCACCGTGACGTTTTTGATCTGGGCGCCGGCGGTGGCGGCGTTGCCGCCGCCCCCCAGAGGCTCCAGAATCATCTGCATATTGGCTCTGCCAATACTCCGGGCAGAAATGATCACCTGGTTGTCATCCGGGTACAGCACAAACGAAGCGCTGATGCCGGAAATGTTCAGCAGCTCGTCCGCCGCCTGGGCCGCCAGGACCCGAGAGGTGCCCGTGTTCAGCGCGGCAATGGCGATCTCCTTCCGGTACATCCGGGCGGAGCGGATGATCTGGTACTTGGCCATGGTCTCCTGGAAGTCGTTCTGCAAAAGCATCTTGACCTCCACCGGGTCCGCCCCCAGCTGCCGCAGATATGCCGCCGCCTCGAAGGTCCGTTCGCCGGTGCGGACATGGAAGCTCTTGGTGTCCAAAAAGATGCCGGAGAGCAGGCTCTTGGCCTCGATGGGCAGAACGTCCGTCTTCTCCACCGCGTATTCCAGCAGCTCCGTCACCAGCTCCGAGGCGGAGGAGGCGTAAGGCTCATGAAAGTTTACCACCACTGGGTTGATATAATCCGCCGCGCGGCGGTGATGATCCACCACACAGACCCTGGAAACCGCCTCCAAAAGGGGTTTGCACTCCACCTGGTCCGGGCGGTTGGTGTCCACCACCACCAATGTGGAGTGGCTGTCCGCCAGCACCATGGCCTCCTGGCTGGAGATGAACACGTCCTTATATTCCGGCACACGGCCTAGCTCCTCCAGGAGCCGTTTGGAAGCGTTCCGGTCCAGGTCCAGGACAATATAGCCCTTTTTTCCCTTCTTGCGGCACATACAGTTGACGCCCACAGCGGCGCCGACCGCGTCCATGTCCGCGTTCCAGTGGCCCATGATGAATACCTTGCTGCTCTGGCCGATGAGCTCCATCAGGGAGTTGGCGGTGACCCGGCTGCGGACCTTGCTCCGATGGTCCGCCTCCTTGGTGCGGCCGCCGTAGAAGGTGAAGTTCAGCCGGTCCTTGACCACCGCCTGGTCGCCGCCCCGGCTCAGAGCCATTTCAATGGACAGCGAGGCAAAGTCATAGCACTCCTCAAAGCTGGCCCCATCCACCCCCAGGCCGATGGAGACCGACGCCGCCAGGCCCGCGGGGCTGGTGATCTGGTGCATGCTCTCCAGCAGGGAGAATTTATCCTGGGCCGCCAGGATCATATCCCGCTTTTCAAAGATGAACAGGAATCGGTTCCGCTCCAACCGGCGGAGCAGACCGTGGTAGCCCTCCGCCCAGGAATTGATGGTCTCGTTCAGCCGGGCGTTCAGGGCGGACATGGCGCCCTCCGCCATGTTCTTGGTCAGCTCCTCGTAATTGTCCACCAGAATGATGGCCACTACCGGGCGGGAACGGATATACTCGTCCCGCACCTGGTACAGCTCCGTCAGGTCCGTGAAGTACAGCACGCCCAGAAGGGTCTGCTCCGGGTCGCTGGCCCGGACGGTGGTGCCGTAGACCCGGCAGCGCCGGCCCCCCAGGGTCACGTCCCGGGGACTCTCCCGCTTACCCGCGGTGAGCCAGTCCACCGAAAAGCCGGGAAGCACATCCTCCAGAGGCTTATCCGAAAGTCCCGGATTGAAGCTCACCGCGCTGGCGAAGGCGGAATTGACGTAGATCACCACCCGGTCCTCCAGCCGGAGCATGAGCACGGGGAAGGGGCTCTCCGTCTCCCGGGCGGAGCTGACCGCGTCCATGGCGGAGTTCAGATAGGTTTGCAGCTCCCGGTGGCGCTTCCTCTGCCGAAGCAGGTAGACGATCACCAGCGCCAAGGTAACTACCGCCTCCACCGCCGCCAGAATATAGGCCCGGGACAGCACCGCGCCCACCGTGAACAGCGCCAGGACCAGAAAATACATGCCCATTCTGGGCCGCAGCAGCCGCCCCAGTTTCTTATCCATGCCCCCACCTCCCGATGATAACCTCGCTAATTAGAGGTATTATATCAAATCCCGGAAAAAGGTGCAACCCCTTCTCAAGGATTTCCCAAAAAACTTCTAAGGCGTTCCAACAAAAGCGGGACAAAGGGCAGTGAAAATAGGCGCAAGAGGAATTCGCGACGCGGCTTTGGCAAAATAAACACTTGAGCAGCAGTTTCTCTGTGAAAAACAGAGGTTGCATTTTCTCCCCAGATTATGTACAATGGTAAAAAATCCCCGGAGGCGCCTATGTCCACCCTGTTTTATATCGGCGACAGCACCGTTGCCTTTAACAAATTCGATACCTATCCCCAGACCGGCATTGCCCAGGCCATGTCCCTTTTTCTGGCGGACGGGGTGGCCCTGGAGGCCCGGGGCCGGAACGGGTACAGTACCAAATCCTTCCTGGACGAGGGCTGGTTCCGCCCGGTGAAGGACGCCATGGCGCCGGGGGATCTGCTGCTCATCCAGTTCGGGCACAACGACGAAAAGGAAGATCCCGCCCGGCACACGGACCCGGACACCAGCTTTTCTGATAATCTCCGGCTGTTCCTGGGCGCGGCCCGGGGGGCGGGAGCCCTGCCGGTGCTGATTACCCCGGTGGCCCGGCGGCGCTTTTCCCAGCACCGGTTCCGCCCCGGCAGCCACGGGACCTATCCTGAGGCCGTCCGCCGTGTGGGCCGGGCGGAGGGCGTGCCGGTGCTGGACCTGACCACCAAGACGGAGGCCCTGGTGGAGGCCCTGGGGGACGAGGCGAGCAAGCCCCTTTATATGTGGCCCAAGGACAACACCCATCTAAAGCCCGCCGGGGCGGTCCGGATGGCGGAAATGGTGAGCCGGGGCCTATATGATCTGGGCGGGGCCTACCGGGCCTTCCTAGATCCCAAGGTCATCGCGTATTTTGAAGAAAATCAATTATAGGAGGATCATCAATGAACGCCAAGGAAATTATGCAGATTTTTCAGGACACCGCCTATGTCCGCACCGGCGGCAGCCCCGAGGAGCTGAAATGCGCGGAATATCTCATCGGCAAGTGCAGGGAGCTGGGGCTGGAGGCCAAGCTGGAGCCCTTCCCGGTGCAGATGGCCGAGATCAAGGAAGCCCATCTGACGGTGGACGGCCAAGAGATCCCCTGCAAGGGCTACCGCTGCGCCGGCAGCGGGGAGGTGGAGGCGCCGTTTTACTATCTGACGGGCAGCGACCCCCACAGTCTGGCCCAGTGCAAGGGGAAGATCGTGCTGGTAGACGGTCTGGGCCACTGGACCTACCATGACTTGGTGGAGAACGGCGCTGTTGGCTTTCTGACCTACGGCGGGGATATCGCCGCCCCGGACCGGGACATCGACCAGAAGGAGCTGCGCGCCTCGGTGTGCCAGGGCATTGCCAAGCTCCCCGGGGTCCACATGAACGTGAAGGACGCCACACAGCTGGTGGCCCAGGACGCCAAGACCGCGAAGATCGTCCTACAGCAGGAGGAGTACGAGGGCGAGTCCCGAAATGTGGTGCTGGAAATGCCTGGGGAAATTCCCGAAACCATCGTCTTCTCCGCCCACTACGACTCCACTTCCCTTTCCCAGGGCGCTTACGACAACATGTCCGGCAGCATCGGCATTCTGGGGGTAGCGGCCTACTTTGCCCAGCATCCCCACCGGCACAGCCTGCGGTTCGTGTGGTGCGGCAGCGAGGAGCGGGGCCTGCTGGGCGCCAAGGCCCACTGCGCCAAAGAAGAAAACCTGAAAAACCTGGTCCTGAACATCAATCTGGACATGATCGGCTCGGTGATGGGCAAATTCGCCGCCTGCTGCACCAGCGAGGAGAAGCTGGTCCACTACATCAGCTATCTGGGAAGCGAGCTGGGCTTCGGCATTACCGTCCGGCAGGAGGTCTACTCCAGCGACTCCACCCCCTTCGCCGACAAGGGCATTCCGGCGGTGACCTTCGCCCGGATGGCCTCCGGCAGAGCGGCCCCCATCCATGTGCGCTACGACACCCTGGAGCTGGTAAAGGGAGAGCGGATGGAGCAGGACATCGGCTTCATCACCGCCTTTGCCCAGCGGATGGCGGACGCCGTCACCTGCCCGGTGGCCAAGGAGATGCCGGAGAACATGAAAGAGAAGCTGGACATCTACCTCTGCCGCAAGCGGGACAAAAAATAACCGCCGCCCTTTTAAGACAAGCGGCGCCGGCTTTCCGAAACCGAAATTATACCAAAATCCGCGCCCCCAAGACCGGGGGCGCGGCATTTATCTTTGATTCACCAGGTCGCACCAGGGAGACAATGGGCAGCCGCCGCATTTTGGGGCCCGGGCGGTGCAGGTATCCCGGCCGAACAGGACGATCCGGTGGCAGAAATCGGAGCTTTCCTCGGGAGGCAGGATCTGCCGGAGCTGCCGCTCCACCTTTTCCGGGTCCTTACTGCCGTCGGTCAGGCCCAGACGGCCGCAGATCCGGATGCAGTGGGTGTCGCAGACCACGCTGCCCGGCACCCGGTAGATGTCCCCCAGCAGCAAATTGGCGGTTTTCCGGCCCACACCGGGGATGCGCAGCAGCTCCTCCATGGTCCCGGGCACCTTTCCGCCGAAGTCGGACAGGAGCATCTGGCAGGCCAGCACAATGTCCCGGGCCTTGTGGTGGAAAAATCCGCAGGTACGGACCAGCTCCTCCACCTCCCCGATATCCGCTGCGGCCATGGCCTCCAAAGTGGGATAGGCGGCAAAGAGGGCGGGCGTCACCTGATTGACCCGGGCATCGGTACACTGGGCGGAGAGCCGCACGGCGATCAGCAGCTCATAGTCCTTGCCATAGTGGAGCGCGCACATGGACTGGGGATAGATTTCCTTCAAAGCGGCGATGATCGCCGCGAGTTTTTCTTCCATAGGCCAATTCCTTCTCTCTTTTTCCCCTATTGTATCACAGCCTCGACGGTTTGGAAAGGTTTTTTTCTTCTCCCGGCACAAAACCGTCTGCCTGGGGATATGATGGCATAGATGTTTGGAGGGATACCCATGGAAACCAGCTTGGATCGGCTGCGGCCCGGCTGCCGGGCCATTGTGATCAAGGTGAACACCGCCCCCGCGCTGACCCGGCGGCTGCGGGATTTCGGCCTGGTGCCGGGAACGGCAGTACAATGCCGGTATAAAAGCCCCTGGGGGGACGTGACTGCCCTGTATCTGCGGGGAGCGGTGCTGGCCCTGCGCACCAAGGATCTGCGGCGGATCCGGGTGCGCCGCGAATGAGGGGCAAGCCGGTACGAATGCGGAGGGTGGCCCTGGCGGGCAACCCCAACGTGGGAAAAAGCACCCTGTTCAACGCCCTCACAGGGCTGCGTCAGCACACCGGCAACTGGCCCGGCAAGACGGTGGGCCTGGCCCAGGGCCGGGCCCGCCGGGGTAGGACGGAATATCTTTTCACCGATCTGCCGGGTACATATACCCTGGACGGGGCCTCGGAGGACGAGCGCATCGCCGGGGAATTTCTGAAAGATGGAGATTCGGACTGCGTGGTGGCGGTGTGCGACGCCAGCTGTCTGGAACGGAGTCTGATCTTGACGCTGCAGGTGCTGTCCCGGTGCCGCCGGGTGGTGGTCTGCGTCAATCTGATGGACGAGGCGGAGCGCCAGGGGCTGCGCCTGGATCTGAAGGCCCTGGAAGCGGCGCTGGGCGCGCCGGTGGTTGCCACCTCCGCCAACCGAGGCCGGGGGCTGGAGGCCCTTCTGACCCAGATCGACCGGGTCTGCGACGGCCCGGAGCGGCCCTTGGGGCGCTGGGAGGACCCGGTCGCCGCCGCGGAGGCCGTCTGCGCCGCCTGCCAGAGCCGAGACTCCGCCCCGGAGGGCTGGCGGCTGGCCCTGGACCGGGTGCTGGTGAGCCGGCGCCACGGCGTTCCCATTTTGCTGGCGCTGCTGTTTGTCATCGTCTGGCTGACGGTCTGGGGGGCCAACTACCCCTCGGAGCTGCTGGGAAGGCTTTTTGACTGGGGCTATGACCGGTTGACAGGGCTGCTTGCCTGGGCTCCCTGGTGGCTGCGGGGAGTGCTGGTGGATGGACTGTACGCCACCTCCGCCCGGGTGATCTCCGTGATGCTGCCGCCCATGGCCATCTTTTTCCCGCTGTTCACCGTTTTGGAGGATGTGGGGTATCTGCCCCGGATGGCCTTCCTGCTGGACGGCTGCATGGCTAAATGCGGCGGCTGCGGCAAGCAGGCCCTGACCCTGGCCATGGGTCTGGGGTGCAACGCCGTGGGCGTGACGGGCTGCCGGATCATCGACTCCCCCCGGGAGCGGCTGGCCGCCATCCTCACCAACGCCATGGTGCCCTGCAACGGCCGGTTCCCCACCTTGATCCTGCTGGGAAGCCTGTTCTTTCCCGGACTGGGGGCTCCGGTCCTGGTGGCGGGCTGCGTGATGCTGGGAGTCCTGGGGGCCATGGCCGTCTCAGGCGCATTGACCGGGACGGTCCTTAAAAACCAGGAGAGCACCTTCATTATGGAGCTGCCGCCCTTCCGGCGGCCCCGGATCGGGCAGATCCTAATCCGTTCTCTGTTGGACCGGACGCTGTTCGTGGCGGGCCGGGCCCTGACGGTGGCGGCCCCGGCGGGGGTGGTCCTGTGGATCCTGGCCAATACCCGGCTGCTCTCCTTGGCGGTGGGCCTTCTGGACCCCCTCGGCAGGTTTCTGGGAATGGACGGGGCCATTTTGCTGGCCTTTTGCCTGGCTCTGCCCGCCAACGAGCTGACGGTGCCGGTGCTGCTCATGGCCCTCACCGGCGGGGGGAGTCTGCAAAGCGTGGCGGGCCTGGGCGGGGAGCTGCTACTGTCGGCGGGCTGGACCTGGCAGACGGCGCTGTGCGTCATGGTGTTCACCCTGTTCCACTGGCCCTGCTCCACCACGCTGATGACGGTCTATCAGGAGACCCGGAGCATTGGAAAAACAGCGGCGGCATTTTTCCTGCCGACCGCTGTGGGGGGAATTCTGTGTATCATGCTGCGCTTACTCCTGGGCTAGACAAGCGGAGAGGGCGGAGATCTCATAGGCGGTGCGCTCCTCGGGCCCGTCTTCGGTGACCTTGGTATAGATCCGGCTTTGAAGCCGGCCTTGGATCTGAAGCCGATCCCGGGTGTGGCAGGCCGACAGCTCCTGGGCAGTCCTGCCCCACAAAATGCAGGGCAGATAGTCCGCCCGGTGAAAGGCCCGGGGGACCGCCAGCATCACGTCGCAGATCTCCCGCCCCAGAGGGGTGCGGCGGTAGGTGGGCTCCCGGCAGAGGGTGCCCTCCAGGATCACCTCGTTCAGGATCTCCCCGTCCTCTACGGCGATGGAGGCGGCGAAGACGAAGATCAGCAGCCGCCGGTTTCCGGCCTCCCGGAAGTTGTGGGAGCGGACCTGACCGGTGACGGTGAGCATCCCCCCTGCCGTGGGGTCCAGCCCGGCCAGAAGGGTCTCCTCCCCGATCACCGGCAGCAGGTCCACCGCCCCGGAGAGCCTTGGGACCTCCAAAAGAAAGCGATAAAATTTTTTCCCGTGGTTTTCGTGGGAGAAAACCGGCAGGGCATGGAGACTGCCCCGCAGTACGGCGTGGTTTAGCAAATGTTCCAATGGTACCACCTCAGATCTCAGATGTATGGAACATCCTATGCGCCGATCTCTTTAGTATGCGCCCGCCGTTTCGGCGGGCGCCGGGGGTTATTTTCCGAAATCTGACAGCGTGATGGCCTTTCCCCCGTGGAGACGGCTTTCCTCGGCGGCCAACGCCATGATGTGGCTCTCCACGGACACGTCGATGGAGGTCAGGGCCTCCCGCCCTCCCAGGGAGAGAAGACGGCAGAAGTCCTCCATCATCCGCTGATCCCCGCCGCCGTGGCCGGCGTACTCGTCCTGAATGGGGTCCAGCTGATAGACGGTTTCCGGCCTGCCGAAGGGCCGGAGCACCACCCGCTGGTCGTCCAGATTTCCCTCCAGCTCCCCCATGCTGCCGGTGAGACGGATGGTGCGGTAGCACCCCTCCGTGAAGGCGGAGAGGTGGAAGGCGGCGGTGACGCCCTCCTCAAATTCCAGGTTCACGATCTGATGGTCCGCCACGTCGTTGTCGCAGCGGTAGACGCAGCGGCCGTAGGGGCCGGTCCGCAGAGCCTTGCGGATGCCCGCCTCGGACACATCGCCGGTCAGCACCGTCAGGGGCCACTGGCGGTGGCCGCCGAAGTAGCCGCTGGCGGGATTGGTCAGGTAAATCTTCTCCGCGTCATAGGGGCATTCGTCCTTTACTCGGCAGTCCAGGCACCGGGCGGTGCTGCCCACCGGGGCGTTGACGGAGCGGAACCAGTCCAGGCTCCCAAAGCTGGACACCCGGAGGCAGGGCTTTCCCACAAGATAGCGGAGGATGTCCATATCATGGCAGCTCTTGGCCAGAATGACGGGGCTGCTCTCGTCGGTCCGGCGCCAGTTGCCCCGGACGTAGCTGTGGGCGAAGTGCCAGTAGGCCACGTTTTCCGTGGCCACCACGGATTCCAGCTTCCCAATGGTTCCGCAGGCCAGCAGCTCCTTGAGCTTCTGGTAGAACTGGGTGTAGCGCAGCACATGGCACACCACCACGATCCGGCCGGTTTCATGGGCCTTCTCCCGCAGGGCGACGCACTCCGAAAGACTAGGAGAGATGGGCTTTTCCAGCAGAAGGTGGTAGCCCTTTTCCAGGGCTGGGATGGCGAAGCGGATGTGGTCGCTGTCCTGCGTGGTGATGAACATGGCGTCGGCCAGCTTTTTCTGGGCCAGCATGGCCTCTCCGGAGGCGAAGCAGCGCTCCTCCGGCACCCCAAATTCCCGGACCGCCAGGGCCCGCCGTTCCGGCCGGGGGTCCGCCACAGCCACGATCTCCATTTCCTCGGGGCGGAGCAGTTGATAGCTGCCGTAGGCCTCCGCGCCCCGGGTGCCGAAGCCGCAGATGGCAACGGTGATCTTTCTTCCCATGGTAATCCCTCTCCTTTATAGATCCACCTTGCAGGCGGAGGCGATCTCTCCCCAAGCGTAGCTGC
>CANQQU010000003.1 GCA_947626085.1 uncultured Oscillospiraceae bacterium
ACACAGAAGTTAAGCTCACACGCGCCGACGATACTTTGCGGGTAACTGCACGGGAAAATAGGTAACGCCAACACAAAGATTCCTCCTTAGCTCAGTCGGTAGAGCAACGGACTGTTAATCCGGCGGTCGTAGGTTCAAGTCCTACAGGGGGAGCCATGTCGTCGCGGACATTTTGTCCGCGACGACTTTTGGCTTTATGAAGAAAAGCTGGGGCTGAACCTGACCCCAGCTTTTTTGAACCGAACCAAATTGGTCGGTTGAGCAGAATTTACCCCGCCGCCGGGCTGCCCCGGCGGCGGGGTCCTATCGTTTGCAGGTTACGGCCTCGGTTTTCACTGCCCAGCGTAGGGAACGGTCACATCGCAAATTCGCCAGGCGCCAGTTTCGTCCCGCTGGAAGTAGATCTGAATACGGCTGTGGTAGACCATGGCCCGGTCGCCTTGGACCGTGGCGGCGGTAAAGACTACCGGGTCTGTCAGCGCGCCGGTCAGGGTATCGGCGCGGCGGTCCAGGGCGTTGTTTTTTAGATACCCCATGCCCGTCAGCTTGAGGGCCTCCGGGGTGCAGAACAGCCCCAGGCCAAAGTCCAGCCGCCCGCTCAGCGGGATGGCCAGCAGACTCCGGCAGAACCGGTCCGCCAGGTCCACCAGCGTCTGAAGATCGTCCCCGGTCTCCCGGGCCGCCACATATTCCGCCAGGGTGTCCAGGTAGGCGGAGGCCTCTTCCGCCGCTGTGGGGTCCAGATACGCTTCATCGCTGGCCGGATAACGCTCCACCGCGGCGTAGGTATCCTCACCCGAGGGGATGGCGTACCAGCGGCCGTCGCTGTGGCGCTCCAAAACGACCTGAGTCTGCACGATCACCTTTCCGGCGTAGGCCCCCGCGCCTTTGCTGACCTGGCCGCTGATAGAGTAGGGGTAAAAATCCGTCCCCGCCGTAGCGGCAAATCGGATGGTGCCCTGGGCCAGACCGGAGCGCATAGGCTCCTCGCTGACACTGACGGGGACATAGTCCCGGCAGGTAAAGGGGCTGCCCGGGGCATACTGGACAAACCGGGCGGGAAGAGCGGTCTGGACGTATTCCCGGAGGGCCTGTTCTCCCTGACCGGCGCAGGCAAAGCTGATGGGGCCCAGGCAGATATTTTCCAGGGCATAAAAGGCCAGCAGGATCGAGGAATAGGACGCCTGGGAAGCGTAGTACCCGTCCGCCGCCAGCACCGTCATGGGGCTGCCGGGGTAGACGGTCCAGGACTGCTGGCCCTGGGTCACCGTGATCCACTCCGCCGCCTCCCCCGGGGCCTCCGCCGGGGAGAGGGAGGCGCTTTTCGCCTGGGTCAGGTTGTAGTCCGGGGTCAGCATTGTGTAGGGCCCGTAGTCCCGGCCGTCCCGGTGGAGGGTCAGGGTCAGGGCGGCGGAGACGTCCATGGGCTCCGGGACGGGGGCCGGCCCGGGACGGGCCGGGGCGCAGCCCGTCAGGAGCAGGGCCAGAAGCAGCAGAAGCGCCCATGCTTTTTTCATCATGTTCCTCCTAAAATCAGCTGAGGATCCATGGCAGGGTCACATCGTCCACCCGCCAGACCCCGTCCGCTCCCCGCAGGAAGTAGATGGTGATGTCGTTCCGGCTGACGATGGCCTGATCGCCTTGGATCAAGAACACATCAAAGGAAATGGGGTCGGACAGATTGCCGTCTATCCAGCTTGCCGGGATATCCACATAGCGGTGGATCAGGCTCCGCATCCCGTACCTGGTCAGGGCCTCCGGGGTGCAGAAGACGCCAAAGTCAAAGTCCGGCTGCCCGGCAAGAGGCGCGGCCAGGACGCAGCGGCGGAACAGACCGGCAATATTCACCAGGGCCAGCTGCGGGTCCTCCGCTGAAAGGGCCTGATCCGCTTCCAGTTCCGCCGGGACGCCATCCAGCACCTGCGCCGCCTGGACTGCCTCTGGGGCGGTCAGATCCATGGAAGCCGGGTCGTTGGACGAATAATCCCGGCCCAGGGCCTCCCGTTCATGGATGGGGATGGGATACCAGTACCCGTCTTCGTGCCGCTCCAGGGCCAGCGTGCCGGTGAAGACGTTCTTGCCCTCCTGCTCTCCCATACCCAGATCCAGATATTCCAGGGAGAAGGGGAAAAACTCCTCGTCTACCTCGCCGGAGAAGGTGAAGCTGCCCTCCAGATAGCCTTCCTCGCTGTAGGTCACTTGATAGCCCAGCAGCTCGTAGTCCCGGCAGGCGCTGGTACTCAGGGGGTTGAGCCGGGCGAGCAGCGCCGGGTAGCCGTTGGCGGCGTAGTCCTCCAGCGCCGCCTCCGGGGTGTCCCCCACCGCCCCGATTCGGAACTGGCTCTTATATTCCAGATTGCTGAAGACGATGCGATACACCCGGCCGTAGCCCTCGGTGGAGTAGTAGACCGCGTTCTCCCCCTCGCCCCGCCGGGTGACGACGGGCTCCGTGGGGTAGACGGTCCAGTTTTCTCCCTGCCAGGTCAGCTCATACCAGTAGGTCACGTCGGACAGGTCCGGCGCTTCGATCTCCGTGCCCTGGAGGCTGTCCAGGCAGCCCTGCAGATTGGTATCCGGTTTGAGTCGGATGTAGGGACCGTAAACCGTCCCCTCGTAGACGAGGGATATGGTCACCGCCTCCGCCAACCCGTCCATGGGGTCGGGAATGGAAGCGGGGGCCTGGGTTTCGGTGGGCGCCTGGGTGGCCTGGGACGTGGGGGGCGCGGAAGTGGAAGCCGCCGCCGTGACAGTTTGGGAAGGCGCGGCGTCCGTCTGGGCCGGCTGGCTAGGGGCGCAGGCGGTCAGCAGCAGCGCCATGGACAGCAGAAGGATCGATAGTTTTTTCATTTTCAAAGCCTCCTTGAAGGTGTTTTCACTGGGTATGTGTACGGTCGCGCCGGGCAGGTGACATTTTTTCGTAAAAAACTTGCGGTTTCAAAAAATTTGTCCTATACTGAAAAAAAGAAGTCACCAACTGCCGCCGGGCGTACACAGAAAGGGTAGAGAGAAGAAAAAGAGGGGAGATGGCGCCGCCGATGACCCAGGAGCAAAGCGAACAGATCGAGCAGTGCTATCTAGCCTACTACCGCCCTTTGCTTTCCTATGCCCGCGCCGCCCTGGGCCGGGAGGCCCTGGCGGAGGAGGCGGTCCAGGAGGCCTTCGGCATCGTCTGCCGGAAGCCGGAGGAATTTCTGGCGGCGGAAAACCGCCGGGCCTGGGTCTATCAGGTGCTGAAATTCGTGATCCAGAATCAGCGCCGGGTCCAGGCCCGGGCGGAGCGGTTCTTTTCCGGCAGCCTGGAGGAGACGGACCCGGAGACCCTGGGGGCCGCGACGGACCCGGAGGACCCGGATCTTCTGTACGGCGACCTGGCTCAGACGGCGGAATACCGGCTGATCCGCCGCCTGACGGAGGAACAGCTCTCCATGCTGGAGCTGGCCCAGGAGCTGGGCATCTCCGTCAGCGCCTGCAAGAAGCGGGTCCAGCGAGCCCGGGAATTTCTGCGACGCAGGCTCAGGCTTTGAAGAAGGAGGCATTCACATGGATTTAAATAAAATGAACGCCGAGGAGCTTCGCGCCCTTCTCCAGGCCGACGCGGCGGGGGAGGACTTGGACCCGGAGCTGGTCTGGGCGGCGGCGGAGCGGCTGTCCCAGCTGGAACCGGCCCGGCACACCCCGCAAGAGGGCTGGAAGCAGTTTCAGGCCCATTATGCCCCGCCCCGGGTGCGTGTCGGCCCTTGGGTCCGGCGGATCGGGGCCCTGGCGGCGGCGGTGGTGCTGATTTTGGGTCTGGCTCTGCCAAGACATCAGCAGGCGGCGGGGCCTCTGACCCAGGCCCTGGCCTCCGTGGGCCTGCCGGACCAGGCGCCGGCGGTGCCGGAGGGGTATCAGATCCGGGAGGTGGCGGTGGTGAACACCCTGGGCCTCCTCTCGGTCAGCGCCACCTACGAAAAGGACGGGGCGGTTTTGTCCGTCCGTTTTTTCCAGGACACCCTGGGCAGGGAGGTCCCGGCCCCTACGGAGACGGCGGAGCGCTACGAAACGGCGGCGGGCACCTGCTACATCACCCGGGAGGAGGACGCCCTCAGCGCCCTCTGGGCCCTGTCCGGCTGCAAGTGCCGTGTCAGCGGGAATTTGACGCTGGAGCAGATCAAGACCATGGTGGACTCCCTGACGGTCTGACCGCTCTGAAAAACAGAAGAAACCGGCGGGGAAACAGACGCGCGCCTGTTTCCCCACCGGTTTTTTGCCGGGCGCGGAAGGAAGCGTTACCGGGCCCAGTTTTTTTCAAACATTCTTGTGTAGCGCATGGTCAGGACCGGATCGGGGCAGTAGCCGGGGACGCAGGCGTAGAGCAGCTGATCTCCCAGCAGGTAGCCCCGGTAGTGGGCCACCTTCATCCCGTAGACCTCCAGGGCGATCCAGTACTCGGTGACGGCGTCGAAGCGCGTTTGACCGTCGGGCGACAGTTTTTCCTGAAAGGCGTCCATCTCCGCCCTGGCTGCCCGGCAGGCGGGCAGATCGTAGGCCTGCCGGGTTCCCAGATAGTCCTCCGACTCGACCTGCTCCCAGGTGCAGTTGGGGGCCAGGGGGTTTTGAAAATGCGCATAGTTCATCCGAAGCCCCAGGGCCCCGGCGAAGCAGAGGCAGGCGGCGCTTCGCCGGCACACGGCGGATAGATACTGTTCCGCCGCCTCCCGGCCTGCGGGTTCGCGGCAAAGCTCTTCGGCCGCCGCCAAATACCGGGCCCGGATCTCCCGGAAGTCGGGGGAAATTTGGCACAGTTCCGTCTCCACCGCCGCCACCAGGTCCTGCCCCAGCAGCAATGACAGCAGCTTTTCTTTGTGATCCATCATTCATTTTTCTCCTTTATGGAATAGGTCCGTCGCCCATATTATAGCCCATGGGGCCTGCGAAAGTTGTCGAAACCGGTCGGAAAATGAAATAAATACGGGGCGAAAAGGGCCGGCGTCCATTCAGACGCCGGTCCTTCAATGAAAATAAGGTTTGTATCGTCTATTGTTTTTCTTCCCCGGTTGCCCGCGGACCAAACGGCGCCCGCCGCTCCCGCACCGTGCCGCCCTCCATGACTAAGATCCGGTCATACTGCCCTGTCAGCCCGTCCTGGAGCCGGTGGGTGACGGTGAGCAGGGTCAGGTCCCGCATTTCAAGCAATTCCCCCTCGATCTCGTTGGCGGTGGCCACGTCGATGGCCGAAACCCCCTCGTCCAGGATCAGCACCTGGACCTCCCGAATCATGGCCCGGGCCAGGGCCACCCGCTGCCGCTCCCCGCCAGAGAGCTTGGAGCCGTTTTCCCCGCAGGGCCCGTCCAGCCCGCCGGGAATAGCCTTCAAGAACCGCTCCACCCCAGAGCGGCGGAGGGCCCGGGTCAGGGCCTCCTCCGAAAATTCCTCTCCCAGGCAGATATTGAACCGGAGGGTGTCGTTAAAAAGGAATGTGTTCTGCTGGATGACGGTGACCAGCTTCCGCAGCCCCGCCGGGTCCAGGTCGTGAAGCTCCGTCCCATCATAGCGGATGGCGCCCTGATAGTCTGGGTAGCTGCCGGTCAGGAGCCGGATCAGGGTGGTTTTCCCGCAGCCGCTGGGGCCCAGCAGGGCCACCTTCTCGTTTTTCCGAATGGTCAGGCAGAGATCCTCCAGTACCGGGATGCCCGGCTGATACCGGAAGGCGAGATGTTCAACCTCCAGGGCGTTTTCCAGCCGGGGCCGCGCCCTGCCGGAAAGATCCGGGCCCTTTTCGTCCAGGAAGCCGCGTAAAAGCCGGATATTCTCCCGGTTGCTCAGCAGCAGGGGCAGCATCTCGGCATAGACGGTCAGGTAGCTGCTGAAAAAGCCGAACAGGGACACAAACAGCACCAGGGTGCCCACGGTAATGTCTCCCCGGACGGCCATGGTCCCCGCCACGAGGAAGGTGACGATCCAGGCGGCCCGGTCCAGAAATCTGCCGATGTTCTCCAGCTCCGCGATGGCCACCCCCAGCCTTTTTTCCAGCCGGGCCACGTCCCCGCTGGCCTGGCGGAACCGGCGGCGGAAGCTGGGGAAGACGCCGTAGGCGGCGATGACGTCGTGGCCGTTGAGGGACTCCTTGAGCTGGACGTTCAGAGCGGCCCCCAGCTCCACCTGCTCCGTCATCAGGGCGGTCAGCTTCCGGTTGAACCGCAGCGGCAGGATCATGGACAGGCCGCCGCAGAGGACGGACAGGGCCGCCAGCAGGGGGCTGTACCAGATCATGATCCCCAGCACCACCAGGGCGGAGACGCCGTAGCTGATGAGGTAGAACACCGGCCTGGTCAAATTCTGGACCACCGTACCCACGGTGCCGGTGATGTGGGACAGATACTCCGCCGTGTCCTTTTCCCCGAAGCGGGGGACGGAGCGGGCCATGATGGCGTCGTACAGGTCATTGCGCAGGCTCTCCCAAAAGCGGAAGGTGAACCATTTTTCTGTGATCCCGTCCAGAAAATAGCCTGTGGCGACGGCCAGCACCGCCCCGGCGGCCACCCATAAAAATCGAAGAAAGCCGGAAATATCGCCGGAGACGATCAAATCGATCATCCGCTGCTCCAAAACCGCGGACAGCGGCGTGAGCAGCTGGGTCAAAATGCCCAGCAGCACCGCCAGGGCGGCCAGGGGAAGGTGCCGTTTAAAATAGCGCAGCATTTATTTTCCCCCCTTGCCGTGGCTTCTCTTATCGGTGATGATCCGGATGCCCTCCGTCTCCATGGCCGCGAGACGGGCCGCCGCCAAAAGCGGAAGCATCGCGCCGTTCATATTGACGGCGTAAGCCACAGTCTCGCCGTCCTCCGTTTCCAGCGTCAGACTCTCCGCCAGCTTCCGCACGGTAAACTTTTGCAAGATCTCCTCCGCCTCGCTCTGAGCTATCCCGGCCAGCTTTGCCAGTACGCCGGTGGTGCGGTGCCTGGGGGCCTGCCGATACAGCGTGATCAGCATCGTCAGGGCGTTTGGCAGCGACAAGAGTTCAAACAGCCGGGCCGCGTCCCCGCCGGCGGAAAGAAGATCGGCCAAACGCCCCGCCCCGCCCCACGCGGCAGATAAAAACGACTGCTCCCCAGATAATATCGCCGTAATGAACCCATCCTCGGTGATCAGAATCGTTTCGCCGGCGCTGCCGTGAACGCCGCGAAAGTCCACAATATCCGCCACCTTGTCCAGGCTTCCGTAAAGCGCCGTCTCCCGCATCAGCGAAACGGTCCGCTCCACGCGCTTTTCTTCCGGCAGCGAAGCGATATATTTTCGGACCGTCTCCTCCAGATCCTCCCGCCGGGCGCTGGTCCTGCCAAAGAGGGCGTCCACCGTCACCCCCAGGATGTCGGACAGGGCCGGAAGCAGAGAGACGTCCGGCGTTCCCCCGCTCTCCCACTGGGACACGGCGGAGCTGCTGACGCCGATGGCCTCCCCCAGCTCCCTTTGCGTAAGCCCCTTTTCCTTTCGGTATTTCAGGATCTGCTGGCCAATGATCGAATAGCTCATTGTGTGCCCTCCCTTGATAAACTGCGCTTTCATTATAGCGCCAGGGCCGCTTAATCGCAAGGAGCGCGTACTAAAGGAAATTTAAGCCGCGCTTAAAACCACTTGCGGGTCCGAAAAGCGCCCCGTCCCTGACCCGGGACGGGGCGCTTTTCTCAGATTTGCCGGTACATGGCGTCGGCGTCGTCCTTGCGGACATTGTCCGCCACCTGCAAAACCTCCACGGCCACCACCCGGGGGCCCATGGAAATTTCGATCCGATCTCCGGGCTTGACTTCATAGCCTGCCTTGGCCGGGCGGCCGTTCACCGCGATCCGCCCGTTGTCGCAGGCTTCGTTGGCCACGGTGCGGCGCTTGATCAGCCGGGAGACCTTCAAAAACTTATCCAGCCGCATGTTCTTTCGCGACCCGCTCCTTCAGCACCCGGCTGGCCTTGAACACCGGCAGACGGGTGGCGGACAGCTCCATGGGCTCCTGGGTCTTGGGATTCCGGGCGGTACGGGCCTCCCGATCCTTGACGGAGAACACCCCAAAGCCGGACAGCTGCACCCGGTCCCCCTGGGCAAGGGCGGCGGCCATGGCTTCCAGGGCCGCGCTGAGGACCTTCTCCGTGTCCTTCTTGGAAACTCCGGCGCTCTGGGCGGCGGCGGCGATCAAATCTGTCTTGTTCATAAAATTGCGCTCCTTCGGTGATAAAAAATTTCGCTTTTCTACGGTATCATATTTTTGCCCAAAATGCAAGGACTATTTTATAAATGGAGGAATTTGGCGATCTTTTCCCCCTTGGGCAGCAGTAGGCAGTCCTCCCGGGTGATGGATCTGCACAAAATTACGCCCACGGCGTACACCGCCACCCCCACCAGCACCGGCACGGCGCAGAGGATCAGCCGGCTTCCGCCCTCGCCCAGCACCCTGGTCAGACCGTACCAGGTGCCGTAGGCCGCCGCCCCCATCAACAAAGAGGGAAGCAGAGGCCGGAGAAGATTGCGGATGATTTTGGGCTTTTGCGGCACCACCCGCCGCATGACCAGCAGGTTCATCACGCAGATGCACACATAGCACATCACGGCGCTGATGGGCATCCCCAGCAGCCCGATGGCGGAGTTGCCCACCAGGATATACACCACCGCCAGCTTCGCCACCCCGGCCAGAAGCATGTTGATCACCGGCAGATGGGCATAGCCGTGGGCCTGCATCACGGTGTTGGTCAGCTGGACCACGGCGTAGAAGAACACCGCCAGGCCCAAAACGCTCATGAGCTGAGCCGCCAGCTCCAAATTTTCCCCGGAGTAGCTGCCCAGCAGGGCCATGATGGGCTTTGCCAGCAGGCACAGCCCCACGGCGCAGGGCAGGCTGATCAGCCCGGTGATCCGGGCGGCGGACTCCTCCGTGGCCCGGAGGGCCTTATCGTCCAGGAGGGTCAGGTGGGTGGTGATGGCGGGGATCACGCTGACCGTGATGGGCACAATGAAGGCGCAGGGCAGGTTGAACACCGTCTGGGTCATGTTGTACACGCCCTTCATGGTGTCCGCCGTCCCCTGGGCCAGCCCGCCGGCGGTGAGAAGCTGATTCATATAGAGGTTGGTTTCCAGCACAGTGAGGATCTGCAGTCCGGCGGAGCCAATGGTGATGGGCACCGCGATGACCATCAGCTCCTTGGTGGCGGCGGCGAAGGTGCCGGGGGAATCCTCGGACTGGGGCAGGGAGCTGTAGACCTTGTGGAAGCAGTGGGCCAGATAGAAGGTGGACACCAGACAGCTCACCGTCACCCCCAGGATGCCGCCGGCGGCGGCCAGGGACACGCTGGAGGTCAGACGCATCAGCAGGAAGGCGGCCGCCAGACCCACCACCAGCTTCACCAACGCCTCCAGCACCTGGCTGACGGAGGTGGGGATCATATTGCCCAGGCCCTGGGTGAAGCCCCGGTAGGCGGACATCAGGCACATGAGGAAGGCGCAGGGCCCCAGGCAGGCGATGGCGGCCCAGGCGTCGGGCTGATGCTCAAATTCCGCCAGTTGGCGGCAGAACAGGATCATCAGGCCGCTTCCCACCAGGCCCACGCCCACGAAAATGTTTCGAGAGGTGGTGTATACCCGCCGGGTCTGGTTGTATTTTTTCAGACTGCTGGTCTGGCTGACCATCCGGCTCATGGCCACCGGCAGTCCCGCCGTGGCGATGAGCAGCAGCACGGTATAGATATCGTAGGCGGTATAGAAGTAGCTGTATCCCATATCGCCCACGATCATTTTCAGCGGGATCTTGTAAAGAGCGCCCACCACCTTGACGATGGCGGTAGCCGCCGCCAGCAGGGCCGCGCCGTGGAGGAAGGTTTGCTTTTTCGCGCTTTGGGACATAGGGGCCTCCTTAGGATTCCTCCCGGGGGAACAGCCGGGGGATGGTGTATTCGGTCAGCTCCCGGACAATGGCCGGAAGATCCAGAGTGGGGAACCTGCCGTTCTGGTAGAGGATCTTTCCCCGCACCATGGTCATGGCCACGTCCCCACCCTTGGCGGAGAACACCAGGCCGCTCAGCACGTTGTGGCAGGGGATCAAGTGGGGCGCGGAGAAATCCACCAGGATCAGATCCGCGTCCATGCCAATTTTCAGCATCCCGCACTCCTGGTTCCGCCCCTGGGCCCGGGCGCCGCAGACGGTGGCCATCATCAGGGCGGCGGAGGAGGGGAAGGCGGCGGCGTCCCCAGCCGCCCGGCGGGCGGAGACGGCGACGGCGCGCATGGCCTCGAACAGATCCAGATTCCCGGCTTCCGCCGCGCCGCCGGAGCCCAGGGCCACGTTCATCCCCGCCCGCACGCAGGCGGGCACATCCACAGGGTCCATCCCCGCCTTTCCGGCCTCCAAGGGAAGGGCCACGGCGGTGGCCCTGCGCTTGCCCAGCAGGGCCCGCTCCTCCTCCGTCAGATATCCGCACCCGGCGGCGGTGACGCCCACCCGGAAAAGGCCGTGGCAGTCCAGCAGCTCCGCCGGGGACAGCCCGGCGCGCTCTAAGCAGGAGGGCCCTTCGCTGGGGGTCTGCTCCAGGTGGAGCTGGAAGCCCAGGCCCTTTTCGGCGGCGTAGCCGGAAAGAGCCTCCCACAAAGGATAGTTGGAGGTGTACTCGGCAAAGATGCCCCCGTCTACCCGGATTCGGCCCCGGTCGAAGCCGTGCCAGGTCTCCGCCACCTGCCGAAAATAGCGGCACTGGGGGTCCGTCTCAAAGTCAAAGGGCTCGCTTTCATCCTCGAACCGGTAGGCGGACAGGGCCAGATTGGCCTTGATCCCCGCCTCCTTCACCGCCTGGGCGGTGGCCTCGGGGTAGTAATACAGATCGGAAACGGAGGTCACGCCGAAGCGCAGGCATTCGGCGATGCCCAGTGACGCGGCGGCCTTGGCAGCCCGGTTGTCCAGCTTGGCCTCCCGCCCCAAAATGGTCTCCAGGGCCTCCCGGTTGGAGACGTCGTCCACCAGCCCCCGCAGGGCCGTGGCGGCCAGGTGGGTGTGGCAGTTGATGAGTCCGGGCAGGACCACCATGCCCGCCCCGTCCACAATGGTCTCGGGGCGCTCGGCCGGGGGCCGCTTGGCGAGGTAGGAGATTTTCCCCTCGGTGACGCCCAGGTAGCCGCCGAAAAGCACTTCCATGCCCTCGTTCATGGTGACGATGGTGGCATTGGCAATCAGCGTATCCAATCAAAGACCTCCTTCCATGCAGGAAAACAGCTCCTCCTTTTGGCGCAGCACCTTGTCCAGGGAGGAGAGGTATTGTTCCGGGTATTTGGGGTTGGGGAACCGCTTCAGCGCCCCGCCGGGCAAGGGGACCTTGCTCATGGCCCCGCCGCCCAGGGAGACGATGGGGTGCAGCTCCTCCATCATGCAGATGTTGTAGCGGCACACCCCGCCGGGCAGGGTCCAGCCCACGTTTTCAAAGCTGCCGGACATGTATTTCTGCCGGTACAGATAGTAGGGCCGGTAGCCAAGCCCAGACAGGGTCTGCCCGGCGTGGCGGACCATCTGCCCCACCGCCTGGGCGTCGGGCCGGGGCCGGTCCTGGCTGAACAGGTCGGCGCCCTTTTTCAGGGCCAGGGTGTGGACGGTGATGTTGACGGGCCGCAGGGCCGCTACCTGGTCCAGGGAGGACCGGAAGCCCTCCGGCGTGTCCGTAGGCAGCCCGGCGATCAGGTCCATGTTGATGAGCGTAAAGCCCGCCTCCCGGACCTGGGCCACGGCCCGGAGAATGTCCGCCCCCCGATGGGGCCGGCCGGAGGCGGCCAGCACGGAATCGACCATGCTCTGGGGGTTGACGCTGATCCGGTCCACCCCGTAGGCACGCAGCACCCCCAGGCGCTCCGGGTCGATGGTGTCGGGACGGCCCGCCTCCACCGTAAATTCCAGGCAGTCCGTCAGGTCCAGATGGGCCCGGATGCTTTCCAGCAGCCGCCGGAGCTGGTCCGGGGAGAGGGTGGTGGGGGTGCCGCCCCCTATGTAAAGGGTACGGACCTTCCGGTGAAAAATACCCATCAATTTTCCCGTGATCTCCAGTTCCCGGAGCAGGGCGTCCAGATAGGGCTCCAGCGCCTCCGTTCGGGAACCGACCCCCCGGCTGACAAAGCTGCAATAGGCGCAGCGGGTGGGGCAGAAGGGGATGCCGATGTACACCGACACATCCGCCGGCCTCAGGAGCCGGGCGGTATCCAGGGTGGCCTGGGAGCATTCCAGGGCCAGAGCGGCCCGGGCGCGGGTGACGAACAGCTCCCGCTCCAGAACCTTTTGGGCGTCCTTTGGGGTCTGGCCGGAAAGGAGCATGGCGGTGGAGAGCTTGGTGGGCCGCACGCCCGCCAGAGCGCCCCAGGGGGGCGGCATCGGCTGAAAGGGCAGTGCCGCCAGATAGTAGGTCTGTTGCAGCAGCCGGCGGCGGTCACGGACTGTCTCCCGGTCCGCCCGGATCCGCCGGAGGCACCGGTAAGTTACCCCGTCCAGGGTGATGGCGGTGGAGACGGAGAGCCAGGTCTTCCCCCGGAAGAGGGCGGAAACCGCCCCGTCCCCGGAAAAGGGCGCCTCTACCGGCTCCAGGGGCCGGTCGGGAAACAGGGACAGCTGCAGCTGTTCCACACAGTAGCGGTCGTTGTGGCCGCGAAGATAGAGCTTCATGGGATCCGGCTGAGGTAGGGGTTGAACCGCCGCTCCTCCTCCAAGGTGGTGGCGGGACCGTGGCCGGGGTACACGGCATAGTCCCCGGGAAGCCCCGCCAGCCGGGCAAGGGAGTTGATCAGCTGGTACCGGCTGCCCCCGGGCAGATCCGTCCGGCCGCAGGAGCCGGCGAACAGGGTGTCCCCGGAGATCAGGCCCTCGGGAAACAGCAGGCACACCGAGCCCCGGGTGTGGCCCGGGGTGTGGAGGACCCGGAAGGTCATGTCCGCCAGAGTCAGGGTCTGGTTGTCGGAAAATTCGTCGGTATAGGTCAGCGGCCCGGCGGTGAGGGCCTTGGGCAGGGTCAGATCCTCGGGATGGAGGAACACCCGGCAGCCGGTGGCGTCCACCAGCGCCCCCACGCCGCCCACATGGTCAAAATGCCCGTGGGTCAGCAAAATCGCCTCCAGGAACAGCCCCCGCTGCTCCAGGGTGGAGAGCACCGCCTCCGGCTGGAAGCCGGGGTCCACCACCAGGCATTTTTGTCCCTGGTGGATCAGATAGCAGTTGGTGAAAAAGCGGTTTTCACCCAAAGTCAGCGTTTCAATGGTCATATTCTCTCCTTATGAATGCCTGGGGGTCAGTAGCAGCTGATCGGTGTCCAGGATCAGGGTCACGGGGCCGTCGTTGACGGAGGAAACCTGCATATCCGCCCCAAATTCCCCGTGCTCCGGGGGATAGCCCAGCTCCGCGCAGAGGGCTAAAAACCGCTCATACAGCCGGTTTCCCAGCGCCGGTCCGGCGGCGCCGGTGAAGCTGGGCCGGCGGCCCTTCCGGCAGTTGCCATAGAGGGTAAACTGGCTCACCACCAAAAGCCTCCCGCCTACCTGGCTTAGATCCAAGTTCATTTTTCCAGCCTCGTCGGAAAATACCCGCAGGCCCACGATTTTTTCCGCCAGAAAGCGGCATTCTTCCTCCGTATCCTCTGGGCCGACCCCGAGCAGGATCAGAAAGCCCTTTTCGATGGCCCCCACGGTCTCCCCGCCGATGGCGACGGAGGCGGAGGACACTCTGGTAACGACCGCGCGCATAGCCGCCTCCTAATTCTGCCCCCGGCGGGAGCTGATCACGTCGGGAATGCTCATCAGCCGGTTGCGCACCGCCACCAGCTCCTCCACGTTCTTCACCTCGAAGCGGACGGTGAACACGCTGCGGCCTCCGGGCAGATCCTTGCCGTTAAGCTCCTTCACCCGCAGCCGGGCGGTGGTCATGGCCGTGGCCACGTCCAGCAGCAGTCCGTCCCGGGTGACGCATTCCAGCTCCAAGGTGGTGTCGAAGGGCTGCTCCTCCTGATTGGCCCAGCGGACCCGCACCCAGCGGCCCGCCTGCCGGGGATCCTCCCGGTTCAAAGCGTTGGGGCAGTCCGTGCGGTGGATGGACACGCCGTAGCCCTTGGTGATGAAGCCCACGATGGGGTCCCCGGGCACGGGGGTGCAGCACTTGGAGAATTTGATCATGCACGAGTCGATATCCTCCACAATGACCCCGTTCACCGCGTGGCGGCTCTTGGCCGCCTCCGGGGTGATCCGCAGAGGCATGGCCGGGTTTTTGTCCGGCGCGGGCTTGGTAGCTCGGTTGATATCCTCCCGGATCCGGCCCACCGCCTTGGCGGCGGTGAGGCCGCCGTAGCCGATGGCGGCGTACATATCGTCCCAGGTGTCGAAGGCCATTTTTTTCAGCAGCGCGGCGGACAGCTCCTCGTCGGCCAGGGCGGACAGGGGCAGGCCCAGGCGCTTCATCTCCGACTCGAAGCTGGCCTTGCCGTGGACGATGTTCTCCTCTCGGCGCTCCTTTTTGAACCACTGCTTGATCTTGGTCCGGGCCTGGTTGCTCTTGCAGATGTTCAGCCAGTCCCGGCTGGGGCCCTTTGCGGATTTGGAGGTGAGGACCTCCACAATGTCGCCGTTTTGCAGCTTGGTGTCGATATTGGCGATCCGGTT
Organism: uncultured Oscillospiraceae bacterium; assembly: GCA_947626085.1. GTDB lineage: Bacteria > Bacillota > Clostridia > Oscillospirales > Oscillospiraceae > Faecousia. The sequence goes on from CANQQU010000003.1 coordinate 14,631, forward strand.
GTTCACCTTGGCCCCCACCATGGCGTTGCCCACCCCGGAGTGGATGGCGTAGGCAAAGTCGATGGGGGTGGACCCGGCGGGCAGACTGACGATTTTCCCCCGGGGGGTGAAGACGAAGACCTCGTCGTCGAACATGTCGATTTTCAGGGAGTGAACATAATCTTCCGCGTCGGTGTCCTGCTGACTTTCCAGCAGCCGGCGGACCCACTCAAAGTCCTTTTCCGTGCCGCCGCCGGAGCCCTGCTTGTACTTCCAGTGGGCGGCGATGCCGTACTCGGCGGTCTCGTGCATCTCCCAGGTGCGGATCTGCACCTCGAAGGGGATGCCCTGGGAGCCGATGACGGTGGTGTGGAGGCTCTGGTACATATTGGGCTTGGGGGTGGAGATGTAGTCCTTGAACCGCCCGGGCACCAGGTTGAACAGGTCGTGGATGTGGCCCAGGACGTTGTAGCAGTTGGGGATGGTGTCCACGATCACCCGGAAGGCGTACAGGTCGTACAGCTCGTCGATGATCTTGCCCTGGGCCTGCATTTTCCGGTAGATGGAGTAGACGTGCTTGATCCGGCCGTAGGTGGTGTTCCGGATGCCCATGGTGGACAGGCGGGTGGTGATCTTCTCCTGGATGGCGTTCATGAAGGCCTGATCCTGCTCCTTCCGGGCGTTGAGGAAGGTCATGATCTGGTTGTACGCCTCCGGCTCTAAGTACCGCAGGGCGATGTCCTCCAGCTCCCACTTGATCTTCTGCATGCCCAGCCGGTGGGCCAGGGGGGCGTAGATGTCCATGGTCTCCCGGCATTTGAGGATCTGCTTTTCCGGGGTCTGGTACTGCATGGTCCGCATATTGTGGAGCCGGTCGGCAATTTTGATCAGCACCACCCGAATGTCCTTGGACATGGCCATGAACATCTTCCGCAGGTTTTCCATCTGGGCCTGCTCGGTGCTGGAAAAATTGGCCCGGGTCAGCTTGGTGACCCCCTCCACCAGCTCGGCGGCGGTGGGACCGAAGAGGGTCTCGATGTCCCCGTGGGAGGCGTCGGTGTCCTCGATGCAGTCGTGGAGCAGGGCCCCCAGGATGGCGTCGGTGTCCAGGCCCATCTCCGCCACGATCTCCGCCACCGCCAGGGGGTGGATGATGTAGGGGGACCCGTCCTTCCGCCTCTGATCCTTGTGCTTCTCCTGGGCGTATTCCACCGCTTTGTTGATCAGCTCCATATCGGCGTTGGGCATATACTTGCCGATGGCGTCGCACATGGAGGCGTAGTGTTCGGCAAAGGTTTCCATGGTATCAGCTCTCTTTCGCTTGAAGCAGAGCCCGCATGGTCTGGCTCTGACTCAGATCGGCCTTCTGCTCCCGAGGGATCAGCCGGATGGTGATGGTTTTGTGAAGCCGCTGGGACTGTAAAAGCCCCACGTCGGCGAAAATATCCAGGCAGGTGAGCATCTGCTCCAAACTCAGGGGCCTGCCGGACCACCGGACGATCCGGCGGCACAGGCACATGGGCGAATCCTGAATGGGGCCGGGGATGCTGGACAGGTACCGCCACACAAAGGCCAGGGTGGACCGGTCCGGCAGCAGCGCCGCAGCGCCTGCCGGGTCCAGCCGGCCCGCTCGAAGCTGCCGGTAGCCGGCGATGCTGTCGGAGCAGGGGGCCTTGCAGGCGGGGCGGATGTCCGTGACGTTCAGCAGCACCGTGCGCTCCCCCCGGTAGTCGTTGATCTGAGGGGTGAAGGCGATATCCACCGCGTCCCCAGGCGCCAGCCCCTGGGCCTCCCGGCCGGGAGAGAAATAGATGGCGCTGAAGCCCTGGCGGCCTGCCCGCAGCCGCAGCCGCAGGTGCTTTCCCCCGCCCACGGGGATCAGCCGCTCCAAAACGGCGCCAGTCAGCATCAGCTCCGGCTTGGGGCAGCCCCCGCCGCAGGGCTCCAGCTGGGCCAGGGCCTGGATGCCGCTTTCGGTCAGCAGCTCCGGGGGAACGGCGCAGTCGATCTCCAACGTGGTGCGGGGCACCTCCCCGGCGTAAAACTGCCGGGCCAGGGCGCTGACCTCCCGGCGGAAGTCCGGAATGTTCTGCCGGCTGATGGTAAATCCCGCCGCCAGCTCATGGCCTCCGTAGCTCTCCAGCAGGGGGGCCAGGGCGGTGAGAGAGGAGAACAGATTGAAGCCGCCGTAGCTGCGGGAGCTGGCCTTGCCGTGTTCCCCGTCCAGACAGATGAGGAAGGTGGGGCAGGCGTACTCCTCGGCGATCCGGCTGGCCACGATGCCCACCACCCCCTGGTGCCAGGCCTCGTTTGCCAGGACAATGGCCTCCGGGGCGGCGGTCTGGGAGAGCATCTCCACCGCCTGCCGGTAGATTTCCGATTCCACCGCCTGGCGCTGGTGGTTCAGCTCGCACAGCGCTTTGGCAAGCTCCCCCGCCCGCCGGGGGTCCTGGGTCAGAAACAGCTCCACCGCCAGCTCGATCCGGCCCATCCGCCCCGCGGCGTTGATGCGGGGGGCCAGGGAAAAGCCGATGGAGGAGGTGGTCAGATTGTCCGGGTCGCAGCCGCTCTCCCGGATCAGGGCTGCGATGCCCGGGCGGCGGGTGTGCCGCAGGGAGGCCAGGCCCCGGTAGACGAAGGCGCGGTTTTCCCCTTGGAGGGGCATCACGTCCGCCACGGTGCCCAGGCAGACCATGTCGGCATAGTCCGACAGAATCTCCTCCTGACTTCCGCAGAGGGCGGAGGCCAGCTTAAAGGCCACCCCCACGCCGGAGAGGGCCTTGTGGGGGTATCGGTCTCCGGGCCGGTGGGGGTCCACCACCGCCACCGCCTGGGGCAGCCGCTCCTTGCAGGCGTGGTGGTCGGTGATCACCAGATCGATGCCCAGCTCCCGGCAGAGCCCGGCCTCCTCCACGGCGGTGATGCCGCAGTCCACCGTGACGATCAGCCCCACTCCCTCCTGCCGGAGCTGGCGGATGGCGGCGGCGTTCAGACCGTAGCCCTCCTCCATCCGTCCGGGGATGTAGGGCACCGTATTGGCGCCGTGGCGGCGGAGGAAATCCGTCAGCAGGCAGGTGGCGGTGATGCCGTCCACGTCATAGTCCCCAAAAACGGCGATTTTCTCCCCCCGGGCCATGGCCAGACCCACCCGCCCGGCGGCCAGATCCATATCCGTTAAAGCGAAGGGGTCGTGGAGCGGGGCGTTCCGGTCTAAGTAGACGGCCGCGTCATGGGCCGTCCGAATGCCTCGGGCGGCCAGGATCATGGCGGTCAGCGGGGGATATCCGGCCCCCGCCAGGGTATTGACGTCCTCCTGTTTCGGCGTTCCGACTTTCCAAATTCCGTATTTCAAATCCAGCACATCCAAATCGTAACTTTTTCCGCTATTATAGCAAAAAAAAGCCGGATGCACAATAGGCAGTTGGGATTTTTCTATTCGGGGGCGGGATTGGCCAGCTCCGAGGCCGCCACCGCCAGCATGGGGCACAGCAGCACCCCCACTACGCCCCACAGCCGGTAGCCCACATACAGAGAGACCAGCGCCGCCAGGGGGTCCAGCCCCAACTGCCTCCCCAGAAGCCGGGGTTCCAGCACGGAGCGGGTCAGGGCGCAGACCAGGTACACCGCCAGCAGCCCCAGGGCCCGCTGGGGACTGCCCTGAAACAGGGAAATGAGACTCCAGGGAAGCAGCACCGTCCCGGTACCCAGCAGGGGCGCGGCGTCCACCAGCGCCACGCCCAGGGCCCAGAGCAGGCAGTGAGGGATCTTCAGCAGGGCCAGGCCCCCGGCGGTGAGAAGAAAGGTGGCGGCGCACAGCCCCGCCTGGGCCCGCAGCCAGCCGCCCAGGGCCTTCCGGCACCGCCGGAGGGCGGGTAAAATTTTGCGCCAGTCCTCCGGCAGGACCCGGTCCAGCCACGCGCGGGCGGCGGGGAGCCGGGTGGACAGAAAGAAGGCGGAGAGAACCCCGGTCCCGGCGGCCAGGAGCCCGTCGGGGAGAAAGCCCAGCAGGGCGGACAGAGCGCCGGGGATCTGCCGCCCCAGCTCCTGCAGGATCCCGGTGCCCACCCCGGAGATGTCCAGGGCCAGCCGGAGCAGGAGGGGCCGCAGCCCCTCCGGAGCCCGGTCCGCCAGGGACACCAGCCCGTCGGAGAGGCTGGTCATCCCCGCCTTGGCGGCGGCCTCCAGATCCGGCAGGGCCCGGCTCAGGGCCAGCAGCTCTTGCAGCAGCAGCCGGCCGGCCAGGGCCAGGAGAAGCCCCAGCAGCAGCAAAACGGCAGTCACCCCCATACCGGAGGCGGCGGCCCGGGGCATCCGCAGCCGGTTCTGGCCCAGCCCCACCAGGGGCTCGGCGGCAAGAGCCAGAACAGCCCCCAGCAGGAAGGGCAGCAGCAGAGGCAGCAGGAACCTTGCCAGCAGATAGACCAGCAGAATGGTCAGGGCCAAAGTCAGGGGTTTTCGCAGAGCGGTGTGATTCATGATGCGCTCCTTTTCAACGGTTTTTGCACAAAAAGGGGTTGTAATTTAAAAAATATTATGATACAATGAGTGCGGAGACCAAGCAGGCTTTCCCCAGTATCCATGGGACCAAAATAGAAACGGTAGGAGGATAATCAATCATGAAAAGTTCAGACTACTTTATTGTGCAGGCAGACGCCCTGCCTGAAATTTTCCTCAAGGTAGCGGAAGCGAAGCGCATGCTGGCCTGCGGCGAGGCACGGGCCGTGAACGAGGCGGCCGCCCGCACGGGTATCAGCCGCAGCGCGTTTTATAAGTATCGGGACGCGATCCTCCCCTTCCAGAACATGATGGCGGGCCGGATCGTTACCTTCCAGCTGCTGCTGCGGGATCAGCAGGGTGTTCTGGCGTCGGCTCTGGGCACCTTCACCGCCCGGCATGCCAATATTCTCACCATCAATTCCATTATCCCCACCAACGAGGCCGCCCCCGTCACCATTACGGCGGAGACCATCGACCTGACTGTGGAGGTGGCCCAGCTCCTGGACGAGCTGAAGCAGCTTCCCGGGGTCCTGCGGGCCGACATTCTGGCGGCCTGACCCTTGCTTCAATAGCCCTCCCCTCCCGGCTTCCGCCGGGAGGGGTTTTGTCACCGTTCCGGTCGATCCGACATAGACTGCCACCGGAGGTGAAAAAACATGCTGATCGTGCAAAAATATGGCGGTTCTTCCCTGGCGGACGCTCCCCGGCTTCTTTCCGCCGCCCGCCGGGTGACGGGACTGGCCCAGCAGGGGGCCCAGGTCGTGGTGGTGGTCTCCGCCCAGGGGGACACCACCGACGACCTCATCGCCGCGGCCAGACAGGTCAATCCCCGGGGCTCCGCCCGGGAAATGGACGCCTATCTGGCGGCGGGGGAGCAGCTCAGCGCCGGGTTGATGGCCATGGCCATCGGCGCGTTGGGCTATCCCGCCGTGAGTCTCACCGGCTGGCAGGCGGGGCTCCGTACCGATGGCATCCACGGAAACGCCCGGATTTTGGGCCTGGAGGGGGACCGGATCCGCCGGGAGCTGGACCAGGGCAAGATCGTGGTGGTGGCGGGCTTCCAGGGCCTGGGCCCGGGGGAGGACGTGACCACCCTGGGCCGGGGCGGCTCGGACACCACGGCGGTGGCCCTGGCGGCGTTTTTGAAGGCCCAGGTCTGCCAGATCTTTACCGATGTGGACGGGGTCTACGACCGGGACCCCCGCCGGTATCCGGACGCCACCCGCTTTGGACGGATCTCCTATGAAAAGATGCTGCGGCTCATCGAAAACGGCGCCCAGGTGCTCCATGACCGAAGCGTGGAGCTTGCCCGGGAGTACATGATCCCGGTGGAGGTCCTGTCCTCCTTCACGGGGGCCCCGGGAACGATCGTGGGACCCTAAAAAGATTCTAACCGCCGGAAGGGGCGGATATTCTCAGCTCCATAAAAACAACAGGCGGCGCGAAATGGGCGCCGCCTGTAATATGGCCGAAAAAGTCAAGAGATCGTGACACAAAAAGCAGCGGTTCAAGCCGCCGCCCCGTATAAAGCAGGGTTGACGGCTTGAACCGTTTCGTGTTCTTAATTTTTCAGAAAATCCGCAAGAAAAATATTATATACAAAACGCGGCGTAGAGAGGAACGGTCTTTTTCCCGTCCTCAAAGCCAAAGTTTTTCGCGGAGAGCTTGATGGCGTAATCGGGCTTGTAGGCGTCCATATAGACCTTTAAGCTCTTGGCTCTGGTATTGTCGGCGGATTTGACCTCAATGGGAATGAGCTTGCCTTCCCGTTGAATGACGAAATCAATTTCCGCCCCACGCGCGGATTCCCAATAATAGGTCTGGTAGCCGTTGATAGTGAGCTGCACATTCACATAGTTTTCCGCAAGTCCGCCCTTAAAGTCGCTCAGCTCCTCCACCATGTAGAGGACGTCGTTTGCGGCTAAATCCTTTTTGGCGGCCAGCAGACCCAGATCGGAAACATAGATCTTAAAAGCGTCAATGTCACGGTAGTTTTCCAAAGGCTTTTTAACCTGTTCTACCTTGAACACCTGCGACACGATGCCGGAGAGTCTCAGCCATTCGATGGCGTTCTCAAATTCGGAAGCTCGTCCTCCTTTCTTAATCAGCTTATATTGAAAACGGGTATTCTTCTTTGAAAGCTGCACGGTGATGTTGTCATAGGCAAGCCGTGTCTTTTTGATCTCGTTCAAGTTGTTGTACTTACTCATATCGTTGAGATAGCTTGCCAGAATGGTGTCCTGCGTGTGACGCACAAGGATATAATCCTTTGTCTGTGCAAACTGCATGACGCACTCCGGCATACCGCCCACCACAAGATACTGCCGATAAAGCAGCATCGCCGCGTCGTGCAAAGCGGAAGGGATCGGCGTATCGGTCTGGAAGGACTTTTTGATCTGCGCTACCAGAGCGTCCTCCCCCAGCGCAAGCATAAATTCCTCCATATCCATCGGGTAAAGGGTTTTCATATCGACCTTGCCCACGGGAAAAGAGAACTTTGTACGGTTTACCGCAACACCTAAAAGACTGCCCGCCACGATGATGTGATAATCGGGAGCGTCCTCGCAAAAATACTTCAAAGAAGTTAATGCCCGTTCGCAGAGCTGCACCTCGTCAAAGACGATCAGCGTTTTTTCCCTGACGATGGTTTGCCCTGCGATATGCGACAGAATAGGGATCAGATAATCGGGGCTGATATTTTCATCAAAGGTTTCCGAGAGCTTTGGATTGGTTTCAAAGTTGAAATACGCCACATTCTCATAGTGTGTGCGCCCAAACTCCAAAATGGAATAAGTCTTGCCCACCTGCCTTGCTCCCTGCAAGATCAGCGGCTTGCGGTGAGCGCTATCTTTCCATGCTTCTAAAAAAGCCAAGATTTTTCGGTACATAAATGACTCTCCTTTTTAAGAAGTCACTTATAGTATAGCAGATGTTCATGTAAAATTCAATTGGTTTTCAGAAAATATTTACATTAAATTACATGAATATTTCAGCATACAAAACACTTTACGACATGAAGCGCCCAGTTTGCGAACTGGGCGGCGACCTGCCACCGGCAGGTCGCATTGAATCGTTCGAGTCCTTCTGGCGTACCAAAAGCCGCACCCGTGAGGGTGCGGCTTTTGGTACGCCAGAAGGGACTCGAACCCCCGACCTACTGATTCGTAGTCAGTCACTCTATCCAACTGAGCTACTGGCGCGTAACACTTTTCGTGCCCGAATATAGTAGCATACCGGGCCGGAAAATGCAAGTATTTTTTTCAAAAAAACCGGTTTTTTCCAGGCCGGGACTAACCCCGAGGAAAAATGTTCATAATTCGGCTATGGACTTTTGCCCTTCGGGCTGGTAAAATAGTACCAATCTTTCACGGGAGTTGAGGGCCTTGAAAAAATTAAGGAGCCGGTTTGAGCGGTTCTGCTATCGCCACCGCAATCAGGGGATCCCAAATCTGATGCTCTATATCAGCCTGGGCTGCGCGCTGGTGTATGTGATGACCCTGATCGACAGGCAGGGCACCCTATACGCCCTGCTGTGCTTCGACCGGACCGCCATCCTCCACGGGCAGGTCTGGCGGCTGATCACCTATCCGCTGACCTACTATATCTCCAATCCGCTGCTCATGATCGTCAGCCTGGTGTGCTATTACTCCCTGGGCCGGGCCATGGAAAATATCTGGGGCACCTGCCGGTTCAACCTGTTCTACCTCTCCGGCGTGGTGCTGATGGATATCTACTGCATGATCTTCGGCGGCGCGGCGGACGCCTATTATTTGAACCTGAGCCTGTTTTTGTCCTACGCCACCCTCTACCCCGACGCCCAGTTTTTGCTGCTGTTCATCATCCCGGTGCGGGCGTGGATCTTCGCCGTGCTGGACCTGGCGCTGGTGATTTTGGGACTCTTCGGCCCCTTCCCGGGGAACCTGTTCCCGGTGGTGTCTCTGCTGAACTACTTCCTGTTCTTCGGCAAGGACGTGCTGAACGTGATCCCCATGTCCTGGCAGGCCAATTTCAGGCGGCTGTTCCGGAAAAAGCCCAAGAAGGCCGGGGCAAAGCCCATTCCCTTCCCCAACGCCGGCTCCTGGGAGGCCAGCACCGCCCAGGTCCAGCAGCCCTATACCCACCGCTGCACCGTCTGCGGCCGCACCGACGTGTCGGACCCGGATCTGGAATTTCGCTACTGCTCCCGGTGCAACGGCTACTACTGCTACTGCCAGGACCACATCAATAACCACGTCCACATCCAGTAAAATGAAAACGGGAGGCGCTTTCAGCGCCTCCCAAATTTTTTTACAGCTCGCAGTTGTTGACGGTCCGGGGGAAGGGGAGTACGTCCCGGATGTTGCCCATGCCCGTCAGGTACATGACGCACCGCTCAAAGCCCAGGCCGAAGCCGGCGTGGCGGGCGGAGCCGTACTTCCGCAGGTCCAGATAGAAGGCGTAGTCCTCCGTCTTCATTCCCAGCTCCCGGATCCGGGCGGAGAGCTTTTCGTAGTCGTCCTCCCGCTGGCTGCCGCCGATGATCTCCCCGATCCCCGGCACCAGGCAGTCCATGGCCGCCACGGTCTTGCCGTCGGGGTTCAGCTTCATATAGAACGCCTTGATTTCCTTGGGATAGTCGGTGACGAACACCGGCCGCTGGAAAACCACCTCGGTCAGATACCGCTCATGCTCCGTTTGCAGGTCGCTGCCCCAGTGGACGGGGTAGGCGAATTCAGCGTTGTGGGGCTCCAGGAGGGCGATGGCCTCGGTGTAGCTCACCCGGCCAAAGTCGGAGGTCAGGACGTGGTGGAGCCGGTCCAAGAGCCCCTTGTCCACAAACTGGTTGAAGAAGGCCATCTCCTCCGGGGCCTCCTCCAGGACGTAGGAGATGATGTATTTCAGCATGTCCTCCGCCAGGGCCATATCGTCGGACAGGTCGGCGAAGGCGATCTCCGGCTCGATCATCCAAAATTCGGCGGCGTGGCGGGTGGTGTTGGAGTTTTCCGCCCGGAAGGTGGGGCCAAAGGTGTAGATATTTTTGAAGGCCATGGCGAAGGTCTCCCCGTTGAGCTGGCCCGAGACGGTGAGGTTGGTGGCCTTGCCGAAGAAGTCCCGGCTGTAATCCACAGCCCCGTCCTCGGTCCGGGGCGGGTTCACCAGATCCAGGGTAGTCACCTGGAACATCTCCCCCGCGCCCTCGCAGTCGGAGCCGGTGATCAGGGGGGTGTGGACGTAGACGAAGCCCCGCTCCTGGAAGAACCGGTGGATGGCGTAGGCGATCAGACTCCGAACCCGGAACACCGCCTGGAAGGTGTTGGTCCTGGGCCGCAGATGGGTCATGGTCCGCAGGTATTCCAGGGTGTGCCGCTTCTTTTGCAGGGGATAGTCCGGGGCGGAGGGCCCCTCCACGGTGACCGCCGTCGCTTGAATTTCAAAGGGCTGCTTGGCCTCGGGGGTCAGCACCAGCTCCCCCTCCACGATCAGGGCCGCGCCCACGTTGGTCTTGGAGACGGCCTGGAAATTCTCCAGGGTGTCGTGGTACACCACCTGGACGGGGCTGAAAAAGGTCCCGTCGGACAGGACAATGAAGCCGAACTGCTTGCTCGCCCGCACGGAGCGGACCCAGCCCCCCACCCGGACGGTCTTTCCGGCGTAGGACGGGGCGTCCCGATACAATTCCCGAACCGATACCAGATCCATAGCAAATTACCTCTCTTTTCCATGTGATTTATAAAGTATACGCCATTTTTCCCGGTTTTACAAGAGGGAAATTGGCCAAAGCCCCATCATCAGCTGTTGGACCCCCCACAGCGCAGCCAAATGGGCCGGGTAGAACAGGTAAAAGGCCCACTGCGCCGCCGGGCTGGCGGTGGCCTTCCGACCGGAGTAGAAGGCGATGGGGATCACGGCCCCCACATAGAACAGCTCGATGTCCGCCTGCCCGGTGAGCAGGGCCAGGGCCGGCAGCCCCAGGGCCAGGAGCAGCAGTCGGAATTCGCTGTCCCGCACCAGGACGAATAGCGCCGCCACCAGGATGCCGAACCCAGCGTAGTCCGTCCGCAGCAGCTCCGCCAGGACTGCCGCCGCCGCCACGGCCAGGAGCTTTAATAGGGGGCTTTTGGTATTTTTCATTACCAGGGCCATGCCGAAGGCCAGAAGCAGCGTCACCATGACGCTTTGGTGGCTCCAGGTCCAGCCGCCGTAGAACAGCATATCGAAGGGCAGCTCGGACAACACCATGCCAATGGCCAGCCGCAGGGCGTACCGCCCCGGATGGCGGGTGTGGTGGACCCCCTCCACCAGCAGGAAGCAGTAAATGGGAAAGGCGATCCGCCCGATGATCCGGAGCCAAAGAGCGCCGGGCGCCAGGGCGGCGCCAATGTGGTCCAGGAGCATGCTGGCGCAGGCGATGAGCTTCAACCCCTCCTGGGAGAGGCCGCCAGATTGGGTTTTCATGGTCTCACACCCTTTTTTTCATTATATAACGCCCCGGGAAAAAACGCAATACCCATTGAAAAATCCCGGCGGATGTGGTATGCTGGACAAAACGACGAGGAGGCGCGGCCATGAGCAAGGCGGACGAAATTTACCGGGCGACCTGCCTGGACATTCTGAAAAACGGGGTCTGGGACACGGATCGGGAAGTGCGCCCCCGGTGGTCCGACGGGACCCCCGCCCACACCATCAAGAAATTCGGGGTGGTGAACCGGTATGACCTGCGGGAGGAATTTCCCCTCCTGACCCTCCGGCGGACCTACTGGAAAAGCGCCGTGGACGAGCTGCTGTGGATCTGGCAGAAGAAGTCCAACCGGATCGCGGACCTGCACAGCCACGTCTGGGACGAGTGGGCCGGCCCCGACGGCACCATCGGCAAGGCCTACGGCTACCAGCTGGGCATCAAGTATCAATTCCCCGAGGGGGAGTTTGACCAGGTGGACCGGGTGCTTTTCGATTTGAAGCACAACCCCGCCTCCCGGCGGATTTTGACCAGCCTGTACAATTTCCAGGACCTGCACGAGATGAACCTCTATCCCTGTGCCTACTCCATGACCTTCAACGTCTCCGGCAACACCCTCAACGCCATTTTGAACCAGCGCAGCCAGGATATGCTCACCGCCGGGAACTGGAACGTGGTGCAGTACGCGGTGCTGCTGCACATGATGGCCCGGGCCTCCGGCTTGGAGGCCGGGGAGCTGGTCCACGTCATTGCCGACTGCCATATCTACGACCGCCATGTGCCCATGGTACAGGCCATGCTGGAAAAGGAGGGGTATCCCGCCCCGAAATTTACGGTAGACCCCGCCGTTACCGATTTTTACGCCTTCACCCCGAACAGCTTCCGGGTGGAGGGGTATCGGTATCACGACTTCCCCTATGAAATTCCCATGGCGGTGTGAGTATGGACGCGATCGTTGCGGTGTATGACGATTGGGGCATTGGGCGGGACGGCACCCAGCCGGTGGCCCTTTCCGCGGACCGGAAATTCTTCCGCCGGACCACCGCCGGGGCCACGGTGATCGTGGGGCGGCGGACCCTCCTGGATTTCCCCGGAGGGCGGCCCCTCCCTGGCCGGGAAAATCTGGTCCTGTCCCGGCGCGTTGCCGAGGTCCCGGGCGCCTGGGTCTGCCGGTGCCCGGAGGCGGCGGCGGAACTGGCCAAGGAGCGGGACCGGGCCTTCGTCATCGGCGGGGCGAGCGTCTACCGCCAGATGCTGCCCTACTGCCGGGGGGCCTACGTTACTAAGGTCCATGTGAAACCAGAGTCGGATGTGTTTTTCCCCGACCTGGACGCCGACCCGGCTTGGACCCGGGAGAAGCTCCTGGAGGCCGGGGAGGAAAACGGGATCGCCTACGAGATCTGGCATTATCTAAGAAAAGAAGAGCAGTGAGCGGGAAGCGTGGCTTCCTGCTCATTTTGCAAGTTTTAAAAATCAAAATTGCATTATTCAAAATGAACAGATTCCCGGCACTCCGGTGCGGGCTGTGTGTTCAAAGTGGGGAAAATGAAAAAACACCTTGGATTTCCCTTTACTTTTCGGGACTTTGGGGGTATTCTGTAATAGAGAGAAACCCTTGGAAAGGTGGCCGAAAAATGGGAGAACTGTTTGGCTGCGGGCCGAAAATGAAGGAAAACGGTCTTTACCGTGCAAATTTTGAACACGACAACTGCGGCATCGGCGCGGTGGTGAATATCAAGGGCGTCAAGACCCGGCGAACGGTGGAGTCCGCCCTGGAAATCGTGGAAAACCTGGAGCATCGGGCCGGAAAGGACGCCGAGGGCGCCACCGGCGACGGCGTGGGGATGCTGCTGCAGGTCTGCCACCCCTTCTTTCAGCGTGTCTGCCGGGAGACCGGCATCGAGCTGCCCGGGGAGGGAGAGTATGCCGTGGGGATGTTCTTTTTCCCTCAGGAGGAGCTGCGCCGGAACCAGGCCAAGAAAATGTTCCAGATCATCCTGGAGAAGGAGGGGCTGACCTTCCTGGGCTGGCGGAGCGTCCCCGTGGCCCCGGAAATTCTGGGGGAGCGGGCCCGGTCCTGTATGCCGGTGATCCAGCAGGCCTTTGTGGGCAAGCCGAAGGACCTGGAAAAGGGCCTGGAATTTGACCGGCGGCTGTATCTGGCCCGCCGGGTCTTTGAGCAGTGCAACGACAACAGCTATGTCTGCTCCCTCTCCAGCCGGACCGTGGTTTACAAGGGGATGTTCCTGGTCAAGCAGCTCCGGAGCTTTTATCTGGACTTGCAGCAGGAGGATCTGACCTCCGCCATCGCCGTGGTCCACTCCCGGTTCTCCACCAATACCAACCCCAGCTGGGAGCGGGCCCACCCCTACCGGATGATCGTCCACAACGGGGAGATCAACACCATCCGGGGCAACGCCGACAAGATGCTGGCCCGGGAGGAGACCATGGAGTGCGACGCCCTCCGGGACGTGACCGACAAGGTCTTCCCCGTGATCAACACCGCCGGCTCCGACTCTGCCATGCTGGACAACACCCTGGAATTTCTGGTGATGAGCGGCATGGAGCTGCCCAAGGCCGTGATGATCACCATTCCCGAGCCCTTCGCCCACAACGACACCATTTCCCGGGAGAAGCGGGATTTTTACCAATACTATGCCACCATGATGGAGCCCTGGGACGGCCCCGCCTCCATCATTTTCTCCGACGGGGTCCAGCTGGGGGCGGTGCTGGACCGGAACGGCTTGCGGCCCTCCCGGTTTTACATCACCCGGGACGGCTATGTGGTGCTGTCCTCGGAGGTGGGGGTCCTGGAGGAGGACCCGGAGAATATCCTCCGGAAGGACCGGCTCCGGCCCGGCAAAATGCTGCTCATCGACACGGCGGCGGGCCGGATCGTGGAGGACGAGGAGCTGAAAAACCGCTACGCCCTGTCGAAGCCCTACGGCGAGTGGCTGGACAGCAATCTGGTGCGGCTCTCTACTCTGAAAATCCCCAACCGGAAGCCGGAGGAGCCCGCCGGGGAGGACCTGGCCCGGCTCCAGCGGGCCTTCGGCTACACCTACGAGGACTACCGGGGCTGCATCCGTGATCTGGCCCTGAACGCCTCGGAGGGCACTGCCTCCATGGGGGTGGATACGCCCCTGGCGGCCCTGGACCGGGAAAACCGGCCCCTATTCGACTACTTTAAGCAGCTCTTCGCCCAGGTGACCAATCCCCCCATCGACGCCATCCGGGAGGCCATCGTCACGGACACGGCGGTGTACGCCGGCCGGGACGGCAACCTGCTGACCGAGGCCCCGGAGAACTGCCATGTTTTGGAAATTGAAAACCCCATCCTGACCAATACAGACCTGCTGAAGATCAAGGCCATGAGCATCCCCGGCTTCCGGGTGGAGACGGTGCCCATCCTCTACTACAAGAGTACCCCCCTGGTCCGGGCGCTGGACCACCTGTGCGTGGAGGTGGATAAGGCCTACCGGGCGGGCGCCACCTTCCTGATCCTCTCCGACCGGGGGGTGGACGAGAATCATGTGGCCATTCCATCCTTGCTGGCGGTGTCCGCCGTCCACCAGCACCTGGTGCGGACCAAGAAGCGCCAGGCCCTGGCCATCATTCTGGAATCCGGGGAGCCCCGGGACGTCCACCACTTTGCCGCCCTCCTGGGCTACGGCGCCTCGGCGGTGAACCCCTACCTGGCCCTTTCCACCATCCGGGAGATGGTGGAGAGCGGGATGCTGGACAAGGACTACTACGCCGCCGTCCACGATTACTGCCAGGGCGTGGTGGCGGGCATCGTGAAGATCGCCTCCAAAATGGGCATCTCCACCGTCAATTCCTACCGGGGCGCCCAAATCTTTGAAGCGGTGGGCATCTGCTCCTCGGTCATTGACAAATACTTTGCCGGCACCGTCAGCCGGGTGGGAGGCGTCACCCTGGAGGACATTGCCCGCGACGTGGATCAGCGCCACTCCCGGGCATTCGACCCCCTGGGCCTGGATACGGACCTGACCCTGGACTCCCAGGGCGCCCACCAGCGCCGGAGCCAGGGGGAGGAACACCGGTACAGCCCCGCCGTCATCCACCTGCTTCAGCAGTCCACCCGCCGGGGGGACTACGCCATGTTCAAGCAGTACACCGCCCTGGTGGACCGGGAGCGGACCGGCTATCTGCGCAGCGAAATGGAGTTCAACTTCCCGGACCAGGGGGTGCCCCTGGAGGAGGTGGAGCGCGCGGAGGAGATCGTCCGCCGGTTCAAGACCGGGGCCATGAGCTATGGCTCCATCTCCCAGGAGGCCCACGAGACCCTGGCCATCGCCATGAACCGCCTCCACGGCCGGTCCAACACCGGCGAGGGCGGCGAGAGCCCGGAGCGGCTGGGGGATCCCCTGCGCTGCTCCAAGATCAAGCAGGTGGCCTCCGGCCGGTTCGGCGTCACCTCGGAATACCTGGTCAGCGCCGAGGAAATTCAAATCAAAATGGCCCAGGGCGCCAAGCCCGGGGAGGGGGGCCATCTGCCGGGGGCCAAGGTCTATCCCTGGATCGCCCGGACCCGGTACTCCACCCCCGGGGTCAGCCTGATCTCCCCGCCGCCCCACCACGACATCTACTCCATCGAGGACCTGGCCCAGCTGATCTACGATCTGAAAAACGCCAACACCCGGGCCCGGATCTCCGTCAAGCTGGTCAGCGAGGCGGGGGTGGGCACCGTGGCCGCCGGCGTTGCCAAGGCCGGGGCCCAGGTGATCCTGATCTCCGGCTATGACGGCGGCACCGGCGCGGCCCCTAAGAGTTCCATCCACAACGCCGGCCTGCCCTGGGAGCTGGGCCTGGCGGAGACCCATCAGACCCTGATCCAGAACGGCCTGCGCAACCGGGTGCGGCTGGAGACCGACGGCAAGCTCATGTCCGGCCGGGACGTGGCCATCGCCGCCCTGCTGGGGGCGGAGGAATTTGGCTTTGCCACCGCCCCCCTGGTGACCATGGGCTGCGTGATGATGCGCCAGTGCAACCGGGACACCTGCCCCGTGGGCATCGCCACCCAGAATCCGGAGCTTCGGAAGCGCTTTTCCGGGAAGCCGGAGTATGTGGAGAATTTCATGCTGTTTATCGCTCAGGAGCTGCGGGAGTACATGGCCCGGCTGGGCCTTCGCACTGTGGATGAGATGGTGGGCCGGGCCGACCTGCTTCGGCAGCGGGAAAACTGCCCCCTGGACTTGAGCGCCATCCTCTGCGACAGCTTTGCCCACGCCCCCCGGGGCAAATTCGACCCCCAGGCCGTCTATGACTTCGGCTTGGAAAAGACCAAGGACTGCGCCCTGCTCCTCTCGGCCCTGGGGCCAAAGCTGGAGGCCGGGGAGCCGGGGGAGCTGGAGGTGGCGGTGAAGAACACGGACCGGGCCTTCGGTACCTGCTTCGGCTCGGAGATCACCCGCCGGTTCGGCGCCCGCCTGGCGCCGGACACCTATGTGCTGCGCTGCACCGGGTCGGGGGGCCAGAGCTTCGGGGCCTTTATTCCCAAGGGACTCACCGTCCGCCTGGAGGGGGACGCCAACGACTACTTCGGCAAGGGCCTTTCCGGCGGCAAGCTGGCGGTCCGTCCCCCCAAAGCGGCCCGGTTCCCCGCCGGGGAGAATATCATCATCGGCAACGTGGCCCTCTACGGCGCCACCTCGGGAGAGGCCTACATCTCCGGCGTGGCGGGGGAGCGGTTCTGCGTCCGCAATTCCGGCGCCACGGCGGTGGTGGAGGGCGTGGGCGACCACGGCTGCGAGTATATGACCGGCGGCTTTGTGGCGGTGCTGGGCAAGACCGGCAGCAACTTCGCCGCGGGCATGTCCGGGGGCATCGCCTACGTCCTGGACGAGGAAAACCGGCTCTACCGCAACCTGAACAAGGATATGGTGCTCATCGAAAAACTGGAGGAGGAGGACATCCGGCAGCTGCGGCAGATGCTGGAAAACCACCTCCGGGAGACCGGCTCGGAAAAGGCGGCGGCGATCCTGGCGGACTTTTCGGGCTTCGTCCCCAAATTCAAGAAGATCATCCCGACAGAATACAAGCGCCGCCTGGCGGCGGGATAGGAGGAACGAGCATGGGAAAACCCACGGGTTTTTTGGAATATTCCCGGGAGGTGGGCCCCGCTGTCCCGCCTCTGGAGCGGATCGAAAACTTTTCGGAATTTCACGCACCCCTGCCCCTGGCCCGGCAGCAGCGCCAGGCGGCCCGGTGCATGGACTGCGGCGTGCCCTTCTGCCAGGCCGGGGAGCTGATCGGCGGTATGGTGTCCGGCTGCCCCCTGCGCAACCTGTGCCCGGAGTGGAACGATCTGGTGTACCTGGGCAACTGGAAGAAGGCCTATGAGCGGCTGGCCAAGACCCACAGCTTCCCGGAGTTCACCGGCCGGGTGTGCCCGGCGCTGTGCGAGGCGGCCTGCACCTGCGGCCTGAACGGCGAGCCGGTGTCCACCCGGGAAAACGAGCGGGCCATTATCGAGACCGCCTTCCAAAACGGCTGGGTGGTCCCCCAGCCCCCGGCGCTGCGCACCGGGAAGCGGGTGGCGGTGATCGGCTCCGGCCCGTCGGGCCTGGCGGCGGCCATGGCGTTGAACCGGCGGGGCCATACGGTGACGGTGTTCGAGCGCCACGACCGGATCGGGGGCCTGCTGCGCTACGGCATTCCCAACATGAAGCTGGACAAGAAAGTCCTGGACCGGCGGATCGCTCTGATGGAGGCGGAGGGCGTGATATTTATCCCCAACGCGGAGGCGGGGATCGACCCGGACGCCGAGACGCTGCTCTCGGCCTTCGACCGGGTGCTGCTGTGCTGCGGGGCCTCCCAGCCCCGGGACATCACCGCCCCGGGCCGGGAGCTGGGGGGCATCTATTTTGCCGTGGATTTCCTCTCCGCCGTGACCAAGAGCCTGCTGGACTCGGGCCTGCGGGACCGGAAATATCCCCAGGTCCAGGGCAAGGATGTGGTGGTCATCGGCGGCGGCGACACGGGCAACGACTGCGTGGGCACCGCCATCCGCCTGGGCTGCAAATCCGTGACCCAGCTGGAAATGATGCCCAGCCCCCCGGAGACCCGGAGTCCAAACAACCCCTGGCCTGAGTGGCCCCGGGTCAAAAAGACGGACTACGGCCAGGAGGAGGCCATCGCCAAATTCGGCCACGACCCCCGGATCTACCAGACCACGGTATCGGCGTTCCTGGGCGACCGCCGGGGCAAGATCCGGCGGCTGCGGCTAGTGAGTTTGGAGCCGAAGACCGACCCCGCCACCGGCCGGACCGTCATGACGCCGGTGCCCGGCTCGGAGCGGGAGATCCCCTGCGGCACGGTGCTGATCGCGGCGGGGTTTTTGGGCTGCCAGAGAAGCGTGGCGGAGGCCTTCGGCGTGGCGGTGGACGGCCGGGGCAACGTGGAGAGCCGGGACTATCAGACCTCCCAGCCCCGGATCTTTGCCGCCGGGGATATGCGCCGGGGCCAGTCCCTGGTGGTCTGGGCCATTCGGGAGGGCCGGGAGGCCGCCCGGGCGGTGGACGCCTCCCTGATGGGGTACAGCAACCTCTAAAGAGCGCTTCCCAGGCGCGGCAGGCGGCAACTTTCGTCGATTGGCATAGAATGGTGTCGGGAGCGGGGAGATCCTTCCGCTTCCCAAGACCCATACAGGCCGGAAAGGACGAAAGGAGCGGGGTTGATGCACCAGTATTTTCACACCGTGTTCGGATTCTGCCTCTGGGACGCGCTGGCCCTGGGGGTGCTGGCCGCCATCGTGGCGGTGCTGGCGGTCCATGCAGCGGCCCGGCGGCGGCGGCGGAACAAGCTGGAACAGGAGCTTCAAAAGCGTCGGGAGGAGCCATCCGCCCAAGCGGACCGGCAGGAACCGGAAAAAAGCTAAATCATGAGGTCCCTGGACCGGGGGTTCTCCGGCCCAGGGATTTCCTTTTCTGCGACACCCTACCGGGCGGTGGGCGTTTTCCCAAAAAACAGGGTTGCTTTTTTGTGAAAGCTGCTGTATAATCACCCCTGGACAATTTAATAATGGGAGAAGAAGTAATGATGTTGTAACGCCGCGAAAAGCGGCGGAAGGAGAATCGCAATGAAAAAGCAAATCCTTGCCCTTTTCCTGGCGGTGGGCGTCCTCGCGGGCTTACTCGGCGGTTGCCGGGAAGCCACGCCCCAGAACTCCACTGCCAGCAGCACAAATGCCCCTTCTTCCCAGGCACCCCAAAAGGCGGAGATCGCCGTGGGGATCGCCCAGGACCTGGATGATAGTCTTGACCCGTATCAGATGACGGCCGCAGGAACTAGAGAGGTCATGTTCAACGTCTTTGAAGGGCTGGTAAAGCCCGACAGCCAGGGGAATTTTGTCCCGGCGGTGGCGGCGTCTTACACCGTTTCCACCGATGGCTGTACCTACACCTTCCCCCTGCGGGAGGGCGTGACCTTCCACAATGGGAAGGAATGCACCTTTGAAGACGTACTCTATTCCTTCCAAACCTGCGCCGCCGTCACGGTCAATTCTTCCGTGGCAGCGGCGCTTTCCAATGTGGCGGACATCCGGGAGGAGGACGGCGGCGTGGTGATCACCCTGACGGCGCCGGACCCGGACTTCCTCAGCATGGCCGCCAGCGTCTACATCGTGCCCAAGGACTACGATGGCCAGGCCACCGCCCCGGTGGGCACCGGTCCCTTCCGGTTCGTCTCCCGGAGCATCCAGGAGAACGTGATCCTGGAGCGGTTTGACGGGTACTACGGCGCGAAACCCGCCCTGGAGCGGGTGACCTACCGGATCTTCTCCGACGGCAACGCCCTGTTCACCGCCCTAAATAGCGGAGCCCTGGACCTGGTGGCCCATTTGACCGTGGACCAGGTGGAGAGTCTGACCAACGGCTACCAGATCCTGGAGGGGACCATGAATCTGGTCCAGGCCATGTACCTGAACCACGCCAAGGAACCCTTCGACAATGAGCTGGTCCGCCAGGCCCTGTGCTACGCGGTGGATGTGGACGCCATGCTGGCCCTCACCGCCGACGGCCACGGCGCCAAGGTGGGCTCCTCCATGTACCCCGCCTTCGGCAAGTACTTTGACCCGGCGCTGGCGGACCGCTATCCCCACGACGTGGAGAAGGCCAAGACCCTCCTGGCCCAGGCCGGCTATCCCAACGGCTTTTCCTTCACCCTCACGGTGCCCAGCAACTACGCGCCCCATGTGGACACGGCCACGGTGATCGTGGAGCAGCTGAAGGAAGTGGGGGTGGAGGCCAAGCTGGAGCTGGTGGAGTGGGAGACCTGGCTCTCCGAGGTCTACGCCGGTCGGAATTTCGAGGCCACCCTGGTGGGCTTTGACGCCAGCACCCTTACGGCCTCGGCCATGCTGGCCCGGTGGGTCACCGGCGACGGGAAGAACATGATCGGCTATTCCAACCCGGACTACGACGATGCCTACGCCGCCGCCCGGGACCCGGCCCACACCGAGGAGGAGCAGACCGCCTATTACCGGCAGTGCCTGGAAATTTTGAGCGACACCGCCGCCAACGTGTACCTGCAGGACCTGGCGGACTTTGTGGCCATCAATCCGGCGCTGACGGGCTACGCCTTCTATCCCCTGTATGTCATGGATATGTCCACATTGTCTTTTCAGTAAGCAATAGAAAGGAGGCTTCGGCGTGAAGACCCTGTTTTCCAAACTCGCGGCTCTCATTATTACATTGTTCCTGGTCTCCGCCCTGGCCTTCTTTGCCTTTGCCCTGATTCCCGCCGACCCCGCCACCACGATGTTAGGCTCCGAGGCGACCCCGGAGGCGGTGGCGGCGCTGCGGGCCCAGCTGGGCCTGGACCGGCCCCTGCCGGTGCGGTATTTTGAATGGCTGACAGGCTTCCTCCGGGGGGACCTGGGAGAGAGCTACCTCTATCGCATGGAGGTGGGGCAGATGCTCTCCGGCAAGCTCGCGGTGTCGGCCCTGCTAACGATGCTGTCCTTCCTCTTGACGGTGGCGCTGTCCATCCCCCTGGGGGTGCTGGCGGGAAGTGTACGGAATCGGTACCTAGACGCCGCCGCCGTGGGCCTGAACCAGCTGGTGATGAGCGTGCCCCCCTTTTTCCTGGGCATTCTGGCCTGCTATGGGCTGGGTATCGTCCTGAAATGGTTCACTCCCGGGGCCTATGTGTCCCCGGAGAAGGATTTCTGGGGCTGCGTCCGGTATCTGATCTTCCCGGCGCTGTCCATCGCCATTCCCCGGTCCGCCATGGCGGTGAAGCTGCTCCGCAGTGCCATCCGGGACCAGCTGGGGCAGGACTATGTCCGCACCGCCCGGAGCCGGGGGGCCTCCGAGCCCTCCATTTTGCTCCGGCAGGTGCTGCGCAACGCCCTGCTGCCGGTGATCACCTTTTTGGCGGTGTCCCTGGCGGAGATCATGACCATGAGCATCCTCATCGAGCAGGTTTTCAGCATCCCCGGGGTGGGGCAGCTGCTGCTGTCCAGCGTGTCCAACCGGGACTATCCGGTGGTGCTGGCCATCGTCATGCTCCTGGCCGCCTGGATCGTCACCATCCACTTCCTGGCGGATCTGCTGTCCCGGTTGGCCGATCCCCGGGTCCGGTTGGGATAGGGGGGCAGGTATGAAGCAAAAGATTAGCCCCATGCTCCTGTTCGGCGGAGCTACCAGCCTGCTGACGGTGGGCGCCGCCCTCCTGGGGGCGTTTTGGACCCCCTATAACCCCACGGCGGTAAGCGCCGCGGAGAAATTCTGCCCGCCCTCCCTTGTCCACCTGTTGGGGACCGACAATTTTGGCCGGGACGTGTTCAGCCGGGTCCTCCAGGGCATGGGGGCCAGTCTGCTGATCGCCGCCTGCGTGGTGGCCATCGGCTGCCTGCTGGGCACCGCCATCGGCTGCCTGTGCGGCTATTTCGGCGGCCCGGCGGACTTTCTGCTGACCCGGCTGTGCGATGTCGTCACCGCCTTCCCCTCGGTGTTGCTGGCGCTGGTGGTGGTCAGCCTGGCGGGCCGGGGGACGGCCCAGATCATCCTGGCCCTGGGGGTGCTGTTCATCCCCAGCTTTGCCCGGCTGGTCCGGGGGGAGGCGGCCCGCTGCCGGGACGCCAGCTACATTCAGAGCGCCCGGCTCATGGGCGTCTCCCACAGCCGCATCCTGCTGGCCCACATTCTGCCCAATCTCAAAGGGGTGCTGGTGCCGGCCATCGTCATCGGTTTCAACAACGCCATTTTAAGCGAGGCCAGCATGAGCTTCCTGGGCCTGGGGGTGCAGCCCCCCTTCCCCAGTCTGGGCTCCATGCTCTCCGACAGCCAGACCTATCTGCAGCGGGCCCCCTGGTACGCGTTCAGCGCTGGGGCGGCCATTGCCCTGCTGATCCTGGGGTTCAGCCTGCTGGGAGAGGGGCTTCAGCGCCGCCGCCGGGCGTAAGGAGGGAGCGTATGCTGCAAGTTGAGCATCTTTCGGTCCGATTCCCAGGCTCGGAGGCCCTCGCGGTGGAGGACGTGAGCTTTTCTCTAAACCGGGGGGAAATCCTGGGCCTGGTGGGGGAGAGCGGCAGCGGGAAATCCGTCACCGCCCAGTGCCTGGCGGGGCTGCTGCTCCCCGACGCGGAGGTAACAGGCACGATTTGCCTGGAGGGGCAGGAGTTGACCGGGGCGTCCCCGGCCCAGCTCCGGGCCGTCCGGGGGAAGGAGGTGGCCATGGTGTTCCAGGAGCCCATGACCAGCCTGAACCCGGTGCTGCGGGTGGAGCGGCAGGTGGAGGAGGCCCTTCGGGTCCACACCCGCCTAAACGGGCGCCAGCGCCGGGACAAGGCCCTGGCCGCCATGGCGGAGGCGGAGCTGCCGGAACCGGCGGCCCTGGGCCGCCGCTATCCCCATCAGCTCTCCGGGGGCCAGCTCCAGCGGGCGATGATCGCCGCCGCTCTGGTGTCGGAACCCAAGTATCTGCTGTGCGACGAGATCACCACCGCCCTGGACGTGACGGTCCAGGCCCAGATTTTGGACCTGCTATCCCGGCTTTCCCGGGAGCGGAATATGGGGGTGCTGTTCATCAGCCACGATCTGCGCCTGGTGAAAAAGCTCTGCCACCGGGCGCTGGTGATGCGCGGCGGCAGGATCGTGGAGACCGGCACCGTGGAGGAGCTGTTCCGGGCCCCCCGGGAGGCGTACACCCGGCGGCTGTTGGACGCCATTCCCACCCGGAACAGCAAGCTGCGATAAGGAGGAGCCATGCGTATCTTGGAAGTGGAGGGTCTTTCGGCCTGGTATACCCAGGGGAGGACCCGGCAGCCGGTGCTGCAAGACGTGACCTTTTGCCTGGACCGGGGGGAGGTCCTGGGCCTGGTGGGGGAGAGCGGCAGCGGAAAATCCACCCTGGCCCGGTCGATTTTGGGCCTGCACCGGGACTGGGAGGGCCGGGTGCGGCACTATACCCCCCGCCCTCAGATGATCTTTCAGGACCCCTACCGCAGCCTGAACCCGGCCCACACCCTGCTCTGGACCCTGACCGAACCCCTCCGGGCCGCCGGGGTCCCAGCAGCGCAGCGGCGGGAGCGGGCCATGGCCCTGCTGGACCGGGTGGGCCTGGCGCCGGAGCTGGCCCGCCGCTATCCCCAGGAGCTCTCCGGGGGCCAGCGCCAGCGGGTGGCCATTGCCGCCGCGGTGATCGCCCGCCCCGGTCTGGTGGTGGCGGACGAGCCGGTGAGCGCCCTGGACGTGACGGTGCAGCGGCAGATTTTGGAGCTGCTGATGGACCTGAAACGGGAGTACGGCTTTAGCTGCCTGTTCATCAGCCACGACCTGGGGGTGATCTACCAGATCTGCGACCGGGTGCTGGTGATGGATGGGGGCAGGATCGTGGAGGAAAACGACACCGACGCCCTCTTTGCCGCGCCCAAGCATCCCTTCACCAAAAAGCTGCTGGAGGCAGCGGAATAAAATCGCCGCCGGAATTTCCGACGGCGATTTTTGGCGTTTTTTGGGTCAGACGGCGTTCAGGATGCCGATAAATACCGGCAGGTTGGTTTCATTGTGGATGATCATATAGACGAAGGGATGGTCTAACTGAACGGATTTGTAGCCGTTCGGGTCCAGGGCGCCGGCGGCGTCCATCATCACCGCCGTGGCGGCCCCGGCCCGGGTGCCCATGGCGGTGAGGGTCAGGCTGGTCTTGTGGACCACCTGGCCGATGTAGAGGGGCATGGGGCTCATGTGGGAAAAGTCCGCCGTGTCCGCCTCGAAGGCGTCGGGCATCCCCATGGCCGCCAGAATTTCCTTCAGGGTGTAGTCTCCCTCCACCTGGAACATGGGCAGCCACAGATGCACGTCGGCCTCCTGGGCACCCTCCAGCAGGGCCTGGAGCGCCGCCCCGTCCAGACCGGCAAGCACCTCCTCCGGGGTAACGTCCTCCTTGGGCAGCAGGGCCACGAAGGCAAAGTCCCCGCTGGCATAGTCTTTCCGGAAGCCGGTGGCCAGCTGGTTTTCCAGGTAGACCGACTCTGTCCCGTACAGGAACTCCGCCTCCTTTACCGTCCCGTCCGCCTGGGTGAAGTCGGCGGGGCCGATCTGGTCCTCCCGGAAGGGGTCGGCCCATTCCGCGTCAAAGGAAAGGGCGTTGACCAGGCACATCACCGTCTCCTGAGGCAGGTCCGACAGAATTTCCTCAATCTGCCCGTCGGTCTGCTCCTTTACCCACTGGTTGATCTGCTCCAGGGTGGCCCGGGTGAAGGGCTGGCGGAACAGCTCCGCGCCGTACCAGTCCCGAAGGGCCGTCTCAAAATCCGGCCGGATGGGTACCAGCTCCTCCGGCTCGCACCAGACGGCGTTGGCAATGTTCAGCGCCCCGGATTCCAGGGCCGCCTGCCGCAGGCCGGAGAGGTAGCCGTTGAGCCGGTCCACTGGGGCCCCCAGCACCGCCTCCATCTGCTGCCGGGTCTCCCCGGCGGCGCCGTTGGCGGTCATGGCCAGGGCGAACAGCACGCTCATGGGGGACACCAGGGTGTTTTCGCCCTTTTTCGCCGCCGCGCTGGTCAGACGCAGGGCAAAGTCCGCCGCCTGGACCCGGTCCTCCCGGGTGACGGCCGCCGGAACCAGGGGCGGCAGGGTCCCGGGGTCCGGGTGAGTGGCGGGCGGCTGGGAAACGGTGGACGCCTGGGAAGTTGTGGGCGTTTGGGTCCCGTTGGGGATCGCCTGGGCGCAGCCGGTGAGCAGCAGGGCCAGGGCCAGAATCAAAGCAAACTTTTTCATGTCTCTCCTCCTTGAATTTCAATGACGAGATAGCTGCCGTCCGGATCTGGGGGCTGGCACAACAGCGTGACGGTGTCCCCCGGGGACCAGGGCCGGTCGGGGATCAGGCCCTCCGCCAGCCGGACCAGCACGGTTTCCCCCACCAGCTGGGACCCGTACGGGCCGGCGTCCTCCACCCGGACGAAGTAGCCGTCCTCCGCCGCCTCCGTGATGGTCACGGTCAATTTCAGCGCCTCGTCCATAATAATAAAATCACCCGGCAGGCCGTCGGCGCTGGGGTCGGACCCAGCGGCATGGTCCTCTCCATCAGCGGGGGCCGGCGGCAGGGTCCCGGCGGGGACGGTGGTCTGGGCCGCCGGGGCGGTGGTACTCTGGGATGTGGCAGTGATCGGCCCGCCGGCCGGAAGCCCGGTAGACTGGGGGTCGCCGGCGACCTGGTCCGGCCCGGGTTGCCACACCCGGAAGGCAAAGATCGTCACCGCCAGCGCCAGGCAGGCCGCCAGGGGCAGCAGCAGGGGCCGTTTCCGCCTTTTCCGGCCCTGTTCCGCCCCAGATAGCAGCGCCGGGTCAATTTCGCCCAGGGCGTCTAGGAGTTCGTCAGGGTTCATAGGTCGAATCCCTCCTTTTGCAGATGGGTTTTCAGGGCCGCCCGGGTGCGCCAGAGCAGGCTTTTCACCGCCGGCACGGTCATGCCGTTCTGGGCGGCCACCCGCTCCAGGGGGTCAAAATAGTAATACCGGCACAAAAATACCCGCCGGGTCCGCTCCGGCAGCCCCCGTAAAAAATCCTCCAGCGCCCGCGTCAGCTCCTTTCGCTCCAATGTTCGGGCCGGGTCAGAGCCCCCGGGGAGGATCTCGGCCAGCTCCTCCAGGGACAGGGCGTATTCCGACGGCTTTCGCTTTGCCCGGTTATTTCGGCGGAACCGGTCGATGGCGATCCGGCGGGTCAGCTTGCCCAGGTAGAGGCCCAGCTTTTCCGGGCGCTGGGGCGGGATGGAGTTCCAGGCGGCCAGGTAGGCGTCGTTGACGCTCTCCCGGCAGTCCTCCCGGTCAGGAAGGATGTTCTGGGCGATGGATTCCAGGTAGCGGCCGTATTTTTCCTGGGTCCGGGCGACGGCCTCCTCGCTCCGGGCAAAATACAGCGATACGATGGCTTGATCCTCCATGTGGTTCCTCCCTTCCGGGGAAAAGCGCTTTTCACCCCTCTACTCGTCAAAAAACGGGCCGGGTTGCGCGCTCCCAAAAAAATTTTTTACCCCGGCGCGCCGGGGCAGGTTCATAGCAGGAATAAAATGACCAGCAGCTTGCACCCCGCCCCCAGGGCCAGGGCCAAAAAGGCGGTGGTAAACAGCAGCCTACAGGCGGCGGGGATGTCCTCCGGGGTGATCTCCCGGAGGGGGTCGCCGATGAAGGGCTTTTTGTGAAGCACCCCGTGATACCAGGCGTCCCCCGCCAGCCGCAGCCCCAGCAGCCCGGCGCAGACGGACTCGGTCTGGGCGGAGTTGGGACTGGCGTGGTTCAACCGGTCCCGGCGGAAGATCCGCCAGCCGTTTTTCACGTTTAGATGGTCCAGGGCCCCGGCCAGGAGCATGGTAAGGGCGGTGAGCCGGGCGGGAACGAAATTGAATACGTCGTCCATCTTCGCCGGGACCAGGCCGATATGGGTGTAGGGCGGGTCGGTGTAGCCCAGCATGGAGTCCATGGTGTTCACCGCCTTGTAGAAAAAGCCCAAGGGCGCGCCCCCCAGCAGCAGGTATAATAGCGGCGCCACCACCCCGTCGGAGGCATTCTCCGCCACGGTCTCCACGGCGGCCCGGGCCACGCCCTTTTCATCCAGCCGCTCCGTGTCCCGGCCCACGATCATGCGCACCGCCTGGCGGGCGTCCTCCAGGGTGCTGTTTTTCAGGGCATAGTAGACCTTCATGCTCTCGTCCCGCAGGGACCGGGTGGCCAGGATCTGCCAGCACATGAGGCTCTCCAGCCCCAGACCCAGCCAGACGTTCCACCGATAGGCGAAAAACAACAGAAAAAAGGGAAGAAGAAAGCTCAGCCCCGCGGTGATTAACCACAAAATCCCCCCGGCCAGCCGCTCCCCGGCGGGGGTTTTGGGCAGCAGGCGGCGCAGGCCCTTTTCCAACAGGGAGATGGTCTTCCCCATCCCCGCCACGGGGTGGGGAATGCTGTGGGGGTCCCCCAGCACCAGATCCACGGCAAAGCCCAGCAGCAGGGCGTACAGACTGTATCGCATGGCGGCTCCTTTCCGGCGTTTTTCTTTATTTTATTTCCGGGCGGGGCGTTTGTCAAGCGGCCGCTTGCAAAGGCCGCGGCGATGTGGTACAATGGCGAAAAGACAAGGCGGCGGGCGTATTTTGACAGCCTGCCGGAAATCAGGAAAAGCAAGGGGGAACGGATATGGAAGAACAACTGCGGCGGCTGCTGGCCGCCATCTCCCCCCTGGACGAAGGGGCCATGAACGCCGCCCGGCGGCGGCAGGCGGCGCTGGCCAAGCCCCCCGGCAGCTTGGGGCGGCTGGAGGAGCTGTCCGTTCAGCTTGCGGGCGTCACCGGCCGGGTCCGGAACCGGGTCGAAAAAAAGCACCTTCTGGTCTTTGCCGCCGACAACGGCGTGGCCGCCGAGGGCGTCTCCAGCGCTCCTCAGAGCGTCACGCTTCAACAGACCGTGAATCTGACCCGGGCCAAGACCGGGGCCTCGGTGCTGTGCCGCCACTTTGGCTGCGGCATCACGGTGACGGATGTGGGCGTCCTGGGCCCGGTGCCGGAACAAAAGGTGGTGAACCGGAAGGTCCGCCATTCCACCGGCAATATCGCCCTGGGACCCGCCATGACCCGGCAGGAGGCGCTCCGGGCCATCCTCATCGGGGCCCAGACCGCCGCCGAGACCCCCGCCGACGTGCTGGGGGTGGGGGAGATGGGCATCGGCAACACCACCACCTCCGCCGCCGTGCTGGCCTGCCTGCTGTCTGTGCCGGTGGAGGCCGTGGCGGGGAAGGGCGGGGGCCTGACGGAGGCGGCCTTTGAGAAGAAAAAGGCGGTGATCGCCCAGGCCTTGGCGGTGAACCAGCCGGACCCTGCCGACCCGGTGGAGGTCCTTTCCAAGGTGGGCGGGCTGGATATCGCCGCCATGTGCGGGGCCTTTTTGGGCGCGGCGGCCACCCGGCGGCCGGTGGTGATCGACGGGTTCATCTCCGCCGTGGCGGCACTGTGCGCCTGGCGGCTGTGTCCTCAGGTCCGGGGGTATCTGGTTCCCTCCCACGCCTCCTTTGAGATCGGCTACCGCCTGGCCATGGAGGCCATGGACCTAAAGCCCATGCTCCTGCTGGACATGCGCCTGGGGGAGGGCAGCGGCTGCCCCCTGGCCTTTGAAATTTTGAGCGCCGCCTGCGCCATTCTCAACGACATGGCCACCTTTTCCCAGGCGGGCATCGACGACGGATACCTGTCCGACATCCGCCAGGGGGATGCCTTTACCGTGGAGGAAAAGCCATGAAAATTCTGATTGCCGGGGGTTCCAAAAGCGGCAAGTCCGACTTTGCCCAGACCCTGGCTCTTAAATTGGCGGGGCAGGGGCGGCGGTTTTATGTGGCCACCATGATCCCCTTCGACGCCGAGGACCAGGCCCGGATCGCGGCCCACCGGTCTCGCCGGGCGGGAATGGGCTTTGAGACGGTGGAGGAGCCAAGGCACCTGCTCCGGTGCCTGGAAAAGGAGCCGGGGGCTTACCTCATTGACAGCGTCACCGCCCTGCTGACCAACGCCCTGTTTCCCCAGGAGGCGGACTATCGCTTTTCTCCGGAGGAAGGGGAGCGGTGCCTGTCGGAGCTGCTGGCCTTCGCCCGCCGGGCGGAGGACGTGGTATTCGTGATGGATTTTATTTTTTCCGATTCCGGCCTATATCCACCGGAGACGGAGTACTTCCGCCGCCTGCTGGGCACGGCGGGGCGGCGGCTGGCGGCCCTCTGCGACACGGTTTTGGAGGCGTCGGCGGGCCAAATTTTCATCCACAAGGGGGCGCTTCCCAAATGAAACGGCTTTTAAAGGCCCTTGCCATGTGCCAGAGCATGTTCTGCGCCCTGCCGGTGCCGGGAAATTTCTGGGACGAGGAGGCCCGGCCCCTGATGCTCCTGTTTTTGCCCCTGGTGGGGCTGGAAATCGGGCTATTGTGGCAGGGCCTGGCGTGGCTCTGCGGCGTTTTGGGACTGCCGGCGCTCCTGGCTGGGCTGCTCCTGTGCCTGTTTCCCTACCTCGTTACCGGGGGCATCCATTTGGATGGCTACATGGATGTGGCCGACGCCATGGGCTCCTGCCGGGACCTGGAAAAGCGCCGGGCCATTTTGAAGGACCCGCACATCGGCTCCTTCGCGGCCCTGGCCCTGGGGATGGCGCTGCTGTCCGGCTTTGCCCTGCTGAGCCAGGGAGGACGGGGGAGCCTCTGGCTGATCCCGGTGGTGAGCAGGTGCGGCTCGGCCCTGGCGGTGACGGGCCTGCGGCCCATGTCCGGCAGCCAGTACGCCGGAGCCCGGCCCCCGGCGTGGCAGAAGGGGGTCCTCCTGGCCTTTTTGGCGGCGGCTGGGATCGCGGCATGGTTTTTTGGGTCGATCCCTGCCTATTTGGGCGGGATCGTGGGGTATTTTTTGGCGGCGGCGTGGGCCTACCGGGGCCTGGACGGCATGAACGGGGACGTGGCGGGCTACGCCCTGACCGTCTCGGAGCTGACGGCGCTGGCCTTCGCGGTGTGTTGGGAGGCGGTCGGATGGTGCTGATTTTTGGCGGGGCGTACCAGGGGAAAAAGGACTTCGTCCTGGCGCAGTTTGGCCTAAATAAGGACGATATTTGCGTCTGTTCGCCGGAAAACGCCCCGGATCTTACAAAAAAGTGCCTGGCAAACGGGGAGAATCTTGTCTTATACTGTCTAAACCAACGCGTGGACGAAATGAACTATTTTCGATGCAACTCGGCGCTTTTTGAGGACAAAATCTTCATTTTCCGGGATATTTTTTGCGGGGTGGTGCCCCTGTCGAAAGAGGAGCGGGCCTGGCGGGAAGCCACCGGACGGGTCATGCAGTACCTGGCGGGGAGGGCGGACCGGGTGAGCAGGGTTTTCTGCGGATTGGAGCAGCGGCTCAAATGACCATCTATCTCATTCGCCACGGGGCCACGGCGGCCAACGAGGCCCATCTCTACTGCGGCGCCACCGATCTGCCCCTCTCGCCCCGTGGCGCGGAAGCGCTATCTTCCCTTTCCTATCCGCCCCTGCCGGAGGCCGTGTATTACACCAGCGGACTTCTCCGCTGCCGGCAGACCCTGGCGCTGCTCTTTGGCCCGGTGGCGGCCCAGACGGCGCCGGCGCTGGCGGAGATGAACTTCGGGGCCTTTGAAATGAAGAGCTATGAGGAACTGAAAGAGGACCCTGCCTACCGGGCGTGGCTGACCGGGGACAACGAAAAAAATCCCGCCCCCGGCGGCGAGAGCGGCGAAGAGATGACCCGCCGGGCTCTGGCGGCCTTCCGAATGATCGCGGGAAAAGGGGAAAACGCGGTGATCGTGACCCACGGCGGGGTGATGGCGGCGGTGATGGCGGACCTTTTCCCTGGGGAGGGGAAGAACCGCTACCAGTGGCAGCGGCCCCCGGGCCGGGGCTACCGGCTGGAATGGACCGGGACCTGGCAATACACCCCTATCCCGGAAGGCCGGGAGGGGGAATAATAGGGGGATGAAGATTCAAAAGACGCCCCCATGTTTTGGCCCGAAGGGCCGAAGCATGGGGGCGCGTTTTATTGGACCGGGCGCGACGGGGCCGCTACTGGGGATCGTTCCAGCCGATCTGGCAGGACTGCTTGATACAAACGCCGTCGTCACGGCAGGAAAAGGCGTAGGCATAGGCGTCTTCCCGCTGGAACAGCGTCCGGCTGACGCCTGCGGCAGAGGTGGTCTCCAGGAGGATATACGCCGTATCCGGAAGGACGTCGAGACACTCTGGCAGGGCGCCGGGCTGGTAATCCGTCTCGTCCAGCAGCGCGTGGTCGCCGCCGAATTGCAGCAGCGCGGTACTTTCCGGCTTGTCGATCAACTGAACCGTCACCTCCACTTCCGTGCCGGAGGAGGAACCGGCGCCGTCGTCTGTGGAGGCTTCCCGGTTTTCCGTGAGCTTGGTGGTCCAGGAGGCGCCGGGGATTTCGTTGCTGTCCCAGAACACGCCGTGGCCGCTGACGGCGTAGACCCGGCCATCGGGCTCCTGGTAGACGGGGTTAAAATAGAACCGGTCCAGGCCGCTGCCGGAGGCGACGTAGATGGTCCCCTTTAGCGAGATGTGTTCCCCCTGGTCTGTGGACAGGAACGAGACGCCGGTGTCAGAGATCCCCTCGTCCACGGTGGTGCCGCTGTAGGAACCGGCTTCGTCCGTGATCTGCGGGGCGATCAAGCGAATGCCGTCCACGCCGTCAAAGACGTATTCCTTGCCCACAAAGAACTCGCCGGTCTCCTCGTCGGTATGCGGGGTCTCCTTCAGGCCGGCGTAGAGCCGTCCCTGGTATTTTGCGGTCTCCGCTTCGCTGATCTGGCCGCCTTCGACAAGCAGGCCCATGTGATCGTTGAGGAACTGCTCCTCGTCCAGCAGGTCCAGGTACTCGCTGGTAATCAAAACGCCGATCAGGCGGTCGGTATCCGTGCTTTCCGGCGCGGACGCGTCCGCCAGCTGGATCACCCCCGCCGCGCCCAGCAAAAAGGCGGTTAAGAGCAAGCAGCAACCGATGATGATAATCTTATTCGTTTTCATCGTTTTCCTCCAAATTCCCGTCAAATTTGAGAATATCCCCCACGTCGCACTGCAGGTAATAGCAAATTTTATTGATCGTACCGAACCGGATGCCCTTGGCCTTTCCGCTGCGCAGAATGGAAAGGTTGGCCTCCGTAATGCCGATCAGCCCGCACAGCTCCTTGGAAGTCATGTCGCGCTCCTTCAAAATCTGCTCCAAATACACCTTGATCGCCATAGGCCACCCCGCTTAGATGAACAGGCTGTTGTCGTCCCGGAGGCGCTTGTTTTCAATGAGGAGCCGGGCAAACAGCAGGATCAGGACCGTCAGGGCAATGCTGAGGATCGGGATGTTCACCGTGACGGAAACGTCGGTAAGCCGCCGCGTCAGGCAGATCTGAAGAAGGTTGGAGGCCGCCGGCAGGGCCGTGGTGACCCCCAGGGCCAGGCAGCAGACATTGCTCAAGCGCCCGGCGGATTCCACGATGCCGTCCTGCTCCTCGCTTCGGACGATGGCCAGCAGGTCCGCCGCCAGGGTGACGATGAGGATATCAAATCCGTAGGGGACCAGCTCCGCGAGCAGGCGAAAGACGCCGAAGAAGAAATCCGCGTCGAGCCGGGCCCCGTCCTGAAGAGCCAGGGCCCCGCTTGTGAGGCCCAGGGCCCCGGCCCCGGTAAACAGGACACACAGGACCTTCAAAATCGTCTGCATATACGCCAGGAGCTGATCCCTGTCCCCCAGCCGAAACAGCCGAATCAGCCGCAGGACCAGATACAGAACCACCACCGCCCAGACACAGACGCCGAAAACCGACTTGATCATCTTGGCGTATTCGGGGAAGCCTTGGGCCAGGGGCGGGAAGAAGGGATGGGGATTGGCCATGCCGTAAAGCGATAAGAGAAGGGCGCCGGAGAGCAGATAAAGGGCCGCCCGCTCCCACCGGGTCTCTTTCCCGTGGCAATACCGCAGGGCCCACAGAGCCGGGATGGCGGAGAGGCCGACCCAGGCGGCCACCGCCGCCCCGTTTCCGGCGGGCCCCAATTTGGACAGGGCCCCCAGCCCCCAGCCGATCTGCTCCCAGGGGAACGCCATCATGGAAGAAAAGAGACCGGGAAAACGAATGGCCAGGACCGAGAGCCCGGCGACCAACACCGCCGTGCAGACGCACACAAGGAGTAAGTTCCCTTTTTTCATCGTACCATCTCCTGAAATTATTGTTTTACAATAATCATTATAGCAAGAAATTATCGTTTATCAATAATTATTTTGGTTTTTTCAAAAATATAGCAGGCGGCATGGCCTGAGCCATACCGCCTGCTTTGGGGCTTTTTGTCTGCCCGGCGGAGCCGGGAAGTTATTTAGAGCGCTTGCGGTCCTTGGGCTTTTTCCGCAGCAGATAGACGCTGATGCCCACGCCCACGGCGGAGGCGCCCAGCAGAACGAACAGGACCACGAAATTGGTTTCGTCGCCGGTCTTGGGGGTGTCATTGGGAGAGGCCTGGGGCCGCACGGCGGGAACCGCGGCGGGATCCTGGGCCGGCTCCTGGCCGGCGGGCTGAGAAGGCAGAGAAGGCTGAGAAGGCTGGGAAGGGGAAGTCGGCACATGGGGTTCTCCGGCGCTGGGCAGATCCTCCTTGGGCAGCTCCTTGCTCTCCTGCACCACCTCGGTCTGGCCGAGCAGGGCCTCCTGTTCCAGGACGCTCTTGGAGATGAAATCCACATGGAAAGTGCTGTTGGTCTTGAGATCGTCGATCATATCGGAGGTGATGGTGAAATCATAGGCACTGGCGTTTTCCGGATCGACGGTGTAGACCGTGTCCGCCACACGGATGGAATTGATCTGGTAGCCCTCCTTGGCCTGGATGCGGATGGTCTTCTGATCGCCCGCCCGCATTTGCAGCATGGCGTTTTCACCGGTCATGGCCTGGCCGTTGACGTCGGTGAGGACGCCGCCCTCGGTGCTGGTGACGATGGCGGACACCGGCAGCTGGGAAAGCCGCTCCTCCTTGGTGGCGGGGTCTACCCTGACCGCCGCGATGGTGAAGGGGCTGAAGGACTTGACCAGCAGGATCAGCCCTCTGGGGGTGACGGTAATGGGGATCTCTTCCACATGATCGAAAGAGCCGTCGGGATTGGTCACATAGTGGTAAGCCTTGAACTCCAGAGTCCCGGACTCGGCGAAGTCCTCATAGGTGGTTCCCGCAGGGAAGCCCATGGAGACCCGGACGCCCTGGCCGGTTTCCAGGACCATCATCTTACAAAGGGCCAGCTTGATGTTATAGGTCTTGGTGGTGACAATGTTCTCGGAGCCGCCGATATCCTCCATCAACTCCGCATTGCTCTCCAGAGTGTCCAGCATTTCCTTATTCTGTCCGGGGCTGGTGTCTACCGTCACCAGGGACAGCCGGTGGGTGATCCGGCTCGCGATATCGGCGTCCAGCAGACTCGTTTTGCCGGTATCGATGTCCTTCACGACGAATCCGCCCTCGCCCACGATATCCTCGCTCTCCAGCAGGTGGGGGGCGCCAAAGACGTTCCAATCGTAGCCTTGGGACCGGTAGCAGGTGGCGCACTCCCGGGCGCTGCCAACATAGGTGATGTTCATGGGTTCCTTCCGGGACTCCACGCCGATGACATTCTTGAAGTAGATATTGTAAATGGTGTCGTTGTCGTTGTACTGGAGGCTGGGGGTGAAGTCAAACTCGATCACGTTCTTGCCGTCGAAGGTGACTTTTTCGATCCTGGTGTGCTGCCTGGAGGTATCGTCCAGGTTGGCGTAGATGTCATAATGGGCGGACTGATACTCGATGTCGACCTGCTTCCCTTCCACAAGCTCCAAATCCTGGTTGAACTCGGCGCGGACGTGGTAGGTGCCGCCCAGCTTCAAGCCGGAGGTCTGGGTGGGGGTGACCTTGTAGGGGAAGGGGGCGGGAGCGAAAGCTTCAAACTGGAAATTGGGGATCGTTTCGCTGGTGGAAATCAGGTTCTTCTCATCCAGGCCGTAGTATTTCAGGTACAGGCTGCCTTTCTGATGGGCTTCCGGGCTCATATCCGGCTTCTGGGTGGTGATGCCCAGCTTGAAGCCCTTCAGGTTATTCAGAGGCATACGGGTGTAAGAGCCTCCCATATCGTGATAATACGGGTCGTTTTCGTCCTTGACGTCGACAATATTATTGCCGTACAGCTCGGGGGTCAAGTACACCCAGTCGGTTTCCTTAACGGGGCCGTCCTCGGTCCACTGGTCGTACCATTTCATGACGAAGTAGTAGCCGTTGTTCACGTTCTCCCAATAGCACCTGTTATTGTAGTTGAACAAGGCAATGCCGCCGCTGTTGGCATCCTCCACAATGCGGACGTTGATGCCGCCGCCGGAATACGCGTCCTCCCGGCGGTAGGTGTTCTGTGCCATCATGGGGTAGGCATAGTCGGCATAGCTGGCGGGGGACATGACGCCCTGGGGATAGTGGTTCTTGCTAAGCTCCAGGTCGCCCAGCAGCAGGTTGGAGGCGTTCTCATAGCCGCTGTTCCGGTCGTTGAGATAGACGATCCCCTCTTCCTCATAGCTGCGGAAGTCCTTGACCCGGGGATCGTCGTGGGTCACGTCCACGCCGTACCACTGGCCCTCGATGTTGACGTTGGACCAGGCGTGGGGCTCAAATTCCCCGGGGGACACATAGTAGGTGCCGGTGACGCTGACGCTCTCCACACCCAGCCGGTCCAGCAGGGCCTTGTAGGCCCGGGTGTAGGCCTCGCACACGCCCTCCTGATATACCAGGGCATCATAGGCGGTGCGGCTGTTGCAGCCCTCGTGATCCACTTCGTATTCAAAGTGATAGACCATGTGGGTGGTCAGGTAGTCGTGGGCGGCGGTGGCCAGGGTCTTGGATTCCGGCTCGCCCTCATAGGTGGGCTTTTGCTCCCCGATCCAGGCCAGAGCGGAGGCCATGGCGTCTTCGTACTCCACCTTTTTGGCGGGCAGGTCCGCCGCGGTCATGCCGGGGACAAAGTAGCTCGTTCCCCGGCCGGTGCCCAGGTAGACATGGAGGTTCTGGGCGGCGTCCTTGGTGACGCGGACGGTGAGCATCCCAAAATCCACCCAGAAGACGTCGGGATAGTCGCACTCAAAGCCGTCCCGGGCCTTGGCCATGGCGTTGGTCAGGGGGGCCATGTTGCCGGTAAAGCCTACCATGGCCTGGGCAATGGCGGGGTTGCTGGTTAGGGGAATTTCATAGCTGCCGTCTTTATCCAGAATGCCGGTATCCAGCATGTGCAGCAGGGCGTCATAAAATTCCTTTTCCATGGTGCCTTCCCGCAGCTGGTCGTAGAACCAGCGATAGGGGGTCACGGCCTCCGCCTTGGCTTGGGGGAACAGCCTCTGGCCTTCCAGAAGGCCCAGCAGGCTGGCGGCGGCCACCAAAAGCGCGAGGGCGCGGAGAATGGGTCGTTTTTTCAGCATCGTTTTTCCCTCCCACGGAAGAAAAATAAGGGTTTTGCGATGCTGATAGTATACATAATGTTTTCAGAAAAATCAAGAGGATTTTCACAAAATCACGAAGTTTGTACATCTTGCTCGAATCGAGCCGAAGGGGTTCGGGCATAGATCGCCAGTGCCTCGCCCATCTCCCCGATTTTTCGGTATCCCAGGCGAAAAAGGGTGTTTTCCAGGGCTTCAAAACCGCCAAAACCGGCAAAACTTGCCTCAGAACGGGGGTCTACCACCCAATAGTCGCAGGAAAGCAGATGCTCCCGAGAGGCATATTGCAGGTCGTAAAGCACTTCGCGCTGGGACAGCGGCGTGGTGTAGGCGGTGGTGGCGGCCACGCTGGCCCCCTCCGGAACCAGGCGCAGGACGCTGTTTAACCCCTGGTAGTAGTCATAATTCTGAAGGTACATAACCACATATTGTGTTGCCTGGGGCGCCACGGTACAAGCGAAGCACCCAAGGCTGGCACCCACCAGCACCGCCGCCGCCGCGCTCCGCCAGGAGGGCAGGTCCTCAAAGTTCAGCAGCGCCAGGTAGGCCAGGCAGGCCAGAGAGCCGAAGGAGTACTGGAAAAAGATGTGGTGCTGGTAGGGATAGTCGCTCATCAAATTGACCAGAAGGTAGGGGATCAGCAGGACCAGCCGGTAGTACTTCCGGGTGAGCAGCGGCAGCAGGCCCAGAGGCAGCAGCGTCCAGGCGATATAGGGCAGCTTTTCCCCTTCCAGGCATTCGCAAAGCACCTTCATGGGGCACAGCACCGCCGCCTCCACCACGGTCAGCAGCCCCTCGCCGCCGCCAAAGAGGAAATTCTGATACCGGTAGGTCATCACCCCGTCCCCATACCGGGCCAGGAAGAAGGTGGCGAGGCAGAACCATCCCACCGCCCCGGCCAGCAGCCCAAAGCCTGACCAGGCGGCGAATTTCCGGTCCGGGGACATGGGAGCCCGGAGCAGCTGATAGAGTCCCACTACTGCTACATACACCGCGGCGTCCTCCTTGACCAGCAGGGTCAGGAAGGCGAAAGCGGCGGCGCCGTAGGGCCACTTGCGCTCCAGCGCGTAGAACAGCCACAGCAGCAGCGGCGTTAAGAAGGCATTTTCGTGGATGTCGTACCCCGCGCCCCCGGCGAAGGCGGGGCACAGGAGCAGCAGCGCGCACATGGCGCAGGCGGCCCAGCCCCGGAGCCCCCGCTGCCGGGCCAGCAGATATAGGGGCCAGGCCGCCGAGGCCATGACCGCCGCCTGGCAGACCTGTAAGGTGACGGGGTAGGGAAACAGGGCGTAGACCGGGAGCAGCAGATAATAGATGGGGGAGAGGTGGACCTGTAAATGGGACAGCAGGCCGTCCCGCTCCACGGTGGTCATGGCAAGGCCGGTAGACTTCAGGTAGTAAAACATCTGAGAGAAGATGCCGAAGTCAAAGGTGGGGGCGCAGAAGGTCAGCACCCGGGCTGCCGTCCAGGCGCTCACCAGCAGGAAAAACAGGATAGATAGCGCCGCCACCCAGATCCATGCCCGGGTGGGCTCCTTGGCGGGGACGGGGACCGTCTCCCTGGCGCAGCCGAATCGAGCGTAAGCGATCCCCAGGGCCAGGATCAGCCCTCCCGCCAGAAGAAGCTGCCAGGAGAAATTGAACAGCAGGGCCCCGCCGGTGAGCGCCGTCAGGGCCAGGACCAGGCAGAACCGCTCCCATTTCCCGGGGAGCCGCAGCAGGGATAGCAGCGCCAGCGCCCCGGCAAAGATCAGGATCATCCGAATGGGGTCGGCGGCCTCCAGGGCCGCCGTGTCGAAAAGCTCCTTGGCGGCGGTGGGCAGGAGCCAAAATTCCACCGCCGCCGCCAGGGCATAGGAAAGAAGGACCCGCCGGGCCAGCCGGGGCACAAGGGGCGTTTTCACCGCGTTCATGCCGCCGTCCCCCTTCCCAGGAGCCGCCGAGTCAGGGCGTCCAGCCCCTTGCCGGCAAGCAGGCTCAGAAGAAAAATGGGCAGGGTGACGCAGAGGAACAGAAGGGGATAGGCCTCCGGCCGGTGGAGCTGGGGCAGCCGGGCGTAGACCCAGCCGTCCAGCAGGTGGGATAGGAGGTACCCCCCGTAGCACCCGCCGGCGGCCCAGGCCAGCGCCGGCCCCAGCCGGGGAAGGGGCAGGCTGTAGAGCCCCAGGAACAGGGAAACGGTCATCAGGACGATCCAGATATCCCCAAATTCCAAGGTCCAAGCCTGGTCCAGGTTCCCGTCGGTGGAGAGGGTGGTCATGGTCCCCAAGAACACCGCGACGATCAGCGCCGCCCCCACCCCGGCCCACCAGGGCACTTTGGGCCGCTCTCGGGCCACGGCGGCCCCCAGAAGATAGTAGGCGGCGGGGTAGAAGGGCCGGAACTGCTCCGGCATCAGGGGCAGGGGCGTGAGCCGGGGCAGGGCCGTCACCGCCAGGACCCCCAAAACCAGCCAGGCAAGCTCCTTTCTGGTCTTCGCCGCCGCCAGGGCCAGGTTCAGCAGGGGGCTCAGCAGGATCAGGCACAGATACATCCCCACATACCAGCCGTAGTACACCCCGGAGAAGGAGAAAAACCGGACCGTCCAGGTGACAAGGCTCTGGACGTCCCCAAAAAGAAAGTGCCGAACCGGGATGGACGCCGCCGCTGCCAAAAGATAGCCCAGCAGCACCGGGGGAAGACCCCGGAAAAAGCCGGGCCCCAGGGGTTTTGTCCCCCGGAAATAGCCGGTGAGCATACAAAACAGCCCCACGCAGGTGACGCTGAGCCACCGGACCGACCCGGCGGCCGCCATGGCCGCCCCGGTCTGGGGCTGGTAATAGTAGCCGTTAAACAAAAAGCTGTGAAATGTGACCACGCCCAGCAGCGCCAGACAGCGCAGCAGGTCGGGGCCCGCCTGACGGGTCTTGGACATGAAAAAGCCCTCCTTTAGGTGACGGGAATCGAACCCACGTCGGTTTCCGCCGGGTCATTTCCGCCCAGTCTTCACAAAAGCCCTTGGAAATACATAGCCAGTATTCCCTGCGGTCTTTTGCTTGCCTGAACGAAAACTACCTCGCCGGAAACTGCGCAGCACTTTGCGGGGAGCAATTTTTGGATGATTTTGCCCGCAGAGGAGGAAGCCTTGCCGTCGCAAGGCGACGACGATAAGGGGAAAAGCGCCGAAAAGAGCCCCCGCAAAGCGGCGTGGGTTCGACTCCCGTCACCTTCACCCGGGAGGGCAAAAAAGCCCGCCCGGTATCCTTCTTTCAGGATACTGGGCGGACCTTTCAAAAAACCCAATGGGATTCTTACAAATTTCTTTCAGTTTTTGGCAGTTGCACCGTGGCGGAAAATTGGTCCCCATCGACGGCCACGGTAAATTCGCCGCCCAAGGAGGCGGTGTAGGTCTGGGCGATGGCCAGGCCCAGGCCGCTTCCGGGGGTGGAGCGGGCCTTGTCCCCCCGGGCGAAGCGCTGGGTGATCTCCTCCGGGGTGAAGTCCATCTCATAGGCGGCGATGTTGGTCAGCCGGACAGAGGCGGTCTGTTCGTCCTCCGTCACCGTCAGGTGGATTCGAGTGCCGGGGAGGGCGTATTTGGCGCAGTTGCCCAGCAGATTGGCCAGCACCTGATGGAGCCGGGTCCCGTCGGTGCGCAGGGGCAGCTGCTCGGCGCAGTAGTGGCGGCGGACCGAGAGGTTCGCCTCCCGGAGCCGGTCGTCATAGAGGCCCAGGGTCTGCTCCAGCAGGCGGATCAGGTCGATGTTTTGCATATTGGCCGGGGCCGCGCCGCTGGAGACCTTGGTCAGCTCGAATATGGAGTCCACCAGGCCCGTCATGTACCCGGCCCGGCTGGTCAGCTTTTCCAACTGACTCTGGCCCTCGGGGGAGAGGCGCTCGCTTTGCAGCAGCTCGGCGTAGCCCAAAATGGCAGTCAGGGGGGTGCGCAGATCGTGGGACACATTGGCGATCAGATCCACCTTGAACCGCTCGCTCTTCACGGCGGCCTCCACCGCCTCGGCCTGGCGCTGCTGCAGCGCCGCCAGGGCTTCCCGCTCGGTTTGGAAGGGGCCGGGCGCCGTGGGGACCTCCCCGCCGAGGGAAAGGTCCCGAATTTGGCGGGACAGCCGGTCCATGCCCCGGCAGAACCGGGCAAAGCAGATCAGGGCCGGCAGGCAGGAGGCGGCCAGCACGGCCCCGCCTCCCAGGGCCTGCCCCTGAACGGGCCACGCCGGGGCCAGGGCCAGTACAGCCGCTATCAGGACGGTTCCCAAGGAGGTGGCCAGCAGCCCGGCGGCGTAGCTCCCCGGCCCGGGGGCGACCCGGGCCCAGACCCGGTGGACCCAGGACCAGTCCGGGGAAAGCCGAACCCGGAGCCACCGCCGCAGCTCCCGGCAGCCCAGCAGCAGGGCCGTCAGCGGCAGCCAGCAGAACAGCAGCCCCCGGCCCAATTCGCCCCAGGTCAGGGGCAGCAGGGAAAAGCTGGATGGGTCCTGCAAAAACAGCAGAAGGAACAGCCCCACGCCGGCCAGGGCCCCGTCCGGGCCGATCCCCGGCCCCGCCCCCGCCGCGGGCAGGAGCAGTACGGCGAGGAGGGCCAGCACGCCTCCCAGCAGGAAGCAGGCCAGGGCCGTCCCCCGGAGGATCCGGCCGGTCTGGGGACTGATGGGCTGCCCCGCTGTGGTGGGGACCTCCTGAGCGGTGACGGAGGTGGAATCCACCCCGGTGGCGTCGGGCGCGGTGGTCTCCTCCGGATGGGTGTCGGGCGCGGTGGTATCCTCCGAATGGGTGGGGGACTCGGTGGCAAAGCTGCTGCCGGGCTGGGTAGAGGACGCGGCGGTTTGAGAGGTGGCGGTACCCACAGCCCCGTCGGCGGCGGTCCGCAGCCCCAGCCCCAGGGTCAGCAGCAGGGCGGCCAGGCAGCACAGGGCCATCCCGCCTGTATTACGGCGCTTCCAGAACATATCCGATCCCCCAAATCACCTTGAGATATTCCGGCCGCCGGGGATCCAACTCGATCTTCTCCCGGATGCGGCGAATGTGGACCATCACCGTGTTCTCCACGGCGTAGGCGTCGGCCTCCCAGACCCGCTCATAGATCTCCTCGGCGGAGAAGACCCGGCCGGGACTGGCCATCATCAGCTCCAGAATCCGAAACTCCGTGGCGGTCAAATGCACCGGCTCCCCCCGGAGGGTCAGCCGCTTTTTCTCCTTCTCCAGCACCAGCTCCCCCACCCGGAGACAGTCCCGGGCGGCCCCGTCCCGGGCGGAGCCCAGGAGCTGGTAGCGCCGGAGCAGGGCCTTCACCCGGGCCAGCAGCTCCTGCTGGAAAAAGGGCTTCACCAGATAGTCGTCGGCCCCGGCCTCCAGGCCCAGGACCCGATCCGTGCCCTCGGCCTTGGCCGAGAGCATCAAAATGGGCACGTTGCTCTCCTGCCGGATGCGGAGGGTGGCGGCCAGGCCGCCGCATTTGGGCATCATCACGTCCATGATGATCAGCTCCGGCCGGAATTTTTCCGCCTGGGCCACCGCCGCCTCCCCGTCGAAGGCGGCCCGGACCTGATAGCCCGCCCGCTCCAGCTCCGTTTGCAGCACCTGGACGATGGCCCGGTCGTCGTCCACCACCAGAATTTTAGGCCCCATTCAACATTCCTCCCCGCCAAGGCGCTTTTCCACCAGCTCCAGAAAGGCCCGCATATATTTAGGCGGCTGCATCCCCTTGGGGAAACAGGCGTAGAAATGATGGTGGTTTACATAATTTTTGATGGGATAGAAATAATCCTCCGGGTTGATATACAGATCCGAGCAGATCAAATACCCGGCGCTGGTCACGGTGGTCCGGCTGGCGATCTCCATGCTGTCGGTCTCCAGCAGAATTTGGGGGTGCAGATTTTCCTGCCGGAACAGCAGCTCCTGGATCACCCGGGAGTTGTGGTCCGGGGTCATGCAGATAAAAGGCCCCTGGGCCACCTGGCGCAGGTCGATGACCTCCCCGGCGGGCACCTGGGCGGCCAGGGGGCTGTCCTGCCCCGCCAGGATGCCGATGGTCTCCCGCTGGATCAGGTGATAGGTCAGGTCCGGGTGGGAGGGCACGGTGGAGGCCAGGGCCACGTCCACCTCCCCTTGGCGAACCATTTCCACCAGGGCGGCGCTGCCGGCCTCCCGAAGCTCCAGCGCCACATGGGGGAAGTCCCGAAAGAACTGGGGCAGGACCCCCGGCAGGATCCTAGCGCCCCGCTGCACGCTGATGCCCAGCCGGAGACGGCCGCTGTCCTCCTGACGGATCTCCTGGAGCTCGTTTCGCATCCGCTCCTCGGCGCCCAGCATCACCGTGGCGGCGTAGAGATACCGCTCCCCGGCGTAGGTGGGCCGGAAGGGGCTCTTGGAGCGGTCGAAAAGCGCCAGACCCAATTCCTCCTCGATCTGCCGGAGCATTTGACTCAGGGAGGGCTGGCTGATGTAGAGCTTTTTGGCGGCGGCGGTGATGCCCCCCTCCTGGGCGATGGTCTTGACGTAGAGGGCTTGCTTCAGGTTCATGGCGGACCTTCTTTCCTTCTTTTTCTACATTATAATATAGGCTCGCTCCGCCGTCAAGGAAGGGCATATGAATTTTCTTATATTATTTATAAGAAGAATTGTATTTGACATATGGACGAATATCCCGTACCATAGTATCAGCGAAAATCGAAATTTGGCTAAAGGAGGATTGCCAATGGAAATTTTAAAACCGGCGGTGGCCGGCACCCTGGAGTCCAGCGACGCCCAGGTGACGGTGGAGCCCGGCGGGGAGGGCATTGAGCTTTCCCTGCAGTCCAGCGTTATGAACCAGTATGGCCGCCAGATCCGGCAGACCGTTCTGGACACCCTGGCCCGGCTGGAGGTCAGCGACGCCAAGGTCACGGTGGTGGACAAGGGCGCACTGGACTGCACGCTGAAGGCCCGGGTGGAGTGCGCGGTGTTCCGCTCCTGCGGCGCGTCCGCGTCCGGGATTCCCTGGGGAGGTGCGGTGCGATGATTCCAAGACCCAAGCCTGAACGGTTCCGGCTCCGCCGGACCATGATGTTCATGAACGCCCAGAAGCCCGGCCTGATCAAGGACGCCTACATCTACGGCTGCGACTCCATCATGCTGGACCTGGAGGACGCGGTGGCGGAGAACCAGAAGGACGCCGCCCGCTTTTCCCTCTACCATGCCCTGACCACCATCGACTACGGCGACACGGAGGTCATCGTTCGGATCAACGGCCTGGACACCCCCCACTGGCAGGAGGATATCCGGGTCTGCGTGGCCGGCGGCGCCGACGGCATCCGCATTGCCAAGTGCGAGAGCGCCCAGGACGTGCTGACCGTGGAAAAGGCCGTGGAAGCTGCGGAGGAGGAGTTCGGCGTGGAAAAGGGCCGGACGCTCCTGATGGCGGCGCTGGAGAGCCCCAAGGGCATTCTCAACGCCTATGAGATCTGCGCCGCCTCTCCCCGGATGTTCGGCGTGGCCATCTCCGGCGGCGACTTCCGCAAGTGCATGCAGACGACGCCCCAGCCCGACGGGGTGGATCTGCTGGTGGCCCGGGGCCAGATGCTTATCGCGGCCCGGGCGGCGGGCATCCAG
Source organism: uncultured Oscillospiraceae bacterium (assembly GCA_947626085.1). Taxonomy (GTDB): domain Bacteria; phylum Bacillota; class Clostridia; order Oscillospirales; family Oscillospiraceae; genus Faecousia. The sequence goes on from CANQQU010000003.1 coordinate 58,618, forward strand.
TGCTTCGACACCGTCTTTACCAATCTGGACGACCAGGCGGGCTTTGAGGCCGAGGTCCGGCAGAACAAGGCCATGGGCTTCGACGGCAAGAGCCTGATCAACCCCAAGCAGATCCGCTATGTCCACCAGGTCTTTGCCCCCACCCAGAAGGAGATCGTCCAGGCGGAGAAGATCGTCCGGGCCTACCGGGAGCAGTCCGCCGCCGGTGTGGGCGTGTTCACCGTGGACGGCAAGATGATCGACATTGCGTTTATCCCCGGAGCGGAGCGCACATTACGGCTGGCGAGAGCCTGCGGATTGTATGAGGGGGATCTGGTATGAAAAACGCGGTAGGAAGAGAAATTCCCGATTACCTCCTCACCGGCGGTAAGGAGGTCTATCAGGGCAAGAATTACATGGACGGCAAGTACATCCAGAAGGCGTCTCCCCGGACCCGGCGGTATGAAAAGCCCCAGGAGAGCAAGATCGTGGATTCTATCAAGGCCGCCCTGGAGCAGTGCGGCGCCAAGGACGGCATGACCTTCAGCTTCCACCACCATCTCCGGGATGGGGACTATGTGGTGAACATGGTGATGGAGGCGGCCATCGAGGAGCTGGGTCTCAAGGACCTGACCATCGCCGCCACCAGCCTGGGCAACGCCCACGATCCCATTGCCGACTACATCGAGCAGGGCAAGGTAATCGGCATCCAGACCTCCGGCATCCGGGGCCGGATGGGCGAGGTGGTCTCCGCCGGCAAGCTGAAGACCCCCGCCATTATCCGCAGCCACGGCGGCCGGCCCCGGGCCATTGAGGCCGGGGAGGTCCATATCGACATCGCCTTCGTGGCGGCCCCCACCAGCGACTGCGTGGGCAACTGCCGGGGCATCGGCGGCAAGTCCAACTGCGGCAGCATGGGCTACGCCATGACCGACGCCAAGTACGCCGACCATGTGGTGGTGGTCACCGACTGCCTGGTGGACTTCCCCAACATGCCCGCCTCCGTGGAGGCCATCGACGTGGACGCGGTGGTGGTAGTGGATTCCATCGGCAACCCCAAGAAAATCGCCTCCGCCGCCGCTCGGATATCCCAGAATCCCCGGGACCTGATGATGGCCGAGGACGTGGCCCGGGTCATTGCCTCCACCCCCTATTTTAAGGATGGCTTCTCCTTCCAGACCGGTGTGGGCGGCCCCTCTCTGGCGGCCAATCTGTTCCTGGAGCGGTACATGGACGAGCGGAACATCAAAATGGGCTGGGCCATCGGCGGCATCTGCGGCCCCATGGTGGAGCTGCTGAAAAAGGGCAAGGTGGGCAAGGTCATCGACGTGCAGGACTTCGACCTGGACGCGGTGAACTCCATCAACCAAACCCCCGGCCACTATGAGATGAGCGCTTCCCAGTACGCCAACCCCGCCAACAAGGGCGCCTTCGTCAACAAGCTGGACTTTGTGGTCCTGGCGGCGCTGGAGATCGACACCGGCTTTAACGTCAACGTTTTGACCGGTTCCGACGGCGTCCTCCGGGGCGCCCCCGGCGGCCATCCCGACACGGCGGCGGGCAGCAAGGTGTGCATCATCGTCACCCCGCTGACCCGGGGCCGGATGGCCACGGTCTGCGAGCATGTGGTCACCGTTACCACCCCCGGGGACTGCGTGGACGTGCTGGTGACGGATTACGGCATCGCTGTGAATCCCCTCCGGCCGGATCTGATCGAGTGCCTGAACAAGGCGGGCATCCCCCACGTCACCATTGAGAGCCTGAAGGAAAAGGCATACTCCCTGGTGGGCCGTCCCGACGACCTGCAGTGGGAGGATCAGGTGGTGGCGGTCCTGGAGGCCCGGGACGGCACCATTCTGGACGTCGTCAAGAAAATCAAACCCTATCAGGGATAATAAAAAGAAAGAAGGAGCAGACAATGAGTGAAACCGTCGTTGGCATTCTTGGATTAGTATGTATTGTCGCCATTGTGGTCACGCTGTTCAAGAGCAAGACCCAACCCAGCATCGCTTTTATCGTCTTTCCCGCCATTCTCGGTATCATCCTGGTCATCGGCGGCTACTACAGCTTTGAGCAGCTGGCCGAGATGGTGGAGGCGGGCTTTAAAAGCACCGGCCCCACCGCCGCGCTGTTCGTGTTCTCCGTGCTGTACTTCGGCATCATGACTGACGCCGGGATGTTCGACGTGATCATCGGCAATCTGATGAAGCTGGTGGGCAAGAGCGTCATGGGCGTTACCCTGGTCACCGCCATCATCGCCCTGGTAGGCCATCTGGACGGCGGCGGCGCCTCCACCTTCTGCATCGTGGTGCCCGCCCTGCTGCCGGTGTACAAGAAGATGAATATGCGGCCCACCACCCTTCTGCGGATCGCCGTGCTGGCCATGGGCATTCTGAATCTGATGCCCTGGGCCGGTCCCACCATGCGGGCCGCCACCGTGCTGGGCATCGAGTCCGGCTCTTTGTGGCAGACCATCCTGCCCATCCAGATCTTCGGCATCGTCGTCTGCCTGGCCCACGCCGTCCTGGCCGGCTGGCAGGAGAAGAAGCGGGGCGCCGGTCTGAACGGCGCCCTGGCCGAGGTGGAGACCACCCAGACCGCCGAGGCTGCCCCCGTCAACGAGCTGGCCCGGCCCAAGCTGTTCTGGTTCAACCTGCTGCTCACCGTGGCGGTGATCGCCATGCTGATCTGGGACGTGTTCCCCAGCTATGTGCCCTTCATGCTGGGCACCGCCATTGCCCTGTTCGTGAACTACGGCTTTACCGCCGCCGCTCACAAGAAGATCATCAACCTCCATGCCGGTCCCGCGCTGATGATGTGCTCCACCCTGATGGGCGCAGCCATTCTCATGGGCATTCTGACCACCAGCTACATGGCCGACGCCAACGGCGCCCTGGTGGTGGCCAACGTGAAGTACATGGGCGAGCTGGCCATCCCCAGCGTGGTGCGCTGCCTGGCCGGGATCATCCGGAATATCCTGCCCACCTTCCTGGGTCAGCATCTGCCCCTGGTCATCGGCATCCTGTCCGTGCCCCTGGCGCTGGCCTTCGATACCGACAGCTATTTCTTCGGCATGCTGCCCGTCATGATCGGCATCGGCCAGGGCTTCGGCGTGGAGCCGCTGCCCATCGCCATTGCCATGGTGGTCTGCCGCAACTGCGCCACCTTCATCAGCCCCATGGTGCCCGCCACCCTGCTGGGCGTGGGCCTGGCGGATGTGGATATCAAGGACCACATCAAGGCCAGCTTCATGTACGTCTGGGGCTTCTCCATTTTGTGCATGATCTTTGCCATCATTGTGGGCATTATGCCTCTTTGATACCGACCTCCATTTCCCGAAGGGCCCCGGCTTTTGCCGGGGCCTTTTGGGCGGGCAGGGCCCGCCGCCAATGCGTATGGAAACCTGGCAAGAATCGCTCCGCCGCCTGGACCTGCTCGGTATCGTTCCTGCTCCAGAGGCAATTTTCTCACGGGCGGAAACTGGGCGGGGCCCGCCGCCAACGCGTTTGTGAGCCTGGCAGGAATCGCTCCGCCGCCTGGACCCGTGGGGGATCATGCGCGTTCCGGTTGCCAAAAGGTTCACTGTGTGGTATGATAACTAAAAAGAGAGGGGGAATAGAAATGAGCTATACGGTCGGCGCCATCTCGCCTTGGGACCGGCGGGGAATGGCCCAAGTGGACGCCCTTTTGGAGAAGGAGGGCATCCGCCGGGACGGCAATTTGGACTACACCTGCGGCGTTTTTGACGAGGACGACCGCCTGGCCGCCACCGGCAGCGCCTTCGGCAATACCCTGCGCTGTCTGGCGGTGGATTCCGCCTACCAGGGGGAGGGGCTGATGAATCTGCTGGTCACCCATCTGGTGGAGCGTCAGGCGGAGCGGGGAAATTTCCACCTCTTTGTCTATACCAAGTGCCAGACGGCCAAATATTTCCGGGACCTGGGCTTTTACGAGATCGCCCGGGTGGAGGGGCAGGTCTCCTTCCTGGAAAACCGGGCGGGGGGCTTCGCGAGCTTCTGCCGCCGGCTGGAAAAGGACCGCCGGCCCGGAAAAAGCGCCGCCATCGTCATGAACGCCAACCCCTTCACCCTGGGGCACCGGTATCTGGTGGAGCGAGCGGCGGCGGAAAACGACTGTGTTCATCTGTTCATCCTCAGCGAGGATGCCAGCCTGGTGCCCTTCTCCGCACGGAAAGAGATGGTCATTAAGGGAACGGCGGATCTGAAAAACGTGATCTGCCACGATTCCGGGCCCTATATCATCAGCGCCGCCACCTTCCCCAGCTACTTTCTCAAGGACCAGGAGGCGGTGATCCTGGGCCACGCCCGGCTGGATCTGGCGCTGTTCCCAACCATCGCCCGGGCCCTGGGCGTCACCGCCCGCTATGTGGGGGAGGAGCCCCGGAGCCTGGTCACGGGGCTATACAATCAGGTCATGGCCCAGGAGCTGCCTAAAGCCGGTATTGCCTGCGTGATCCTGCCCCGGAAGGCCCTGGGCGCGGTCCCCATCAGCGCCAGCGACGTGCGGAAGGCCATTCACGACGGGCATTTGGAGCAAATTCGGGGTCTGGTGCCGGAGAGCACCTGGGACTATTTTCACAGCCCCCAGGCGGCGCCGGTCATAGAGGCCATCCGCGCCGGCGGCGAGACGGTGCATTACTAAAGGAGTGGGGCCATGGAAGTGACGCTTGATCAGGTCCTGGAGGCCCGGGAGCGCCGGGCGGCCGCCCAGCAGGCTTTGCTTACCCAAACCGGGGCGCCGGTGATCAGCTTCTGTATGAATATCCCGGGGCCGGTAAAGAACGGCCCACTGATCCGCCGGGCCTTCCGGGAGGGCCTTTCCCGGCTGGAGGACGCCCTGGCGGAGCGGAAGAAAAAAGTCCTCCGCCGGGCGCTGACAGACGCCGTCACCGGCTGCGAGGCACTCCTGGCGGTGGAGGGAGAAACTAAAGAATTAAAAGAAATATGCGTCGATTTGGAGGACGAGGACGATTTAGGCCGCCTATTTGACCTGGATGTGGTGACAGCTGGAGAGAGCCTGAGCCGAGAGGACCTGGGCTTTCCGCCCCGGCCCTGCCTGATCTGCGGCGCGCCGGGGCGGGGCTGCGCCTCCCGCCGGGTCCATCCGGTGGCGGAGCTGCAGGCGAAGGTCAGGGTTCTTTTGACGGATTATTTTTGGGGGAAGGACCGGGAGACGATGGCCGCCCAGGCCGTCCGGGCCCTTCTGTATGAGGTCTGCGCCACCCCCAAGCCCGGCCTGGTGGACCGGGCCAACAGCGGCAGCCACCGGGATATGGACCTGTTCACCTTCCTGGACAGCGCCGCGGCCTTGGCCCCCTATTTCCGCCAGGCGGCGGAGCTGGGAAGAAGTACCCGGGAGCGGTCCCCGGAGTGGGCCTTTGCCCATCTTCGCAGGGCCGGACTGGCGGCAGAGCGGGCGATGCTCTCCGCCACCGGGGGCGTCAACACCCACAAGGGAGCGATTTTCTCACTGGGAACGGTCTGCGCCGCCGCCGGGCGGCTGTGGACGCCGGAGCGGCCCTGGGCAGGGACAGAGGCGATTTTAGACATGGCCGCCCAGCTGTGCCGGGCGGCGGTGGCGGCGGACTTCGCCGCCATGGAAGCGGCCCGGCCAGAAACCGCCGGCGTGCGGCTCTATCAGGAGACCGGCTGCCGGGGAATTCGGGGGGAGCTGGCGGCGGGCCTACCCTCGGTGCGGGAGATCGGCCTGCCTGCCATGGAGGCGGCCCTGGCCGCCGGCGGGGATCTGGAGCAGGCGGGTCTGGCGGCTCTGTGCGCCCTGATGGCTCGGGTGGAGGATACCAACCTCTTTGCCCGGGGCGGGGCGGCGGGCCAGGCCTGGGCAGCTGCCCAGGCGGCCCAAATTCCCGGCCCCATCCCGGACCGGACCGCCCTGGAGGCGCTGGACCGGGCCATGATCCGCCGGAATCTCTCCCCCGGCGGCTGCGCCGACCTGCTGGCCATCACCTATTTTCTGCGTTTTGGCCCGTCCATGGAAAACGCGCCGGAATGACGGAACAGATTTTCCCAAAAATCGGCGGCGGCCCCGGCATGGGGCCGCCGATAAGAAGCGGAAGCGCCGCCGCGCTTCCGCTTCTTGCCGTTTATCCGTCGCTGGGGGTCTGCTCCAGCAGGGTCCGTAGATCGGGGGCGGGGGCGGGATTGACCGTCTGCCAGGGGCCGCCGTCCTTCCGCAGGTAGCGGTTGGAGCGCTGAAAATACACCCGCTGCTCCCCATTGGAGAGTGTCAGGGTGAACTGACACGCGCCTGTAGGCGGTCCTCCCGCGTCCATGGGGGGCGGAAGGGTCTGAATGGCCCGCAGATAGTTGAGGATCGCCTCCATTTTGGGGCTTTCCGTATACTCCCGGTGGAGGAAAGTCCCGTCCAGGCTGGACTCCACGCTGACGCGGACGACCTGGGGAGAAGGCCGGTCCGGCTCTTGGGGGCAGCAGACGCCGCACAGCCCCAGGGCCACTGCCAGACTTAAAACGATTCTTTGAAAAAACATCGGGCAACCTCTCCTTTTGAGATAGGTTGCCCGATGGTCCGTTTGTTATCGCCGGGAAAAACCAGAAAACCAGATAATTCGCGGAAAAGGCCCCAGTTATTCGTCTCCAAACAGCTGCCGCCAGAAATCGTTTTCCAAGATCCAGGTGGACACGGTGAACCGGTTGGACAGGTCGTTGTGCTTCTGCCGGATATATTCCTCGCTGACCGGGGTGTCGGTGTAATTCGTCACCTCGCCGGTGTTGGAATTGTAGCAGGCCAGATCGGTGATCCAGCTCCGGTCCCGGAACATGACGAAGGGCTCCGCGTCGGAGAACACGTCCCTGCCCATATAGAGCCGGGAGTCGAAGTCCAGGCCGAAGAGGTTGCTCAGGGTGGGCAGCAGATCCAGGTGGCTGGAGGGAGCGTCCACCACCTCGGGGGTCATGCCGGCCTTGTAGATGAACGCGCCGTTGCGGAACCGGCCAAAGTTGTCGCTGATCTCATGACCGGCCAGCTCGGACAGCTCCTCGTCGGTCAGGCCGTTGGGATAGTGGTCGGCGGTGAGGACGATGACGGTGTTTTCCAGGACCCCGGCCTCCTCCAGCCGCTGCAACAGCAGCTCCATGCTCTTTTCCAGCTCCAGCTGGCAGGCCAGGTATGCCCGAACGTTGGAGCTGTAGGGCTCGTCCGCTACCAGATCCATATTCTTGTAGCAGATATAGTTGTCGTTGAAATTGAACTCCCGGTGGCCGGAGATGGTCATATAATAGGTGACGAAGGGCTCATTGTTTACATAATCTCCCGTGGTCTTGTCGATCACCTCAATATCGGACTCGGGCCAGGTGTAGTCCACCTCCAGCCCCTGGCCATGGGCCTTGTATACAAAGCCCAGGTTTTCCAGATATTCGTTCCGGCTGTAATAGTCGTAATCATGGCCGTGGAAGGCGTAGGCGTTGTAGCCCTGCGCCAGCAGCTGCCGGGACATGGTCAGGGGCATGGCGTTGCCGTACTTGGCGGAGCGCTCAAAGCTCCAGGCGCCGGCCTCGGGGACGGTGCCGGTGAGGAAAGCGTACTCTCCATCGGTGGTGGAGGTGCCCCAGTCGGAGACGTAGTAATTGGAGAAGTAGATCCCCTCGTGCATCAGCTTATATAAGGTAGGGGTGCGGGTGGGGCTGACAGCCAGCTCGTCGAAGGCCTCGGCGCAGATGAGGATCAGGTTGCACCCCTTGAACATGCCGGTGTGGTCGTTCTTGCTGCTGGGGGTCCGCTGGGCGAAGAACAGGTACATATCCCGCAGATCCTCGTCCATGATCCGGCTGGCCATGGCGTTGAAATTGAAGTCCAGCACGTTGAGTTCGGGCTCCTGGGCCGCGGCGCCGGTGGTTTGGGCGGGATCGGACGAGCCGGTGCCCGACGGCGCGGAGGTGCCGGAGGGGGTCGGGTCCAGATGGATGCTGCCCTTGGGGGTGTAGTGGGTCAGCAGCCGGGTCAGATCCACCCGCAGGGAGGTGATGGCCCCCAGCATGTTGACGCTGGCGTAGGGGTCGGTGCTGTTGTGGTACAGATCGTAGGCGCTGTGACTCCCGGTGCCGAAGACCGGCAGGACCACCACCGCCAGCAGCTGCAACGCCACCGCCAATGCCGCGGGCAGCAGGGCGAACCGGCGCTTTTTCATGGGTTTGAAGGAGAAGAACCTGGGCGCGAGAAACGCCAGCAGCAAAACCGGAATCGCCATCAGGAGGATCAGGGGCAGGGCCTTCCCGATCTCGCTGAAAATGGTGGCGTTGAACTGGCCCTCAAATACCTGCCCGCCGTTTAAGAGGGAGTAGGCGGAGTAAAAGCTGTTGTTGAAGATCCGGGAGTAAACCAGCTGGGAGGCGCAGAACACCAGCACCAGCGCGCTGTACACCGTGAGCAGGATGTGATTGGCCCGTCTGCTGGGGATCACCAGCGTCAGCGCGAACAGGAGCAGCACCGGGACGCCGGAAAAGAGCAGAGGCATCACCAGTCCGGGGTTGAACAGCGTCTTCGGGCCGGTGGCGGTGGCGATATGGAGTACCAGCTCCGGGAAAAAGCCCGCCAGCCAGACCGCCAGCAAAAGATACCAGCGGTTAAAATATTTTTTCCGCTTTTTCCGCTGCCGGGGCGCGCCGGCTACCGTCGCCCGCTGGGACTGGGCGGCGGCTTTCGGGCCCTTCCTCCGGGACGCGGGCGGCTTCCTGGGCTCCCGCGGGTGTTCCCGAAATGCAGGATCGGACGGTTCCGGGATCGATTCCGCCTCCGTTTCGGGGAACAGCTGGGGCGGGCGTTCCGGCTCCTCCAAAGGTTCCGGCATGGGAGAAGGAACGTCCGGCGCGGGCTCCTCAAGCGCCGGTTCTTCAAGGGCCGGTTCCTCCGGGGCCGGCTCCTCCTCCGGCGTCAGCAGCGCCGCCCCGGCGTCAGGCTCCTCCAGCGCCGGTTCCGGAAACGCCGACTCCAGCCCCAGAAGGGACACCAGGGTGTCGTCCACCGGATCGTCCGGTTCCGGGGCTTCGGGCGCCGCCTGATCATCCGGCGGCCGCTTTTCAAAAGCGGCGGGGGTCTCCTCCTCCCAAAAATCGAAGGCAGAGCTATCCCCATCCGCCTCGGGGGCGCCGTCGATCCCCGCCAGAAGGCGGTCGATCTCCGTTAAAATATCGTCAGTGCTGCGCTCATCCTGGGAAAAAAGCGCGTCACGATCAGAGTCCATGAGAATCCCTCGTTTCTTTTCATGGTATTCTCTTAAATTATACGCCAAGTCGACAGAATATGCAAGAAAAAAAGTGTAAAGAAATCCTCCGGAAAGCCCTCCGGAGGCAAAAAAATCCGGGCCCAGCCCGGAAAAAAGATTGACAAACCACTTCCCCTGTGATAAAATGGTCCTCCATACTGTGGGAGTGCGGCTATTTTTCAGAATCCCCACATCTATGTGCATTATACCACAGTCCGGGGGCAAAGTCAAGCCCGTTTTTAACAAAATGACAACCGCACCAGGCGTATCAACGAACAGATTCCGGCGCTCCGCCGAAAGAAAGGCAGTGATGTTTTCCATGGCATTGGTCAAAGACGAGATGTTCGGCAAGACCTTGCGGAAAAGCTACGCGAAGTACAAAGAGATCCTGGAAATGCCCAACATGCTCAAAATTCAGAAGGACTCCTACCAGTGGTTCCTGGACGAGGGACTCCGGGAGGTGTTCCGGGATGTGGGCGTGATCACCGACTTTTCCGGGAAATTGGAACTGAGCTTTTTGGACTACTCCATGGACGAAAAGCCCAAGTACACCATCGAGGAATGCAAGGAGCGGGACGCCACCTACGCCCGTCCCGTCAAGGTCCGGGTGCGCCTGCGCAACACCGAGACCGACGAGATCAAGGAGCAGGAGATCTTCATGGGGGACTTCCCCATCATGACCAATGGCGGCACCTTCGTCATCAACGGGGCGGAGCGGGCCATCATCTCCCAGATCGTCCGTTCTCCCGGCATGTACTACGGCCACGAGGTGGACAAGGCCGACCAGCACACCTACACCGCCACCGTCATTCCCTACCGGGGCGCCTGGCTGGAATACGAGACGGACAACGCCGATATCCTCTGGGTGCGGATCGATAAGAATCGGAAGCTGCCCATCACCAGCCTGATCCGGGCCCTGGGGGTGGAGACCGACCAGCAGATCAAGGAGCTGTTCGGCGACGACGCCCGCATCAAGGCCACCATGGAGAAGGACCCCTGCAAGAACCGGGAGGAAAGCCTGCTGGAGATCTACCGGCGGCTCCGGCCCGGCGAGCCGCCCACCGTGGAGACGGCCATCGCTCATCTGGAGGGGCTGCTGTTTGACCCCCACCGGTACGACGTCAGCCGGGTGGGCCGGTATAAATTCAACAAGAAGCTGGACATCTGGTCCCGCCTGGCGGGCCAGGAGGCGGCCGAGCCCATCGCCGATCCCATGACCGGCGAGATCCTGGTGATGCCCGGAGAGATCATCACCCGGGCCCGGGCCCACGAGCTGTCGGACAAGGGCGTGAACGAGGCCATTGTCAACGTGGGGGACCACCAGGTGAAGGTGTTCTCCAACGGCATGGTGGACATGTCCAAATTCGTCCCCTTCAACCCCAGAGACTTCGGGGTGAAGGAAAAGGTGCGCTTCTGCGTCCTCAAGGAGATGCTGGAGTCTGTGCCCGACGACGGCTGGGAGGAGGCCATTTCCGAGCGGCTGACCGATCTGGTGCCCAACCACATCATCACCGACGACATCATGGCCTCCATCAACTACCTCAACTGCGTGGCGGAGGGCCTGGGCGTCCCCGACGACATCGACCACCTGGGCAACCGGCGGCTGCGCTGCGTGGGCGAGCTGCTGCAAAACCAGTTCCGCATCGGCTTCTCCCGGCTGGACCGGGTGATCCGGGAGCGGATGACCGTCCAGGATCTGGACGCCGTCACCCCTCAGAGCCTGATCAACATCCGCCCGGTGACGGCGGTGATCAAGGAGTTCTTCGGCTCCTCCCCGTTGTCCCAGTTCATGGACCAGAACAATCCCCTGGCCGAGCTGACCCACAAGCGGCGTCTTTCCGCCCTGGGCCCCGGCGGCCTGAGCCGGGAGCGGGCGTCCTTCGACGTGCGGGACGTTCACTACACCCACTATGGCCGGATGTGCCCCATCGAGACCCCCGAAGGTCCCAACATCGGCCTGATCAACTACCTGGCCACCTACGCCAAGATCAATGAGTACGGCTTCGTGGAGGCCCCCTACCGGAAGGTGGACAAGGCCACCGGCTTTGTCACCGACCAGGTGGAGTATATGACCGCCGACGTGGAGGACGACTACTACATCGGCCAGGCCAACGAGCCCCTGGACGAAAACGGCTGCCTCGCCAACCGCCGTATTTCCTGCCGCCACCGCAACGAGATCATCGAGGTGGACCGGAACATGATCGACTATATCGACGTGTCCCCCAAGATGATGGTCTCCGTGGCCACGGCCTTCATCCCCTTCCTGCAGAACGACGACGCCAACCGGGCCCTGATGGGCGCCAACATGCAGCGGCAGGCCGTGCCCCTGCTGGTGACGGAGGCCCCGCTGGTGGCCACCGGCGTGGAGCATCGCTCCGCTGTGGACTCCGAGGTCTGCGTCAAGGCCGAGGGAGACGGCGTCGTCACCGCCGTCTGCGCCACGGACATCACCGTGCGCTATGACTCCGGGGACGTGCAGACCTACCATCTGACCAAATTCGCCCGGAGCAACGCCGGCACCTGCATCAACCAGCGGCCCATCGTGGAGGCCGGGGAGCGGGTGGAAAAGGACCAGATCATTGCCGACGGTCCCGCCTGCTCCCAAGGCGAGATCGCCCTGGGCAAGAACGTGCTGATCGGCTTCGTCACCTGGGAGGGCTACAACTACGAGGACGCCATCCTGCTCAACGAGCGGCTGGTGAAGGAGGATGTGTTCACCTCCATCCACATTGAGGAGCATGAGACCGAGGCCCGGGACACCAAGCTGGGCCCCGAGGAGATCACCCGGGACATCCCCAACGTGGGCGAGGATGTGCTGAAGGACCTGGACGAGGACGGCATCATCCGCATCGGCGCGGAGGTGCGCTCCGGCGACTACCTGGTGGGCAAGGTAACGCCCAAGGGCGAGACGGAGCTGACCCCCGAGGAGCGGCTGCTGCGGGCCATCTTCGGCGAGAAGGCCCGGGAGGTCCGGGACACCTCCCTGAAGGTCCCCCACGGCGAAAGCGGCATTGTGGTGGATGTGAAGGTGTTCACCAAGGAGAACAGCGACGAGCTGGCCCCCGGCGTCACCAAGTCCGTCCGGGTCTACATCGCCCAGAAGCGGAAGATCTCCGTGGGCGACAAGATGGCCGGCCGCCACGGCAACAAGGGCGT
>CANQQU010000004.1 GCA_947626085.1 uncultured Oscillospiraceae bacterium
CTGTGTTAGTGGCACCTGTGTTTCATTCCCTTTGGTGCCTTGTAGCGCAGCGGAAAGGAATGGTCATAAAAATGAAGGAACAGCTAGAGAGCATCAAACGTCAAGCCATGGAGGCCCTGGAAGCCGCCGGCTCCCCTGCCGTATTGGAGGAGCTGCGGGTGAAGCTGCTGGGGAAAAAAGGAGAGCTCACCAACGTCCTCAAGCAGATGGGGAAGCTCACCGCCCAGGAGCGGCCCGTGATGGGTCAGCTGGCCAACTCCGTCCGTGCCGAGATCGAGGCCAAGCTGGAGCAGCGCAAGGTCGATCTCCACGCCGCCGCCCTGGAGGAAAAGCTCCTCAAGGAGACGGTGGACGTGACCATCCCCGGCAAGGCCGTGGTCATGGGCAAGCAGCACCCCATGAACCAGGTATTGCAGCAGATCAAGGACGTATTCGTGGGCATGGGCTACCAGGTGGTGGACGGCCCCGAGGTGGAGCTGGCGGACTACAACTTCACCCGGCTGAATATCGAGGAGGGCCACCCCTCCCGGGACCGGTCCGACACCTTCTACTTTACGGACGACGATTCCCTGCTCCTCAGGACCCAGACCAGCCCGGTACAGATCCGGGTGATGGAAAACGCCAAGCCCCCCATCTGCATCATTGCCCCGGGCCGGGTGTACCGGAAGGACGAGGCTGACGCCACCCACTCCCCCATGTTCCATCAGATCGAGGGGCTGGTGGTGGACAAGCACATCACCATGGGCGACCTGAAGGGCGCCCTGACCACCCTGATGAAGCAGCTCTACGGCTCGGACGCCGTGATGCGGTTCCGGCCCCATCACTTCCCCTTCACCGAGCCCAGCTGCGAAATGGATATGCAGTGCCACAAGTGCAAGGGCACCGGCGAGGTGGACGGCCAGGTCTGCTCCACCTGCCACGGCGAGGGCTGGATCGAGCTGCTGGGCGCCGGCATGGTGCATCCCAAGGTGCTGGAAAACTGCGGCATCGACCCGGAGGAGTACTCCGGCTTCGCTTTCGGCATGGGCCTGGAGCGGATGGCTATGCGCAGCACCAGGATCAATGATCTGCGGCTGATCTTCGACAACGATATCCGGTTCTTGAACCAGTTCTAAGGAGGGACAGAAGCATGAAGCTCAACAGAAAATGGATCAATGAGGAATTTGTGGACCTGTCCCAGGTGTCCGACAAGGAATTCTGCGAGACCATGACCATCTTCGGTCAGAAGGTGGAGACCTACGAGCGGCTGGACGCAGAAATTCAGAACGTGGTGGTGGGCCGGGTGCTTTCCCTGGTCCGGCACCCCAACTCCGACCATATGTGGATCTGCCAGGTGGACGTGGGCAAGGAAGAACCCATTCAGATCGTCACCGGCGCCCAGAATGTGAAGGAAAACGACCTGGTCCCCGTGGCGCTGCACAACTCCCGCCTCCCCGGCGGCATCCACATCACCAAGGGCAAGCTCCGGGGCGAAATATCCAACGGGATGCTCTGCTCCCTCAAGGAGCTGGGCCTGACCAAAAACGACTTCCCCTACGCCATTGAAGACGGCATCTGGATCCTCCAGGAGGACTGCTCCGTGGGGCAGGACATCAACACCGTCATGGGCAGCGACGACACCGTGGTGGAATTTGAGATCACCAACAACCGACCGGACTGCTACTCCATCATCGGCCTGGCCCGGGAGGCCGCCGCGGCCTTCCACAAGCCCATGCGCCACCACGAGCCGGAAGTAAAGGGCAGCGGCGCCGGAAGCATCTTCGACCACCTGGACGTGGAGGTGGAGGCCACCCAGCTTTGCAGCCGGTACACCGCCCGGATGGTGGCCAATGTGAAGATCGGCCCCTCCCCCAAGTGGCTCCGGCAGCGGCTCCGGGCCAACGGCGTCCGGCCCATCAACAACATCGTGGACATCACCAACTATGTGATGCTGGAATACGGCCAGCCCATGCACGCCTTCGACTACCGGTATGTCTCCTCCGGGAAGATCATCGTCCGGGAGAGCCGGGAGGGCGAGACCCTGACCACCCTGGACGGGAACCTGCGGCAATTAAAGCCCGGGATGCTGGTCATCGCGGACCAGGACAAGCCCATCGGCCTGGCGGGCATTATGGGCGGCGAAAACTCCGAAATTCTGGACGACACCGCCACGGTGGTCTTCGAGTCCGCCAACTTCGACGGCACCTCCATCCGGCAGACCGCCCTGGCCCTGGGAATGCGCACCGAGTCCTCCGGCAAGTTTGAAAAACATCTTGATCCCCTGATGGCCCTGCCCGCCATCCAGCGGGCCTGCGAGCTGGTGGAGCTTCTCCAGTGCGGCGACGTGCTGGACGGCGTGGTGGATATTTTGGGAGAGATCCCCGCGCCCAGAACCATTCCCCTGGAGCCGGAGAAAATCAACGCCCTGCTGGGCACCGATATCTCCCAGGCGGACATGGAGCTGTACCTGAACCGGCTGGAGATCCCCGTGGAAAACGGGATGATCCAGGTCCCCTCCTGGCGGCCGGACCTGGTCCTCACCGCCGACATTGCCGAGGAGGTGGGCCGTTCCTACGGCTACAACGAGATCCCTGTCACCTCCTTCTCCACCGCCACCCAGGGCGGTTACACCCCCATGATGCGCTTTGAAAACGCCGCCGGAAGTCTGTGCAGGGCGATGGGTTACAGCGAGATCATCACCTACTCCTTCGTCTCCCCCTCCATTTTCGACCAGATCCGGCTGCCCCAGGATTCCCCCCTGCGGAAGGCTCTGAAAATTCAGAACCCCCTGGGCGAGGACACCTCCATCATGCGGACCGTGGCCCTGCCCTCCATGCTGGACATTCTCTCCCGGAACAGCGCCTACCACAACAAGGCCGCCAAGCTCTATGAGCTTGCCAAGGTGTATCTGCCCAAGGAGGGCCAGGCGCTGCCCGAGGAACCCAAGCATCTGGTGCTGGGGACCTACGGCGCCGGCGAGACCTTCTTCACCCTCAAGGGGGAGCTGGAGGCGGTGTTCTCCGGCCTGCGGATGCCCAAGGCCGAATATGAAGCCTGGACGGATCATCCCAGCTACCATCCCGGCCGCTGCGCCCGGGTGACTATCGGTGGTCAGGAAGTGGGCGTTTTGGGCCAGGTGCATCCCCTGGTGGCGAAAAACTACGGCATCGATGGGGAGGTTTACGCCGCCGAGATCGATTTCTCCGGCCTGCTGCCCATGCGGCTTCCGGAACCCACCTACACGCCGCTGCCCAAGTATCCCGCCGTCAGCCGGGATCTGGCCCTGGTGTGCCAGGAGAGCGTCACCGTGGCCCAGGCGGAAAAGGTGATCACCCAGGCCGCCGGAAGACTGCTGCGCAGCGTCAGCCTGTTTGACATCTACCGTGGTCCCGGCGTTCCCGCGGGCAAAAAGAGCATGGCCTTCTCCCTGGAGCTGCGGGCCGACGACCGGACCCTCACCGACGCCGACTCGGAGCAGGTGATGAACCAGGTCTTGACCGCCCTGAAAGAGCGGCTGGACGCCACGCTGCGGTAAAAACAGAAAAAAATACCGGTCAAGCCTTTACACCGGCGGTACTTTCGGCTATAATAGACCTCAGAAGAGGAAGGAGGGTGCCCCATGACAGACAACAGCACCATTAAATTTACCGTTCCCAGCGACGAGAAGGAGAATATGCGCCGGACCCTGCGCAGCGTTTTCGACGCTCTCAGCGAGAAGGGCTACAACCCCATCAATCAGATCGTGGGGTACCTGCTCACCGAAGATCCCACCTATATCACCAATTACAACAACGCCCGCAGCATGATCTGCAAGCTGGACCGGGACGAGCTGCTTCAGGAGCTGGTGCAGCGGTATCTATTTGAAAAATCTTGATGATTTGGGGGGCCCGCCCCGGGCTCCCCAACCATTTTCTGCAAGGAGGTTTCTATGGCGGAAGAAAACAGCGTTCTGATGTACAAGGGCCATCCGCTGATGCGGAAGGGCAATCTGATCTACTACGGCTCCATGGCGGACAGCCATATCGTCATGCTCCAGGTGCTGGAATCCAAAACGGTCAACGACACCGAGATCGCCACCCGGGTCTCCGTTCAGCTCCAGCTCACCGACCCCGCTGCCCGGAGCCGGGACCGGGTGGTGAAAAAGAGCGAAAAGGACGGGCTCTACACCGCCCTGGATGTGGGCAGCGTATGGCTGGAACGGGCCCTGGCCGGAAAATAAAATGGAAAAGCTGCGATACTATCTGCACATTCTAAAGGGCGTCCGGCTGTCCAAGTTTTTCGACGTGATCCGCCGGGCCCACGAAAAATGCGGGAAAAGCAAGGTCTTTCTCTTTTTCGACATTCTCAACTGCGCCGCCCGGTACGGGGCGGGGTACTATGACTACCTGATCTTCGGCTTCTACGACATGAACGCCGCCCAGCGGAAGACCTATGTTACCCGGCTGTGGAACAAAAAGCTGGTGACGATCTGCAACGATCCCCAGTATACCCATATTTTCGACAAAAAGAATGAATTCTACGCCCGGTTTGCCCCCTATCTGGGCCGGGAATACCTGGACATGACCACCGCCAGCGAGGAGGACTTCATCGCCTTCGCCCGGCGGTTCCCGGTGCTTTTCGCCAAGCCCCAGGTGGGCGAGAGCGGCAAGGGCATCGAAAAGCTGAAGACTGGGGATTTTGAAAGTCTCTCCAAAATGTACGCCTATGTGAAAGAGAAGGGCTTTGGCACCGTGGAAGAGGAGCTGAAGCAGCACGAGGCCCTGTCCAAGCTGTACCCCCTGTCCATCAACTCCCTGCGGATCGTCACCTTGGTGGCCCAGGGGGAGGCCCACTGCGTCTACCAGGTGGTGAAGATGGGAAACTGCGGCAAGTTCGTGGACAACATGGAAAACGACGGCCTGTGCTGCCCCCTGGACCCGGAGACCGGGAAGATCGTGGGCGTGGCCCACACCTCCAAGCTCATCAATTACGACACCCATCCCTACACCGGCGTGCCCCTGCTGGGCTACCAGGTGCCCTATGTGAAGGAGGCCATCGAGCTGTGCTTGAAGGCCGCCATGGAGATCCCGGAATTTCGGTATATCGGCTGGGATGTGTGCATAACGCCCACCGGCCCCGCCATTATCGAGGGCAACGACTATCCCGGCTATGATTTCTGGCAGCTTCCCGAGCATACCCCCGACAAGATCGGCCTGCTCCCCTACTACCAGAAAATGATTCCGGAGCTGAAATGAATGCCGGGCCCCCGCTTTCCGCGGGGGCCCAATGATCAGGAGGAGCTATGAAGATCTTGGTAACGGGCTTTGAGCCCTTCGGCGGGGACAGAAAAAACGTCTCCTGGGAGGCGGTACAGCGGCTGCCCGCCGTCATAGAAGGGGCGAAGATCATCACCGCCTGTCTGCCGGTGTCCTATGACCGGGTGGAGCCGGAGCTGTGGTCGCTGGCGGAGCGGTTTTCCCCCGACGCGGTGCTGTGCGTGGGCTTGGCCGGGAACCGGGACTGCCTGACCCCGGAACAAACTGCCGTCAATTACATGGCGTCGAAAATCCCGGACAACGACGGCGTGCAATATGGGAGCGAAAAGATCCGTCCAGCAGGGCCGGAGTACCGCACCTCTGCCCTGCCGGCAGCGGAAATTGCCCAGGCAATGGCAAATGCCGGGGTCCCCGCCCGAGTCAGTCAGTCCGCCGGGACCTTCGTGTGCAACCGAGTGCTATACGGTCTGCTGGAGGGGATCGCCGCCGGGAAAGGGCCGAAAACCGGCGGATTTCTCCACGTTCCCAGGGAAGAGGCCGTACCGCTGGAAAAGATTGTCCAAGGGCTGGAAATCGAGATCCGGGAAATCGTCCGGGGCCTGAAATAGGGTTTTTGAGCGGCTATAGGTTTACATAACATTGTTTATTTTTCTGACAGCGGCGCATACTAGGGAAAAACATCAAGGAAGGTATGCGCATGGGAACTTACAAACGGGGGCGGCAGAGCTTTGTGCCGGCACAGCCGCCGGTGATCGCCGCCTGGGCCAGCGTGGCGGGGAAAAAGGAAAGCGAAGGCCCTCTGGCGGAGTGCTTCGATGTGACGGAGCAGGACTCCTACTTTGGCCAGAAGACCTGGGAACAGGCGGAAAAGCGGATGCAGCAGCTGGCCCTGGAAACCCTGGCGAAAAAGGCGGGGCTGGACGAGAACGGCTTCGATCTGGTGTTCTCCGGGGACCTGCTGAATCAGTGCATTGGCTCCTCCTTTAGTCTGCGGAACACCGGCATTCCCCATCTGGGGCTGTACGGGGCCTGCTCCACCATGGCGGAGAGTCTGCTTCTGTCGGCCATGGCGGTGAGCGGCGGTTTTTTTGACCGGGTGGTGGCCATGACCTCCTCCCACTTCGCTTCCTCGGAGCGGCAGTACCGCTTTCCCCTGGGCTACGGCGGGCAGCGGACCCCCACCGCCCAATGGACCGTCACCGGCTCCGGGGCCGCGCTGGTCGTGCCCCAGGGGAACGGGCCGAAAATCGAGGCCTGCACCGTGGGCACCGTCCAAGATCTGGGGATCAAGGACGCCAACAATATGGGGGCCGCCATGGCGCCCGCCGCGCTGGACACCATCTGCGCCCATTTTCAGGACACCCAGACCTCGCCGGCGGACTTTGATCTCATCGTCACCGGCGACCTGGGTCAGCTGGGAAAGGATCTGCTGCTCCGGCTGGCGGAGGAGCGGGGCGTCCAGCTGGGAGGCAAGATCGCAGACTGCGGCTGCATGGTCTTTGACAACACGAAGCAGGACGTCCATGCCGGCGGCTCCGGCTGCGGATGCAGCGCCATCACCCTCTGCGGCCGTCTGCTGGGAGAGCTAAGTAGCGGAAAGCTGAAGAAGATCCTGTTCTGCGGCACCGGGGCGCTGCTCTCCCCCACCTCCACCCAGCAGGGGCTGCCCATTCCGGGCGTGTGCCACGCCGTCGCCATCAGCGGAAGGAGTAATTGACATGGATTATTTGAAAGCGTTTTTGGTTGGAGGACTGCTGTGCGTCATCGGCCAAATCCTGATCGACAAGACCAAGCTGACCCCTGCCCGCATTTTGGTCAGCTATGTGGTCGCGGGCGTATTCCTGGGCGCCGTTGGACTGTATCAGCCCCTGGTGGACTGGGCCGGGGCGGGGGCCACGGTACCCCTGACGGGCTTCGGCTACAATCTGGCAAAGGGAGTCAAGGAGGCCGTCACCCAGGACGGATTTTTGGGGACCCTCACCGGTGGGCTCAAGGCCACCGCCGGCGGGATCACCGCCGCCGTGGCGGCTGGGCTGCTGGCCAGTCTTTTTTTCAAAGCAAAGGATAAATCCTGAGTTTTGGGGCAAACTTCCCCTAGCGGCCCAGCCGTAAAAACCTTTTTTGGAGGATCATCACATGAATAGCAACCAGAATCAGAGCAAGAACCAGAATCAGAACCAGAACAGCCAGAATCAGAGCCAGAACCAGAATCAGAATCAGAACAGCCAGAACCAGAATCAGAGCAGCCAGAGCCGGAACAGCCGGTAACAAGCCGCTGCCCCGCCGGGTCCCGGCGGGGCAGAATTTTGGGGAGCCGCGCTAAAACCGCGCGGTTTTTTCCTTGTTCGGCGCCACCCGATAGTCAAATAGGCCGCTTTCCATGGTACATCCATTACAGCGCCACCGCCTGATCCAAGTGGAAGAAATAGAGGTACTTTCCCTTCACCCGGCGCTCGAAGATCCGCTCCAGGGCCGAGGCGTAAGCCTCCACCTGGGGGCGATACCGCTCCACTGTCTGGGTCAGGTGGTCCAGAGAGACGTGATCGGTCTTAAAATCCAGGACCGTGATCCCGTCCTCCTCCAAAATGGCGCAGTCCACCACGCCTTGCAGGAGGATCTTCTCCCCCTCCAAGTCCGGCGCGAGGACGCTGCCGTCGTCCAGAATGGAGAATTTGAACTCCCGGAGAATGTCTTTCGCCTCCCGGAGCCGCTTCCCCAGGTCGGAGTCAAAAAACCGTGCCAGGGATGCGGGGTCCACCGCCTGTTCCTGGTCCTCCGTGAGAAAGCCCTCTTGTTTCAGCCGGGTCAGCTCCGCCCCCACGCCGGACAGGCTGCCGCACTTTCCATAGTCGATGTATTGCAGCGCCAGATGGACGGCGCTGCCCCGGTCCTTGGCGGTCTGGGCAAAGGCGGGGGCCCGCCAGGACCGCCGGGGCGCGGGAGGCTCCTGGGCGTTTTCCGCAGCCTCCCGGTCCTTCTCCCGGCCCTTCCGCTCCGTTGCGGTCTGCTTGGAGGGTGCCTGGGTCGCCGCCTGATGGGGGTAGCGGAAGGCCAGCGACTGCCGCAGCTTTTCCAGGGTCGCTTCCGGAATGGGGGCCGCCGGAGCGGCGGTGGTACGGGTATCTTCCGGCAAAGGGGCGGCCTGGGCGGTGACGATTTTCCAGGGAAAATTGCCGGGGACAGCGGAATCGGTATCGCCGCCCAGGGAAAACAACGCGCCGGCCTCGGTCCGCTCCATAGCGGCAAGCAGCACCCAGTCCCCCAGGCAGGAAGCCGAGGCTGCCAGGGCCTCCCTGCCCCCCAGGTCCCGCCGCAGCGCGATCCGAGTGAGGGCGTTCTCCGGGTTCCTGGAAGCGTAGCTCATGATCAGCCGGTCCCTGGCTCGTGTCATGGCCACATAGAGTACCCGCAGTTCCTCCGAAAGGGTGGCGTCCAGGGTCTTGGCGGCGATGGCCCGCCGGGAAACGGTGGGATAGCGGACCCTGGTTCGCCTGTCCACACAGCTCAGTCCCAGACCCAGATCCCGGTCGCACAGGACCTGGGCCCGGGCGCTCTCCAAATTGAAGCTCCGGGACAGGCCACAGAGAAAGACCACGGGAAATTCCAGGCCCTTGGACTTGTGAATGCTGAGGATGGCCACCCCGTTGTCCGTCTGGCCGGGAAGCACCAGACCCCGGCTCTCCATGGCGTCCAGGTAGGCCAGGAAGGATTCCAGGTCCCTGCGGCCCCGGCTCTCATACTCCGCGGCCAGGTGGTAAAACCCACGCAGGTTTTCTTCCCCACTGCCGGGAAGGGCGGAAAAAACGCTGTCCAGCCGGGTAAGGGTAAACACCGCCTCCATCAGGCCCGTGAGCCGTTCCGTCCGGGCGGCCCGGCGGAGGGCCGTCAGGGTCTTGAGAAAGGCTGCGCTTTTCTCCCCGCCGTCCCGGCATATTGCGTCATATAAGGAGCCCTCCCGGCATCCGGCCCGGGCCCGGGCCAGGTCCTCCGCCCGGAAGCCGAAGGCAGGGCTGCACAGGCAGGCTGCCAACGGGATATCCTGCCGGGGATTGCTGACGGTTTGCAGCAGGGAGCGGAGGATCATGACCTCGGGCGTTTGGAGCAGGTCCGTTCCAGCGCCGGAGGCGCAGGGAATGCCCCGGCGCTCCAGGGCAGCCCGGTAATAACCGCCAACGGCGTTGGGCGAGCGGAGCAGGATCGCCACATCGGAAGGCTGGATCGGGCTCAGAGTCCCCTCCCGGCGGATCAGATGGGTGCCGTCCAATAGCTGGGAAAGGCGGTCCGCGATATACTCCGCCTCTTGGGCGTAGCCGTCCTGATCGGTTTGCAGCACATGCAGCTCCACCTCCGGCTCGCCCAGGGGCTCGTGGGGCAGGCCCTCCCGCAGGGCCTCCTTGTCTGTATAGGCGAGGCCCCCTACCTTTGGGGTCATGCAGGCGGAAAACACATGGTTCACCGCCTCCAAAACCGCCCCGCCAGAGCGGAAATTCTGACTCAGCAGCACCTTCCGGTCCTGGCCCGGCGACCCGGGGGCCGGAACAAAAGAGCGGTACTTTTCCAGGAAAATGGAGGGGTCCGCCAGGCGGAACTGGTAAATGGACTGCTTCACGTCCCCCACCAGGAACAGATTCCCCCGGCGGGCGGTGAGGGCGGAAAAAATGGCGTCCTGGACGGCGTTGGTGTCCTGGTACTCGTCCACCAGCACCTCCCGGAATTTTCCGCCCACCTCCTCCGCTAGCTCCGTCGGGCCGGTACGGCCCCGGCCCAGGAACAGGTCCAGGGTCTTTTGCTCCAAATCTGAAAAGTCCAAGATCCTCCGGGCGGCCTTGGCCCGGTCATAGGCCCGGGAGAAACGGCGTACCAGGTCGGTCAGTCCGGCGGCAGCCGGAGCGGCCAGGGCCAGATCCTCCAAAACCCGGTCGCTGGAGTCGGTAAATGCCCGGAGCTTGCTCTTGACAAGGTCCTTGCAGTCCTCCCGCAGGGCCTTGATCCGGTCGGATAACTCTTGGTCCGGGAATTTTTTTGGGAAATACAGCCGGCCAAAATCCACCTGGAAGCCGGCG
This sequence comes from uncultured Oscillospiraceae bacterium, assembly GCA_947626085.1. Lineage (GTDB taxonomy): Bacteria > Bacillota > Clostridia > Oscillospirales > Oscillospiraceae > Faecousia. The sequence continues at coordinate 10,298 of CANQQU010000004.1, forward strand.
ACGCCGTCCCAGGTCCGCTCCTGTGCCAAGATACGCAGCTGCGCCGCCGTGTCGGACAGGAGCCCCGCCACCTTGCCCCAGCCTTCCTTCTTTTCAGCCGCCTCGGCGCAGGACCGAAGGATGGCGATCTGGCCTTCCAGGCTGTCCCGGAGGTCCGCCATCAGATACTGTCCCCACGGGGTCTGGGCCGCGTCGGCGGCGCTTTGACTTCCCTGGGCGGCGCAGAACTTAAGATACCCCTCCGGGTCCAGGTGGCAGCGGGAACTGTCATAAACCTTTAAAATCAGGCCGGGGATCAGGGCATCGTCCCGGCCCAGGCCCTGGGTATCCACAAAGGCCCGGAAGGCGGCGTCCTCCGCCGCGCCCTCGTAGGCCGCCTCCAAAAGGCGGCTTAGGACCGTTTCCCGCAGCTCCTGGCACTCGCTTTCATCCGCGATTCGAAAATCCCCGGGAATTTCCAGCCGGTAGGCGTACTCCCGCAGAATCTCGCCACAGAAGCCGTGGACCGTGGAGATCTTGGTCAGGTACAGCCGCTGCAGCTGCCGCTGCATATGCCGGTTTTCCGGATGCTCCCCCACATAGGCGGTGAGCCGGGCGGCGATCTTCCCCCGCAGCTCGGCGGCGGCGGCGTTGGTATAGGTAATGATGAGAAATTCGTCAATATCCGCCGGATGGTTGGGGTCCGTCAGATAGCCCAGGAGCCGGTCGACCAGCACCTTGGTTTTCCCGGAGCCCGCGGCGGCGGAGACCAGCAGCCGCCCGCCCCGGTCGGAAACCGCTAGTGTCTGTTCGGGGGTCAGGGTCTCAGCCATGGCGATCCTCCTTTTCCAGCGCGGCCCAAAATTCCTGGGCCTCCATTTTTCGCCCGTTCCGCCGCTGCCCCGTTCCCCGGCAGACAGCGCCGTAGGGACAGTAGGCGCAGGCGTCGTGGGCAGAGCCTCGGGCGTAGGGGTTGGGCGCGACCTTTCCGGCGGCGATCTCGTCCGCCATCCGGCCCACCAGCCGGAACACATAGCGCTTCAGCAGGGCCAGCTGCTCCCGGTCCGCCAGGTCGCCGGTGAGGGAGCCGTCCTTGCCCCGCTTGCAGCACAGCCAGGCCGGGGAATCGCCGGGCTCCATGGCCCGGATCACCGGTTCCTCCCCCAGCAGTAAGCCATGCCGGCGCCACTGCTTCTGCCGTTCCTTTTCCGCTGCCTCCTCCCCCAGCCGGCTGTCCGCCGGTAGCACCGGGGCCCGGGCGGGAAAATACTCCACGCCCGCAGGGATGGGAAATTTGCCCAGCAGGTCGCCGCCTGTATCCGCCAGGGCGAAGAGGTATAAAAGCATTTGAAGGCCCAGGCCGTGGTAGAGGTCGCAGTAGTCCATATCCTTTTTTCCGGTTTTGTAGTCCACTACACGGAAATAGGTGTTCTCTCCCTGGCGCCAGATATCCACCCGATCCACAAATCCTCGGAGGGTGGCGTTCATTTTCTCCCCGGAGGCATTGACCGGGGGGCGGCCCCGGTCGCCGAAGGGCAGCTCAAAATAGGCGGGGGCAAACTGGGCGTCCCGCAGCTCTCGCCAGACCTCCTCCACCACCATCTCCAGCTCCCGGGCGTTCCGCTGAAACAGGTAGGAAGCCCGGGCGTCCAGCTGCCCGAAGCGCTCCTGGGCATAGGAAGCGGAATAGAACCGGGCGATGGACAGGGTTTCCTCCAGGCCCGTGTTGTGGAAGCCGCCTTGGGCCATAACCTGGCGGCAGGTCTTTTCCAGCACTGCGTGGATATAAGTACCGAATTCCGCCGGATCGATGGCGGCGGGCTTCCGCTCCTGGGCCCGGATGCCATACTGGAGAAAGTAGGCCAGGCGGCAGTCCGCCTGCCGGTCGATCTGCGAGGCGGACAGCCGCAGGGCGCCGCCATAGAGGGCCGCGACGGTTTCCGGGGACAGCGCGCCCAAGGACTGGCTGGCCTGGTCCCGCACCTGCCGAAAAACGTCGGTCAGGCCCAGATCATCCGCGGCTTTCTCACCGCCCAGCCGCGCAAGAAACGCCCCGGCCTCCAGCCGGTCCGTCCGGGCCGCGCCCAAAAGCATACCCACCGGCTCCGGGCCGCCGGCCATTTTCGCCAGGCGGCTGTAGAGGAAGGAGGGCTGGGCCGAGCAAGACACCGTCACTGTTTGGGAAGCGCCGGCAAAAACGCCGTATATTTCGGCAAATTCCGCCTGAAGGCCCTCCAGCGCCCCGCCGGTGAGGGGTACCCCCAGGGACCGGAGCGTCACCCGCTCCCGGTCCGTCAGGACCCCCCGGGAGCCGCTGTACCGAGGAAGATTCCCCTCCTCGGCGGCCAGGACGAACAGATGCCGGCACTGCTGGCACCGAAGGGCGCTGACCGGACCCACCGTCACGGCGTCCAGCACTGGCGGAATGGTGCCCACATCGTACTGGCTGAGAAGCAGCGTCAGCAGCCGGACAAAGCTCTCCGGCTCCCAATGGGTTTGGCCCAACACATCATAGAGCTGCTCCAGAGCGTTCAGCAAAATCTCCCAGAGTTGATTGAGAATTTGGGCGCCCCGGTTGTCCCCGGCACCGTCCAGCTCCTCCGCCATCCGGCCCAGGCGGTCCGCCAGGGACAGCTGGGTCAGGAACTGGTAAAGGGCCTCCACCTGGCCGGCCAGGTTCCCGCTCTGCCGGAATCCACGCCACAGCCCCTCCAGGGGCGCCAAGGCCCGGTCCCTTGCCTCATTAAGGGCCCGAAGGGTCTCCCGGGCGGCGTCGTTCCATTCCCCGCCCAATCCATCGGGATGCCGCTCCCAGGGCCGCAGCCAGCGGCTGCCCTGGATGTTCCACAGCAGGGCGTAGTTTTCCACCCGGTCCGCCTCCTCCGGGGTCAGGGGGGAAACCATGGATTTTAAGTAACGCAGCACGTCCCGGCATTCAAAGCCCCCCAGGGCCGCGTCCAGGGCGGTGAGGACGGCGGAGATCACCGTTCTGCCCAGAATATCTTCGGTGCCGGAGATGTAGATCGGGATCCCCCGGCGGCGAAACACCAGCTGGAGCAGCTGGCGGTATCCGGGAAGGTCCCCGCAGGCCACGCTGACGTCCCGATACCGGCGCCCGGCGGCCACCAGGTCCAAGATCCGCTCCGCGACGGCCTGGCACTCCTCCATGGGACTGCCGGCAGCGAACGCGTGGACCTGCCCGGGAAGCTGGGGAAGCGCGCCCTGGAACAACGCGGCGTGGAGGGGGGACAGCGGCACCGAGCGGGGCGGCACGAAGCTGATCGCCACCGGCGTTCCCGCCTCCTGGGCGCACCGCAGCAGGTCCATAGCGGTCTGGCCCGCCTTTTCAAAGGCCATGGCGTTTGAACCGGCCCGGTCGCAGTTCAGGCTGACGGTGACCAGGGGGGAAACTTCGATCAAATGCTCCAAAATCGCCATGTGCTGGCGGGTAAAATCGGGAAAGCCGTCGATGTAAAAGACGTGGCGCCGGGCAAAATCCCCCGCCTCCAACTGGGAAAGGAGCCAGTTCATCTGATCCCTTGGGTCACGGCTGCCCCGGGCGCAGAGGGTGTCGTAGGTCTCCAGCAGCAAGGCCAGCTCCTCCAGCTTTTGGGCGAAGCTGCCCTCCAGGGCCTGGGACGCCCGCCGAAGGTCCTCCGGCTGAATCCGGCAGCGTTTAAATTCGTCCACAGCCTCCACCAGGCCGGTCAAAAACTCCGGGCGAGTTTCCACCGAGGCATAGGCCTTCAGCCGGCTGTGAAGCTGCCGGGCCGCCGCCGCCATGGCCACCACCCGGCCGCCGGCGTCCATGCAGTTTTCGGGGGCCACGCCCATCCACTCCGCCACCCGGCGGGCCAGGCGGGTGAAGGACAGCACCTCCGCGTAGCGGCTGGCGGTATCCCCCGCCGCCAGGCAGAGCCGCCGTTCCATCTCATGGCTGATCAGTTCCGGAACCAGCAGAATCCGCCCGGCATGGCGGTCGGACACGTCCCGAGCGATCCGGGACAAAACGGCGTCCCGGTTCGCGGTCCAGTCGGTTCCCAGGAGCAGACGCAGCATAAGCCTCACCTCTTTGTCTTTTTGGCTATTATAACACGGAAACGGTCCAATGGACAGGGTTCATTTCCCGGAAAAAAAGAAATTATCAACTCTTCCCAGCCAGTCCAGCAGGAAAAAGCGGAGCTGATATGTCCCCTCCCCCGTCAGGGCGCCGGAAAGGGTCTGGGAAAACCCGGCGGAGGCGGCCTTTTCCCGAAACGCCTCCTGGGACTGGGGCAGGCACAGGCTGGGAAACACCACGCACCACCAATTATGTCCCTCCCCGGGACCGATCACCACCCGCAGGGCGGTATACACCCCGGCGGGGAGCCGGAAGGTGTCGTAGGTCCGAAGAGGGAACGCCTCCCGCTCCAGACTTACCCGGGCGGTCTGGCCGCATCCCAATTTGCGCAACAGCTGGTTGGTCAGGGCCTCCAGATCCGCCAAACGGTCCCGCAGATATGCCTCCGCCTGGGCCTGATCGGGCAATTCATCCAGGACCGGCTCCAACCAGGCCGTGATGGCGTCCCGCACCTGGAGCTTCACTTCCTGATCCTGGGGCGAATCGGAGGCCGCCACCACATGGAGGCGGATCAGGCCGTCGCTGAGCAGCTGCCGGTCCTTCAGCACCCCCACATACCAGACCATCAGGCCCAGGAGCAGGACCAGCGCGGCAAACCGGACCAATTTCTTCATAAAAAACACCGTCCACACTGAAATGCCTTCAGTATGGACGGAAAATGGCAAAATTATACAGATCTGGCAATAAAAATCTGGGGATAATGGTCCTTCAGCATGTTGCAGGCCACGGCGGCAAACTCAAAGCTGGGCATCATCCCGTACACCGCCGAGCCGGAACCGGTCATCTGCTGGCCCAGGGAGCCGTAGGTATTGAGGATCGACTTGATATAATTTAATTCCAGGTGGTCCTGGGTCACCACGGGATCAAAGACGTTGTAGATCCCGTCGGCCACCTTTCCCAGGTCCCCGGCAAGCAGGGCGCTCTCCATGGCCCGGTGATCCGGGTGCTTGGGAATGACGGTCCGGTCCAGCTTTTGGTACAGCTCCGGGGTTGAAACGGAAAAATCCGGCTTGCACACCACGAAAAAGCACTCGGGAAGGTCCGGCAGCTTCCGCAGCCGCTCTCCCCTGCCCTCTACCATGGCAGTACCTCCCAGGACGCAGAAGGGTACGTCGCTTCCAACCAAGCTCCCCAGCTCCGCCAGGGCCAGGATGGAATAGGGCGCGTCATAATGCCGGTTCAGGGCCCGAAGCACCGCCGCCGCGTCGGCGCTGCCGCCGCCTAAGCCGGCCTGGGCGGGGATCCGCTTGAATAGATCGATGGTCAGGCCCTCCGGGTCCCGGCGGGCATTTTGGAAGAAGACCTCCGCCGCCTTCCAGGCAAGATTTTCCGGGCCCTGGGGCAGCGCCTCCCAGTTGCAGGTGAGCTTCCAGGGCTCCTTCGTGCCCAGGGTCAGGGTCACATCGTCCCGGATGGAGACCGTCTGCATGATACTGCGCAGATCGTGATAGCCGTCCGGGCGCTTGCCCAGCACGTCCAGGGTCAGATTGACCTTCGCAAAGGCCGGTTCGTGAAGAATGATCATGATCTTCTCCTTTCGCGCCGATTGGCAGCCATGCCCATTTTCCCCGAATCTTTCCGGAATAAACCATTCCTGCCTGGGAAATCTATTGACAGCCCAATTTTGGATCGGAGGTTTAAAGATGGATACCTTGGCGCTGATACTTTCCATCATCGGCTCCATCAACTGGGGCCTGGTGGGCATTTTCCAATTTGATCTGGTGGCCTGGCTGTTTAACGGGCAGGACGCCCTGCTCAGCCGGATCATCTATACTGTGATCGGCCTGGCGGGACTTTGGTGCATCTCCCTGCTGTTCCGAAAGGGCAGCCACGGCGGAAGCGAAAGCTGAAAGCCCGCCGCATTTAAAGCGCACCAATGCGGCGGCACTTTTAACAGGTGCCGCCGCAGGTTTTCCCTTGGAACGCGCGGTTTAGGTCTTATTTTCGGTTTCGTCGTCGGTTTTGGACTCCGTGTCAGACGAAGGCGTTTCCTCCTTGAACTCGCAGGTCACGTTCACCGTCTTACTGACGGAGCCGCAGGTCACGGTGACGGTGGCCTTGCCGTTCCCCACCGCGGTGATCACGCCGGAATCGCTGACGACAACGACTTTATCATCGCTGGACTTGTAGGTGACCGGTTCTCTGGTGTCGCTGGGTGTGAGGACCGGCTTGAGGGTATAGCTGTTGCCCTTGCCCTCCAGCTTGATCTCCACTTCCGGCAGGGTAATATCCGTACAGAGCGTGATCCGGACCCGGACGATGCAGGTCTGCTTCTGGCCCTCGTACTCCGCCACGATGGTGGTGTCGCCGGGGCCTACCGCGGTGACGATGCCCCGCTCCACGGTGCAGACGTTTTCATCATTGGAGGTCCAGGTGATATTGTCCCGGCCAACGGAGGAACCGTCGTACACATCCCACTGCTCGCCCTTAGAGAACATGGTGAAGTCCTCCCGGTTGAGCTTGAAGCCGGAGGGGGCGGTGGTGGGGGGCTCGGTGGGTTCGCTGGTGGGCGGATTGGTGGGTTCAGAAGTGGGCGGATTGGTGGGCTCGGAAGTACTCTCCACCGTGCAGGTCACCGTCACCTGCTTGGTCACGGTGCCGCAGGTCACGGTAATGGTGGCGGTGCCGGGGCTCACCGCGGTAATCACGCCGGAAGTGGTAACGATGGCAACATTCTCGTCACTGGTCGTGTAAACGATCTGGTCGGTGGTGTTGCTGGGCTGCCTAATCGGATTCAGTCTCCAACTGGGGCTCTTGCCGACGGCCAGCCTGATCTGAGTGTCGGTCAGGATCAGATCGGTGCAGGGGACCACGCCGGGCTCCGATGTGCCCTGGGTCGTGTCTTCCGTGGCGGAAGAGGTGGAGGACGCAGTAGATTCGGTGGCGCCTGGCCGGTTGAAAAGATCCGGCACAAAGAACCGCACGGCAATAAATCCCACGATCAGTAAGGCAGCCACGATCAGGATTATAACAACGATGATGACCGGGTTCATGGAGCGCCCCTCGTACTGATCCACGGGCCCCTCGTCCATATCCATGTCCATGTCCATGGGCTGCCGGGCTTCCCGGCGGGGCACGGGACCGGAGGTCTGGTTCCGGCGGCGCACATTGGACTTGGAGAACCGGCCGCCTTTTACATAAGTATAGCCACCGCCGGCGTCTTCCTGCTCCCCGGCAGAATTACCGGCGGCTGCCTGGGGATGATCCGGTCTGGCGCAGCCGCAGATCGGGCACTGACTGGCGGTATCCGGGTAAGCTGTGCCGCAGACATCGCAGATGATCTTGCTCATATTCTTTCCTCCTAACTGGCGCGGCCGAGGGCCGTGCGGCTTTTCGACATTATTATAACATCTCTTTTAAAATAAAACAACTACAAGTGGTTGCTTTTTTGTAAATTTCTTTTATAATATAAGCGTATGTACACGAAAGGAGGCGATGGAATTGTCGGAACCAAAGCTGATTCACCCGATGCTGGATGATTTCGCCATGGGCGAACCGATGAGCGAGCATCACGGGATCCGCTGCTGCCCCGCCATCAACAAGGTCTCTGATAAGAAATACATTGTTAAAGTCATTTCCATCCCCGCGTCACAGGTACAGACCCAGGCCCTTCTTTTGGCCGGGGCTTACCCCACCGAGGCTGCCGCCCTGAGCTACTATCGGGAGCTGGCGGACGCCACCGTGAAGGAGGCGAAGACCCTGCTCCGGCTGTCCCGGGTGGAAGGTTTTTTGACTTACGACAGCTATCAGATCGTGCCCATGGAGGGCGAGGTGGGGTACGACGTGTACCTCCTCAGCCCCTACCGGCAAAGCCTGGAATACTATTTTCGGAAGCACCCCATGACCTATCTGGAAGCGGTGAACCTGGGGCTGGATCTGTGCGCCGCCCTGGCGGTGTGCCGCCGGGCCGGGCTGCTGTATGTGGATCTGAAGCCGGAGAACGTCTTCGTCTCTCCGGAGCGGGAGTTCCGGATCGGCGATCTGGGATTCGTCAGTATGTCCTCCCTGAAATACGCTTCCCTGCCGGATAAGTATATCAGCAGCTACACCGCCCCGGAAATCAAGGACGCCATGTCCACCCTCAGTTCCAGCCTGGACATCTATGCCGCCGGTCTGATCCTCTATCAGGCCTACAACGGCGGGAAACTGCCCTTCACCGGGCGGGCCCCGGCCGAGCCGTTCCAGCCCCCCAAGTACGCCGACGAGGAAATGGCGGCCATCATCCTCAAAGCCTGCGACCCCGACCCTGCCAACCGGTGGGCAGATCCCCTGCAAATGGGCCAGGAGATCCAGGCCTATATGCAGCGCAACGGCGTCAACGATGAAGTCATGACCGACTCCGCCGGCGAAGAGCCGGAGGAAGGCCAGCCGGAAGCCAAGACCAGCGCCGAGGCCATGCTGGAGGAGCTGCTTCAAAAAATGGCCGAGGGGGAGATCGCCTTCCATGACGAGGACGGCAATCCCACCAGAAAGACCGAGGAGGACGGAACCCCCGCGCCCCGGGTGGAGGCGGAAGACTTCGCCTTCCTGGACGCCTTGGCCTCTGAAGACGCCGATCCTGACGAGGAATACGGCGGCATCACCGAGGAGGCCACCGACATTCTCTCCAAGGTGGACGCGCTGATCGCTCATCAGACCCCCGAGCCGGTGGTGGCCCCCGAGCCCATCGACGTGCCGGTGCCGCCCCCCATTCCCGTGGAGAAGCCGGAGCCGGAGCCCCAGGTTCTGCCCGGTTCCCGGACCCTGGTGGCCCCCACCAAGAATGGCGGCAACATCCAGAGCGGGACCGCTTCCCGTTCCGGCGGCTCCGTCCGGAAGACCGGTACCTCCGGCAGCCAGAATCTGCGCCGGTACGATCCCCAGGAGGCCCCCAAGAAAAAGCGGAAATTCCCCGTCGCGCTGCTGGTGATCGTGATCGTGCTGGCCGTCGCGGCCTTCGGCTGGCACTGGTTCTACAACAACTACTACTTGCAGACCATTCAGGCGATCTCCGTCTCCGGAGAAAAAACCGACCTGACGGTAAACGTCGCCACCGAAGCCGACGAGTCCCTGATCATTGTGACCTGCTCCGATATCTACGGCAACAAGCGGGAGGTCCATCTGGAAAACGGGCAGGCGCAGTTCAACCATCTGACGCCCAACACCATCTATCAGATCGAGGTGCAGATCGAGGGGTTCCACCGGCTCACCGGCACCACCTCCTATACCTACACCACCCCCGCGCAGATCAACATCGTCAGCTTCACCGCCACCGCTGGAGCGGAGGACGGCGCCGTGATCCTCAATTTCACCGTGGACGGCAAGGACCCGGAGACCTGGAACCTGGTTTACAGCGCCGAGGGGGAGGAGGAAAAAACCACTGTCTTCTCCGGCCACATGGTCACGCTGAACGGCCTGACCGTGGGCAAGGAATACACCTTCCGGCTGATTCCGGATTCCTCCCTCTTCACCGCCGGATACGATACCCTGACCTACTTTGTCCAGCCCCTGATCTACGCCCAGGACCTGGAGATCGTCAGCTGCCAGGATCAAACGCTGACGGCCAAGTGGTCCGCCCCCGAGGGCGCCCAGGTGGAAAGCTGGGAGGTCCACTGCTACAGCGACAACGGGTTTGATCAGACCATAACGGTCAATACCTGCGAGGCGGTGTTCACCGGTCTGGACACCACCGCCGGCTACACCGTCGAGGTCACTGCCCCCGGAATGATGGCCGGCAGCCGGGCCTCCATTACCGCCAACAGTGTGACGCTCTACAATTTCCAGGCGGATCTTACTGATCCCCGCTCTATCCAACTGTCCTGGGAATACTCTGGACCCGCTCCCGACGGCGGCTGGCTGGTACTCTACTCCTTTACCGCCCTGGACGGCAGCGCCGTTCCCGACCGGGAAGAAGTACTGCGCACCGAAACCAATTCCGCCGTGCTGGCCCCCGCGATCCCCAACAGCGCCTACAGCTTCACCATCCAGGCCGCCGACGGCTCCACCGTCTTCCAGGGCAGCTTCACCACCCAAACCCCGGATGCCCCCGCCTTTAACGACTACAGCCTTACGTCCGAGGACTTCGTCTTTACCATGTGCGTCGCGCCCGACGCCGAGTCCTGGACCTACGACGACGTACCTAGGGAGAATTATACCAACACCTTTACCCTGGGTCAGAAGGCGGCCATCCTGGGCCGTACATACGCCCTTTACAACTTCAACTGGGACGAGATCACGACGTTGTACATCATTCGGAACCAGAACGGGGACCTGATCAGCGCCAACACCCAAGTGCGGACCTGGGTCGCCATCCTCCACGGCGGCGACTGCGAGCTTGCCATTCCGGTGATGCCGGAGGAAGTAGGCGAATACACGGTCAGCGTTTACTTTGACGGCGCGTTCTTCACCGAGCAGTCCTTCACCATCGTGGAAGCACAGGAAGCCGAAGAATGAGACCCAAACCGCGGCCACAAAGGTGGCCGCGGTTTATTGTGCAAATTGCATAATTATTCCCTTTTTCTTTTGGAATCCTTGTGAAAAACATAGAAATATTTTTTTCCAGTGGCAAAACGGCAAAAAATATGTTACGATTAGCATAAGGTTACTGAAGGGAGGACGCGGATTTGAGGTATGAATGCCATCAACTGCTGGGGCACTACCTGGCGGACCGGTTCCTGGTGGAAAAACCCAGGCGCTACCGGCGGGCTTTTTTGCTGGGCTGCGTAGAGCCGGACTGGAATTATGCGACCTACATTAAAGGCTCTATTCGCGCCTCCTGGTTCCGAGGCCACAACTGGAGCAATTCCCAGCGCTATGTGGGCCGGGTCAGCCGCCGCCTGGACGCCCGGGAGCGGCTGCGGATGGTGGATTTCTACCGGCTGGGCAAGCTGATCCACTACACCACCGACGCCTTTACATATGCCCACAACGACAGCTTCCAGGAAAATCTGCGGAAGCACCGCTCCTACGAGCGAGGGCTGCAAAGCTTCTTCGCCCAGTATCTGGCGGAGGAACATTCGACGCGAGCGATGGCGTGCGGCAGCATTATGGATCTGATCCGAAATTATCACACTGATTATGTAAACCATCCGTGGGGCGTCTACAACGACTCCAAGTACACCCTCATCGTCTGCACCGCCATCCTGGAGCTGCTGTTTTGCAAGTCCCCGGAAAGCGCGGAATAGGCGTCCCATCGCGGGTTCGTTTTTTCAGGCATGGCAAAGGCCATGCCTGATTTTTATTGCAGAAGCGTCAGGCTGACGCTTTTGGACAATGTGCGGGGCGTGGGGATTCGGTCAAACTGGATGATGTAGCCGCTCTGGTCCCGGGGAACGCCGATGATTTTCCCCGGTCCGAAAACCGGATGATCGACCGTTTTCCCGATCTGGGGGTCCTCCCGGGGGACCCGCGGCTGCGAATTCTCAGTCCCGGCGATGAGGCTCTGGGCCCGGTCCACCAGCTCCGGGTCCAGGGGTACGACGTAGTCCACATTCTCCTGGCCGGCATTGAACAGGAATCGGCTGGGCAGACGGCCGGTGCCGTCGTAGTTGTTTCCGGCGGCGTCGGACAGGTACAGCCGGTCCCGGGCCCGGGTCATGGCCACATAGCACAGCCGCCGCTCCTCCTCCAGCTTCTCCCGGGTGTTGGCCCGCTTGCCGGGAAAAATCCCCTCGGACAATCCGCATAGAAACACCACCGGGAATTCCAGGCCCTTGGCGGCGTGGACCGTCATCAGCTTCACCGCCTCCGCCCGCTCCGTCTGATCCATGTTGGTAAAGAGGGCCGCATGATCCAGGTAGTTGCCCAGGGTGACCTCCTCCCCTGCCTTCAGCTGGAAATCGTACACCGCCTGCTTCAGCTCCGCCAGATTGTCCAGCCGCTCCTCCTCCCCGGAGGCCCGGAGGGCCGCCTCGTAGCCGCTTTCGCTGAGGATGCCGGAAAGCAGGTCCGTCAGGTCCAGCTGGTCGTAGATGGCCCGGTATTTTTCAATCAGCCGGACATACTCCCGGGCCCGGCTCCGGCGGAACAGCTCCGTCTCCAGATTGGCCAGCAGCGCGTCGAACAGGCTGCACTGGTTCCATTCGGCGTACTCCTTTAAGGCGGCGATCCGCCGGCGGCCCACCCCCCGGCGGGGCTCGTTGACGGTGCGCAGGAAGCTGACGTCATCCCCGGAATAGAGCATCCGAAGGTAACATAACACATCCTTGATCTCTTTCCGCTTGTAAAATTCCACGCCGGAATAGAGTACATAGGGAATCCGGCTGCGAATCAGAGACTCCTCCACCGCCCGGGAGACATAGTGGGCCCGGTAGAGTACCCCCATCTGGGAATAGGCCATTCCCCCATCGTGCAGGGCCCGCATTTGCGCGGTGAGCCAGTCCGCCTCCAGCTGGCTGTTTTTGGCGTGGAAGTACAATGGCTTTCTGGCGCCGGTGCGGGTGGGGACCAGTTTTTTATCCAACCGGTCCCGGTTGTGGGCGATCAGGGCGTTGGCGGCGGTGAGGACCGGGGGCACGGAACGGTAGTTTTCGTTGAGATAGACGGTTTTGGTCCCCGGGTGGCGGCTGTCAAATTCCAGAAGGAACTTCACATCGGCCCCCCGCCAGGTATAGATGGTCTGATCCGGGTCCCCCACCACAAAAAGATTCTTGTGATAGCCCGACAGGATATCCGCCAGGGCGTACTGGTCCTTATCAATGTCCTGGAACTCGTCCACCATCACATATTCCAGCCGATGCTGCCACTTTTCACGGACAGACCGATCCTGCTCCAAAATGTACAAGGTGAAATACACCAGATCGTCAAAATCCAGGCCGTAGCACTTCCGCTGCTCGTAAAAATAGCGATAGAGGACCTTGTCCTTGAGGGTTGTGGCCTGTCTTTCATGGTCCCGCAGCCGCTCCAGGTCCGGGTCGATCAGGGTTTTGACATACCCCCGGCCCCCCTTCCGCCAGCCGATATAGTCCACCGCGTCCTGGATGGTCATGTCCCGGCCGGTGACGCCCAGGTCCTCGAAGACCCGGCGGAGCATGGCCTCCTTGTCCTCCTCGTCCAGCACCAAAAAGGCGCTGGGGTACTCCACCACATGGCAGTCCTCCTTCAAGAGGCCCACGCAAAAGCCGTGAAAGGTGGTGATCCGCCCCAGGTCCTGATCCGGCAGGTGGGCGCGGATCCGTTTTTTCATCTCCGCCGCCGCCTTGTTGGTAAAGGTCAGGCAGAGGATGTTGGCGGTGGAGATTCCCAGGGTCTCCACCAAATACAGATACCGGGCGGCAAGGGTTCGGGTCTTCCCCGAGCCGGCCCCCGCCACGACCCGGAGATACCCTTCCGTATCCTGGGCCGCTTGAAGCTGGGACGGATTCAGCGTTTGAAAAAAGGAATCCATGGCTATTCCTCCATTTTTGTGTTTTTATTTAGGATAGCACAGGATCGGTCCAGAAAATTGGGTAGGATTCGCGAATTTTCCTCTTGCAAATTTTGAGGAAATATGGTATATTCAAGAAAACCAGTATCTGGAGGCCCTTTATGGCTAGAAATACCCTCCGCGGCTACTTTTATTTTGACTATTACTTTTGCAACGGGAAAAAGTAATAGAGTTTTGTGCTGCAAGGGATTCTGAAACCGGAACTGTCATTTGGAACGCGCCGCACTTCACTCAAAGAATGTGCGGCGTGATTTTTTTGTGAGGAGTTGTTTTTTATGATCGCGATTCTCAAGCACGGCGTTACCCAGGAGCAGACGGACCATCTGGTGGCCTGGCTCAAGCGGATGAATCTGGACGTCCACATCTCCCAGGGCGAGGAGGTCACCGTCCTGGGTCTGATCGGAGACACCAGCCGGGTGGACATGGAGCTTCTCAGCAGCCTGGAGATCGTGGACTCGGTGAAGCGGGTCTCCGAGCCCTTTAAGCAGGCCAACAGGAAATTCCACCCCGAGGACACCGTGATCCGGGTGGGCGACGCCGTCTTCGGCGGCGGAAGCTTTGCCATGATCGCCGGGCCCTGCTCCGTGGAATCCGAGGAGCAGATCATTGAGGTGGCCACCGCCGTCAAAGAGGCCGGCGCCCAGGTGCTGCGGGGCGGCGCCTTCAAGCCCCGCACCTCTCCCTACGCCTTCCAGGGACTGAAGGACGAGGGCATCCGGCTTCTGCTGGAGGCCAAAAAGGCCACGGGCCTGCCCATCGTCACGGAGATCATGACCATCACCGCGCTGGATCTGTTTGACGAGGTTGACATCATCCAGGTGGGCGCCCGGAATATGCAGAATTTTGATCTTCTGAAGGAGCTGGGCAAGACCCACAAGCCCATTTTGCTGAAACGGGGCCTGGCCAACACCCTCCAGGAGCTGCTGATGAGCGCCGAATACATCATGAGCGAAGGTAACGAGCAGGTGATCCTCTGCGAGCGGGGCATCCGCACCTTCGAGACCTATACCCGGAACACGCTGGATCTGTCCGCCGTGCCGGTGCTTCACGAGCTGACCCATCTGCCCGTGGTGGTGGATCCCAGCCACGCCACCGGCAAGGCCCGGCTGGTGCCCTCCATGGCGGCGGCCGCCGCCGCCGCCGGGGCCGACGGCATCATGGTGGAGGTCCACAACAATCCCTCCCGCGCGCTGTGCGACGGGGCCCAGTCCATCACCCCGGCCCAGTTTGCCAAGCTCAGCGCCCAGCTCACCGCCATTCGGGGGGTTCTGCAATGACCGTGGGGATCCTGGGTCTGGGGCTCATCGGCGGCTCCCTGGCCCGGGCCTACGCCAAGGCCGGCCACGCCGTCTACGCCTGGGACCGGGACGAATCCATCCTTTCCTTTGCCCAGCTGGCGGGGGCTGTCACGGGAAAGCTGGACCGGGAAACCGTGGGGCAGTGCCAACTGCTGCTGCTGGCCATCTATCCCGGGGGCTCCATCGCTTGGCTGGAGGAAAACGCGCCCCTTATTTCCAAGGACGCGCTGGTTTTAGACTGCTGCGGCGTGAAACGGGAGGTCTGCGAAAAATGCTTCCCCCTGGCGGAAAAGTACGGTTTCACCTTCGTAGGGGGACATCCCATGGCGGGGTCCCATTTTTCCGGGTTCAAGTACAGCCGCTCCAATCTGTTCCAGGGCGCGCCCATGGTGCTGGTGCCCCCGGTATTCGACGACCCGGAGCTGCTGCAGCGAGTGGAGGACGCTCTGGCCCCCTGCCATTTTGGCTCCTTCTCCGTCACCACTGCCCCAGAGCATGACCGGATGATCGCCTTTACCTCCCAGATGCCTCACATCGTCAGCAACGCTTTTATCAAATCCCCCACCGCCGGGAGTCACAAGGGCTTCTCCGCCGGGAGCTACAAGGATCTGACCCGGGTGGCCTGGCTGAATCCCGGAATGTGGGCCGAGCTGTTCCTGGACAACCGGGAGCCGCTGCTCTTTGAACTGGATCTGTATATCGAGAATCTGATCGCCTACCGGCAGGCCATCGCCGAGGGCGACCGAGAAGCGTTAGAGGCCCTTCTGGAAGAAGGGCGGCGGAAAAAGGAGGCGGTGGACGGATGAAATGGGTGCGCGTTTCCGCCTCCCGCGCCTACGATGTGGGCATCGGTCCGGGCCTTCTGGACCTGCTGGGCGTGGAGATCGCCGCCAGACTCCGGCCTCAGAAGATCGGTCTGGTGACGGACAGCCGGGTGGCGCCCCTTTACGCCGCCCGAGTCCGAGCGGCCCTGGAGCAGGTGGCGGAGGTAGCGGAATTTGTGATCCCCGCAGGGGAATCCAGCAAGAACGGGCAGGAATATCTGTCGCTATTGTCCTTCCTGGCCGGGAAAAAGCTGACCCGGTCCGACTGCCTGGTGGCCCTGGGCGGCGGCGTGGTGGGCGATCTCACCGGCTTTGCCGCCGCCACCTATCTCCGGGGGGTCGCCTATGTACAGGTCCCCACCACGCTGCTGGCGGCGGTGGACTCCTCCGTGGGCGGAAAAACCGCCATCGATCTGCCGGAGGGGAAAAACCTGGCGGGGGCCTTCTATCAGCCCAGCCTGGTGCTGTGCGATACCGGCACGCTGAACACCCTGCCGGAGGATATTTTCCGGGACGGGTGCGCCGAGGTGATCAAATACGGCGTTTTGTATGACCCCGCTCTGTTTGCCCATTTGGAGGAAAAGGGCCTGGGCTTTGACCGGGAAACGGTGATCGCCCGGTGCGTGGAATTGAAGCGGGACGTGGTGGCCCAGGATGAATTTGACCGGGGCGAGCGGCAGAAGCTGAATCTGGGCCACACCGTGGGCCACGGCGTAGAGGCCCGAAGCGGCTTCACCGTCTCCCACGGGAAGGCGGTGGCCATCGGCATGGCCATCGTCAGCCGGGCCGCCGCGAAAATGGGGCTCTGCAAAATTGAGGACCGGGACCGGATCCTGGCGGTGCTGGAGCGGTTTTCCCTGCCAGTCTCCACCTCCATTCCCCCCGAGGAGCTGGCGACTGCCGCTCTATCCGACAAAAAGCGGGCGGGAGACACCGTCCATCTGATCCTCCCCGCCGCCATTGGGGACTGCCGGATCGTGCCCACCCCGGTTTCTCAGTTGGTCGATTTTCTAAAGGCGGGGATGTAAAATGGACCTGAAAATTTATCCCGGGAAGCTGGCCGGAACCACCGACGCCATTCCATCCAAGTCCCAGGCCCACCGGCTGCTGATCTGCGCCGCTTTTGCCGACGGGCCCACCCGGCTGGTGTGCCCCCAAATCAGTGAGGATATCCACGCCACCGCCCGGTGCCTCCGTGCCCTGGGGGCGGAGGTGACGCGGACGGAGGCGGGCTTTTCCGTCGTGCCTGCCAAGTCCGTGCCGGAAAGGGCGGACTTGGACTGCGGGGAGAGCGGCTCCACCCTCCGGTTTCTGCTGCCGGTAACAGGGGCCCTTGGGGTGGACGGCACCTTCCACCTGGGCGGGCGGCTCCCGGAACGGCCCCTCTCCCCCCTCTGGGAGGAAATGGGGCGGATGGGCTGTCGCCTTACCCGCCCCACGGCCAACACCCTGCGGTGCCGGGGAAAGCTGGCGCCGGGGGAATATACGGTGGACGGCGGAATTTCCAGTCAATTCATCACGGGGCTGCTGCTGGCCCTGGCGCTGATCTCCGGGGAAAGCCGGGTGCGGGTCACAGGGCAGCTTCAATCCCGGCCCTATCTTGCCATGACCCAAAAGGCCATGGAGACCTTCGGGGTGAGCACCGAGGGCCTGGCCCTCACCGGAAAGCACCGCTTCCGCTCCCCCGGGGAGCTGAACGTAGAGGGAGATTGGAGCAACGCCGCCTTTTTTCTGGCCGCCAACGCCCTGGGAAGCCGGGTGGAAATTACCGGTCTGGACCCGGACTCCGCCCAGGGAGACCGGGCGGTGGAGCAGATCCTGCCCATGTTAGAGGGCTACCCCACCATTCCCGCCGGGGACATTCCCGATCTGGTGCCGGTGCTGGCGGTGGCGGCAGGCGCGAAGCACGGCGCGATTTTTACCCAAATACGGCGGCTGCGGCTGAAGGAATCGGACCGGGTGGCCGCGGTTTGCGCCCTTCTTCATGCCCTGGGAGGCCGGGGGGAAGCGACGGAGGACACGTTGACTGTGTACCCCTGCGGGTATCAGGGCGGCGTGGTGGATTCCTTCGGCGATCACCGGATCGCCATGGCGGCGGCGATTGCCGCCACCGTGGCCCAGGGGCCGGTAACGGTACTGGGGGCGCAGTGCGCCGCCAAGTCTTACCCGGATTTTTGGCGTGATTTTGGCCGGTTAGGAGGTCGCTATGAGCAGCACATTCGGGGATAAGCTGAAACTGTCCATTTTCGGGCAGTCCCATGGAAAAGCCATCGGCATGACTCTGGACGGGATCCCGGCGGGGCTGCCGGTGGATCCGGACGCTCTACAGGAATTTCTGAACCGGCGGGCGCCGGGAAAAAATGCTTGGTCCACCACCCGAAAAGAGGAGGACCGGCCGGAGTTCCTCTCCGGCATTCTGGAGGGCCGCACCTGCGGGGCACCCATTTGCGCCGTGATCTACAATCAGAACACCCGCTCGGGAGACTACCGGGCAATTGCCGACTGCCCCCGGCCGGGTCACGCGGACTTCCCCGCGCAGGTCAAATACGGGGGATTTCAGGACGTGGCAGGCGGCGGGCACTTCTCCGGCCGCCTGACAGCGCCGCTGTGCGTCGCCGGCGGGCTGTGCAAGCAGTGGCTAAAGATGCTGGGCATTGAGATCCATGCCCATATTGCCGTCCTGGCGGGGATCGGCGGCGGGAGCTTCGATCCAGTGGCGCCGGAGGCAGATCAAATCGGGAAGGACTTCCCGGTTTTAGACCCCCAGGCCGGGGAGGCCATGCGCGCCGCCATCGAGGCGGCCAGGGCCCAGGGAGACAGTGTGGGGGGCATTATCGAGTGCGCCGTGACGGGTCTGCCGGTGGGGCTGGGAGAGCCCATGTTCGGCGGGATGGAAAACCGGATCGCCAGCGCGGTGTTCGCCGTTCCGGCAGTGAAAGGCGTGGATTTCGGCGCCGGGTTTGCCGCCGCCTACCTCAAGGGCAGCGAAAACAACGACCCCTATACCCTGGTAGACGGGCGGATTCGGCCCGTGACCAACCGGGCGGGGGGCATCCTGGGCGGCCTCACCACGGGAATGCCCCTGATCTTTCAGGCGGCGATCAAGCCCACCCCCTCCATCTCCAAAAAGCAGCAGAGCGTCTCTTTTTCTCAGAATACCGTTCAAACATTGGAAATCAAGGGGCGGCATGACCCCTGCATCGTTCCCAGGGCCGTACCGGTGATCGAGGCGGCGGCGGCGTTGGCGGTGATGGATATGTGTTTACAGGAGGGAAAACTATGGAATTGAGCGAGCTTCGTCAGGAAATCGACCGGGTAGACGACGGGCTTTTACAGCTCTTTGTAGAGCGGATGGGTATTTCCGCCCAGATCGCGGACTACAAGAAGGAACAGGGCCTGCCCGTGGTGGCGCCCCTGCGGGAGCGGGAAAAGCTGATGGACGTGGCGAAAAAGGCCGGACCGGAGATGGCGAACTACGCCCGGGTCCTTTTCTCCATGCTCATCGGTCTAAGCCGGAGCTATCAGTCCCGGCGGAACGCGGGCACCACAGAGCTGTACAAAAAAATAACGGAGTCCATCGCCTCCACGCCCCAGCTCTTTCCCCAGGCGCCCATGGTGGCCTGCCAGGGGGTGGAGGGGGCCTACTCCCAGATCGCCTGCGAGAAAATTTTCAAAAGTCCCTTTATCCTCTATTTTAAAAATTTTGAGGGGGTTTTCAACGCCATCGAGCAGGGGCTGTGCCAATATGGCATTCTGCCCATTGAAAACTCCACCGCGGGCAGCGTGAAGAAGGTCTATGATCTGATGATCCGCCACAATTTCTCCATCGTCCGCACCTTCCGGCTGAAGGTGGATCACAATTTGCTGGTAAATCCCGGGACAAAGCTGGAGGACATCCGGGAAATCTACTCCCATGAGCAGGCCATCAGCCAATGCACCGAATTTCTCAAGAATCTGCCCGCTGCCAAGGCCATTCCCGTGGAAAATACCGCCGTGGCCGCCCAGATGGTGGCCCAATCGGGCCGGAAGGATGTGGCCGCCCTGTCCAGCCGGAGCTGCGGAGAGCTCTACGGCCTGCAGTGCCTGGCTTCTTCCGTCCAGGACGAGGGGAACAACCGGACCCGGTTCATCTGTATCAGTAAGAACCTGGAGATCTATCCCGGCGCGGACAAGACCAGTCTGATGATGATCCTCCCCCATCGGCCCGGCGCGCTGTACACCGTTCTGGCCCGGCTCTTTGCCTTGGGCATCAACGTGACCAAGCTGGAGTCCCGGCCCATCCCGGAGCGGGAGTTTGAGTTCATGTTCTACTTTGACCTGGAGACCTCCATCTACTCCGAGGAATTTGTCCAGCTCATGTGCGAGCTGGAGGATATGTGCGAGGAATTCAAGTACCTGGGCAGCTACAGCGAGGTAGTCTGATGCGCTGCGAACTGCTGGGAGAAAAGCTGGGGCACAGCTACTCCCCCCAGATCCATGCCCTGCTGGGGGACTATTCCTACGACCTGATGGAGGTGGCACCGGAAAAGCTGGGGGAATTTCTGAAAAACGGGGATTTTTCCGGGCTCAACGTGACCATCCCCTATAAAAAAGCGGTGATCCCCTACTGCGCCGAGCTGACGCCCATCGCCCGGCGGCTGGGGGCGGTGAATACCCTGGTCCGCCGGAAGGACGGGCGCCTTTTGGGCCACAACACGGACTACTTTGGCTTTTCCTCCATGGTTCGGCGCAGTGGATTGGACGTGGCCGGTAAAAAGTGCCTGGTCCTGGGCAGCGGCGGCGCCTCCGCAACAGCCCAGGCCCAGGCGGTGCTGGAGGAGCTGGGGGCAAGAGTCGTGGTGATCTCCCGCTCCGGGACGGACAACTACGGGAATCTGGACCGCCACAGCGACGCCGCTGTCATCGTCAACGCCACCCCGGTGGGGATGTACCCCAAAACGGGGGTCGCACCCCTCTCTCTGGACGGTTTTCCCGCGTTGGAGGGGGTGCTGGATCTCATCTACAACCCC
Organism: uncultured Oscillospiraceae bacterium; assembly: GCA_947626085.1. Taxonomy (GTDB): domain Bacteria; phylum Bacillota; class Clostridia; order Oscillospirales; family Oscillospiraceae; genus Faecousia. The sequence continues at coordinate 30,931 of CANQQU010000004.1, forward strand.
GCCAGGACCCGGCTCTTACAGGAGGCGGAGGATCGGGGTCTGGCGGCGGTAAACGGCCTGTGGATGCTGGTGGCTCAGGCCAAGGAGAGCGCCCAGTGGTTCCTGGGCCAGGAAATTTCGGATAAGACTATTGGCCCCATTTACGGCAAGCTCCGGCGGCAGATGGAAAACATCGTCCTCATCGGGATGCCGGGGGCGGGAAAATCCACCCTGGCGGCCATGCTGGCGGACCGGACGGGTTTGGAGGCGGTGGACGCCGACGAGCTGGTGGAAAAAATGGCCGGAATGCCCATCCCCGGCATTTTTGAAAAGGAGGGCGAGGCCGGGTTCCGGGCCTGGGAGACCAAAGCGCTGGAAATTCTCGGTAAGGAGCGGGGGAAAATCCTCGCCACCGGCGGCGGCTGCGTCACCCGTCCTGAAAACCGGGCTTTGCTGCGGCAAAACGGCACCGTTTTCTGGGTTCGGCGGGATGTGAGCAGTCTGCCGAAAGAGGGACGGCCACTGTCCCTGGCTGGGGATCTGGCGGAGATGGAGCGAGTCCGAAGGCCCCTTTACCACGCCTTTGCGGACTTCACGATCGACAATAACGGTTCCCTGGAGGACGCCGCTGCTCAAATTCTGCGCATCTGGGAGGGAGAACATTGAAAATTTTAGTGCTGAACGGCCCCAATCTCAATATGCTGGGGATCCGGGAGCCGAAGATCTACGGAAAGAACAGCTTCGCCGACCTTCTGGCCCTTCTGGACCAAACGGCCCGGGAGGCGGGGGTGGAAATTCGCCAATACCAGTCCAACCACGAAGGGTCCCTGGTGGACGCCATTCAGGACGCCTATGGGAAGTTCGATGGCATCGTCATCAATCCCGGGGCCTACACCCACACCTCCGTGGCCATTCTGGACGCCCTGAAGGCCGTATCCATCCCGGCGGTAGAGGTCCACATCTCCGACGTGGACGCCCGGGAGCCCTTCCGGCAGGTTTCCTACGCCGGGATGGCCTGCGTCAAGACCATCAAGGGTCAGGGGCTGGAGGGATATCGGCAGGCTATTTTGTTTTTGAAGGACTACTTGAACAAGTAAAGAAGAGGAAACCGCCGCCGGAACATCCGGCGGCGGGGTTTTCTTACTCTACGGATTTCAGGGCCTCGGCCATGTTGATCCGCTCCAGCTTGAAATAGAAGATGAAATCCACCACACAGGCGGAGAGCATGGTCAGCACCACGGACCAGACATAGCTCATGGGCGACACCCGGGACAGGAACCACACCATCTCCACCTTGATCTGGCTCATGACAAAATCCAGCAGCAGCTTGCCGCCAAACAGCCCCAGCACCGCACCCATGGCGGACAGGAGCAGATTCTCCTTGAACACATAGGCCGCGGACTCGATCTCCGTGAACCCCAGGACCTTGATGGTGGCGATCTCCCGAATCCGCTCGGCGATGTTGATGTTGGTCAGGTTATAAAGCACCGTGATGGCCAGCAGGGCGGCGCAGATCACCACCGTCACCACCACCAGATCCAAGGCGCTGAGCATATCCGTCACCTGGTCCGCCAGGTCCTGGCTCACCGTCACCTGCATCACCCCGTCGAAGTTGGTGACCCGGGTACCTGTGTAGTGGGCGTCCTGGTCCTCCCGGACGGTGATGCACGCCATCTGCACCTCCGGCGTATACCCCCACTGGGCCTCCACGGTCTCGGGATTGGTAATGATATAGTTGTACACATGGTTGTCGAAAATCCCCGAAATCCGAAGCTCCAGGGATTCCATGTCGGCGTTGCGGACGGTGACGGTATCCCCCACCTTTACGCCCATATCCTCCGCCGCGCCGACGGAGAGCAGGGCCTCCCCGGTCCCCGGCATGGACAGCGGATCGTCTCCGGCGTGGAAGTTCATAAAGTCCGCCAGCTGCCCGCCAGAGACCAGCAGGTTGATATCCTTGGTGTGATCATCAAAGTCCAGCTCCACGCTGCTTTGATGGAAGAAGCCGATCTCGTCCACATACCGGGCCATTTCCGACTGGAAGCGGCGCTGTTCATCCGGGGAGAGGCCCCCGTCGAAGCGCACCTCCAGATCGTAGACCGTGACCTGCTCATACTGGAAGGCCACGATATCCACAATGGAGTCCCGGATGCCGAAGCCCGTCACCAACAGGGCAGTGCAACCGCCGATCCCCGCCAGCATCATCAGCAGCCGCTGCCGGTAGCGGAAAATATTGCGGAACATGACCTTGTTGAGAAAATGGATCTTATCCCAGAAGGGAAGAAATTCCAAAAAGATCTTTTTGCCGGTGGTGGGGGCCCGGGGCCGCATCAGCTCCGCCGGTACCTCCCGCAGGGCCATCCGGCAGCAGTACCAGGTCACAGCCAGAGACACGGCGGTATAGGCGATCACGATGGCCAGGCACAGCGGCACGTCCAGGTGCAGGTCGATCTGCTCCGGCATATTGAGGATCAGCTGATACGCCTGCCAGAGAATATTGGGGAAGGCCACGCTGCCCGCCAGCACCCCCAGGCCGCAGCCCAGGACCGCCGCGCTGCCGGCGTAAGCCAAATACTTTCCGATGATGGCGGCGTTGCTATACCCCAAGGCTTTCAAAGTGCCGATCTGGGTCCGCTCCTCCTCCACCATGCGGGTCATGGTGGTGATGCACACCAGCGCGGCCACCAGCAGGAAAAAGGCCGGGAATACCCGGGAAACGCCGGCCACGATGTCGGAGTTGCTGTCCAGGGCCAGGTAGCCCACGTTGGTATTCCGGCCCAGGGCATAGACCGTAGGGTCGGTGAGCTCATCAATGGTCTTTCGGGCCTCCCGGAGGGAGTTGGCGGCGGAAAGAAGCTCCATCCGGGCGTCGCTCAGCTCCCGGTTGGCGTCCAGCTCTCCATCTCGGTAGTCCTGCCAGCCCTGGGCCAGGTCCGCCTCGGCCTGCTCCAGCTCCCGCTTGCCGTCCTCCAGTTCCCGATAGCCGTTGTCGATGTCCCGCTGGGCGTTCTCCAGCTTCACCTCTCCGGCGACGATCTGGGCCTCCAGAGCGGCAAATTGGCTGTCCGCCTGCCGCTTGGCGGCGTCCAGCTCCAGCCGGCCGGATTCAATAGCCGTCCGGGCCGCCTCCAGCTGGGCAATGCCGTCCACTACCTCCGCCCGCTGGGCCAGCACTTCCTCCCGCTGGGCCACCAACTGCGCCCGGGTCTCGGTATACTCCTGCCGCATTTCCTCGATACGGGTATTGTCCAGGGACCCGGTCTCGGAAATTTGGCGCAGCTCGTCCAGATAAGCCTCCATCTGGGCCAGGGTCTCCTCGTCCACGCCGTTCTCCCGGGCCTGCTCCAGCACCGTCTCCCCGGCGGCAATGAGCCCATCCAGGTCGGTGTCCTCCAGAGCAGAGCCGGCGGTGTCCAACAGCTCCAAAGCGCCGTCGAGCTGGGAGATGCCGTCGTTGAGCTGCTGCAGGCCGGCGTCGATCTGGGCAAGACCGCTTTGGGCCGCCTGCAGATTCTCCATGACCGTTTCATAGTTGTCCAGCAGCTCCAGGCTGGTCTGAGCCAGCTCCGCATAGGCATCGGACTTCGCGTCCGCCAGGGCCTGCCGGGATTCGCCCAGCTCGATCAGGCCCTGATCCACCTCCGCCTGGCCGTCGATCAACTCCTGCTCCGAGTCCGCCAGGGTCTGGCGGCCCTCGTCGATCTCCCGCTGGCCGTCCTCCAGCTTCCGCCGGGCCTGGGCCAGCTCCCGCCGGGCCTCGGCCTGGGCGTCCAAAAAATCGGCGTAGCCGTCCTGGTACTCCTCCAGGCCCTCGGCGTAGTCCTCCTCCGCATCCTGGCGGACCTGCCGGTAGCGGTCCTGGGCCATGGGCTCCAGGCGGGGCTTGATCGTATCCGCCGCCGCCTCCATGGCGTCGTTAAATTCGTCGGTGTAGACATCATACTTCTGGGGCAGGGTGATGACGATCTCGGAAAAATAATCCACGTCAAAGGCCGCCTCCGGCAGGTACACAAAGCCGGAGACGGAGCCGTTGCCCAAGGAGGTGGTGCCCCGGGAAAGGTCTAAGTACAGCGGGCTGTTCACCAGCCCCACCACGGTGAAGCGGTCGCCCCGGAGGCTCTCCAAAACGGTGTCCTCATTCTCGGAGGAAACGGTCAGAACAGTGCCAATGACATCCTCCGGCACATGGGCGGCGTCCATCACGCACTCCTCCGGTCCCTCCGGGAGCCGGCCCGCCACCAAGTAGACCTGATCAATGGTCTGGGGCATGGAGTAGAGCTTGTAGACCAGCCCGTCCCCCTCCCCCAGTCGGGCGATGGCGTCCAGCGAGATCACGCCCTCCGCCTGCGCTACCTCCTCCATGGCGGAGATCTGATCCACATGCTCCTGGGTCCAGCCGTAGGTATTCAGAAGACGCAGATCAAAGAAATTCTGCTGGTCAAAATACCGCTGGCCGGTGGCGATCATGTCGGATTTGGTCGTCCGCAGGCCGACAAACATCGCTGCCCCCAACGCAATGATGGTGACAATGGCTATATACCGCCCCAGAGACTTGAGGATCGACTGGGTCAGATTTTTCGCCATGATGTTTTTTCTCATTACCACTCGATCTCCGAAACATTCTGGGGGTTTGAGTTGGTGGTGATAGACTCCACCGTGCCGTTTTTCACCCGGATCACCCGGTCCGCCATGGCGGTCAAGGCGCTGTTATGGGTGATGATCAGCACCGTCATACCGGTGCGGCGGCCCGTGTCCTGCAAAAGCTTTAAAATGGCCTTGCCAGTCTGGTAGTCCAGCGCGCCGGTGGGCTCGTCGCAGAGCAGCACCTTGGGATTTTTTGCCAGGGCCCGGGCGATGGCCACCCGCTGCTGTTCCCCGCCGGAAAGCTGGCTGGGAAAATTCTTCATCCGGGCCTCCAGGCCCACTTCCTTCAAAACCTCGGCTGCGTCCAAGGGGTTCTGGCAGATCTGGTTCGCCAGTTCCACGTTTTCCAGGGCGGTGAGATTGCCGATCAGATTGTAAAACTGGAACACAAAGCCCACCTCCTGCCGCCGGTAGCGGGTGAGCTCCTTCCGGGTCAGCTTGGAAACATCCTGGGAGTCCAGGATCACGGTGCCGGTGGTCAGGGTGTCCATGCCCCCCAGAATGTTCAGCAGGGTGGTCTTGCCCGCCCCGGAGGGGCCCACGATGACCACCAGCTCCCCCTTCTCCACGGTAAAGGTCGCGTCATGGAGGGCGTTGATCTCCACCTCGCCCATTCGGTAGGTCTTGCCTACGTTTTTCAGCTCAATAAAGGCCATATCGGTCCCTCCCCTTTTTAATACAGTATAGCACATCCCGGCGGAGAATTGGCTAACAAACTATGAATTTCAGCGGCTCTTGAAGACCCAAAACTTGGAACCAAAGTAATTGACAAATACCACCAGCATACTGGTGATCAGCTTCATCCAGTTTCCGTCCCAGGCCAGGATGTCCACCGTCAGCATCAGGATCAGCACCTCGATCACGCCGGAGACGACGCGGCAGCTTAAAAAGCTCACCAGCTCCTTCGCCACCACCTTGGCAGACCAGTCCGGGCTGTGGAACACATAGGCCTTGTTGGTCACATAGGCAAAAACCACCGACACGCCCCAGGCAATGATATCGCTGACCGTAGCGGAAAGGGAAAGCCAGTTGTAAAGCGGCAGATAGACGGCGTAATTGACTACCGTGGTCAACGTTCCGAAGATCACATAAATCACCAGATGCCGGTATTTCTGCCAGAGCTTACGGACAGTTTCCATGAGCGGCGGGCCTCCTTTGTATTTCTTTCATTTTATTTATCATACCACGCATGGCTGATTTTCGCAAGGTTTTTTGCATTCCGGTAAAAAACCTGGGCAAAATAGCAAGGAAATCCATCTTATTCCCCACGAATTTGTATAGAATTGGAATTGACATTCAAATACTATTCGATATAATAATATCGATATCTGCAAAGGAGTGGTTTCCTTGAAAGTAGCATTTTATGACGCGAAGCCCTACGACCGCCCCGGCTTTGACCGGTACGCCCAGGACGCCGGGCTGGAGATCAAATACTTCGACACCCATCTCAACGAGGACACCGTTTCCCTGGCCGCCGGCGCCGAGTGCGTGTGCGTGTTTGTCAATGACGTGGTCAACGCCCAGGTGGTGGACGCCCTCTACGATTTGGGGGTGCGGATGGTGGCCCTGCGGTGCGCCGGGTTCAACAACGTGGACACCCGGGCCTGCTACGGCAAGCTCCATGTGTTTCGGGTGCCCGCCTACTCCCCCTACGCCGTGGCGGAACATGCCATGGCCATGCTGCTGACCATCAACCGCCGAATCCACAAGGCCTACAACCGGACCAGAGAGTTCAATTTCAGCCTCAACGGCTTCGCCGGGTTCGATCTCCACGGCAAGACCGTGGGGGTGATCGGCACCGGCAAGATCGGCAAGGTCTTCGCCAATATCTGCAAGGGCTTTGAAATGCGGGTGCTGGCATACGACAAATTTCCCGACCCAAGCACCGGGCTGGAATATGTGAGCCTGGAGGAGCTGTTCTCCGCCTCCGACGTGATCTCCCTCCACTGCCCTCTCACCGACGAGACCCACCACATTATTGACGAGGAGGCCATCCACCGGATGAAAAAGGGCGTGACCATCCTCAACACCTCCCGGGGCGCCCTCATCGACACCGAGGCGCTGATCGAAGGCATCAAGGAGAAAAAGGTGGGCGCCGCCTGCCTGGACGTGTACGATGAGGAGGCGGACCTGTTCTACGAGGACTTCTCCGGCCACATTGTCCAGGACGACAAGCTGGTGCGGCTCATCGCCATGCCCAACGTCATCGTCACCTCCCACCAGGCGTTTTTGACCAACGAGGCCCTGGACAGCATCGCCCACACCACCGTGGAGAATATCCGCAAGTTCTTTGCCGGCATCCCCAGCCCGGAGACCGAGGTGTGCTACCACTGCGGAAATCAGGACGCCTGCCGGAAAGACCGGGACGAAAAGTGTTTCTGATGTTATGTAAACTTTAGGCGGTTTCCCCAGCCCCGGCGCAAGCCGGGGCTGGTCTTTTATCCGCTTTTCCCGCCGGGGAGGGCCTGGCGAGCAGCGTTTCTTCCGCGAAAAGGCGTTATTTTCCTTTTTGGGGAAACCACTTGTCCAACAGCTGCCGGAGCCGGCCGGAGCCGGCCTTCTCCCGCAGCCTGGATCGCAGCTCCGGGGGCTGGTCCTGGAGCTTCTCCTCGGAGATCTGGCGCTTTTTCAGGCGGCTGTCTGTGATCTCCCGGAGCAGGGCGTACAGGACCGACATCAGGGGGATCATCAGCAGCATTCCGCCCACGCCCATCAGCTTGCCGCCGACAGTCACCGCCAGCAGCACCCACATCCCCGGCAGGCCAATGGAGGTGCCCACCACCCGGGGGTAGATCATATTGTTCTCGATCTGCTGCAAAACCAGGAACAATACCACGAACCAAATGGCCAGAATGGGATCGTCCACCAGAATGAAGAACGCGCCCACGATGCAGCCTACAAAGGCGCCCACCACGGGGACCAGGGCCGTCACCGCTACCAGCACGCTGACCAGCGGGATATAGGGCATCCGAAAAATAGCCATGGACACGGCGAAGAGGCACCCCAGAATACAGGCCTCCAGGCACTGCCCGGACAGGAAATTGGAGAAGGTGGCGTTGGTCATCCGCAGGATCCGCACCGTTCCGTCACAGAACGCCTCCGGGAAGAAGGCGTACAGGAGCCGCCGGCCCTGGCGGGCCAGGATCTCCTTCCGGAACAGGCAATAGACGGAAAAGACCAGGCTGATAAACAGATTCACCACCACGCCGGTCACGGTACCCACGGCGGTAAAGGCATGGCTAAACAGCATGGTCAGGCTGTCCCCGACGAAGGTGGCCGCCTGCTGGACCAAGGCGGCCCAGTTCACCTTTTCCAGATCCGTGTTCTGCTGGAGCCACTGGGTCAAATTGGGATTGTCCCGGAGAAAGTCCTGGACATATCCCGCTACCCGCCGGAAAAAGTCCGGCAGCTTGGCGGCCAGCGTGGAAACGGTGGCGGTGATCTGGGGCAGCAGCAGCTGCACCACCGCGAAAATCACCAGTAAAAAGGCAAGGACCGTCAGCAGCAGCGCCAGTGTCCGGCGCAGGCCGGGCTTCTTCACCCCGCGCAGCAGGTTTTCAAACCCCCGCAGGGGCACGTTCAGCACAAAGGCAATGGCGGCGCCTACCAGGAAGGGGGAAAAGAGCCGCCCCACTCCGCTGACAAAGGCGGTGAGCCGCTCCGTCTCGTGGAGCAGCCAGTACAGCACCACACAGCCCGCGGCGCCGAGAAAGATCCGCCAAAGGGTCTTTTTTTCAATTTCCATAGGCCTTTCCTCCCCGACCGTCAGGTTTGTTCCAGCGCCCGGCACAGGGCGTCCACCGCTTCCTCCGTGGTCGCCCAGCTGGTGCAGATGCGTACCGCCTGATGCTTCTCGTCCACCCTACCCCAGGGGCTCAGCACAAATTCCTTGCCCAGCTCCGCCAGAGCCTTGTCCGGCAGAATGGGGAAGATCTGATTCGTCGTGCTTTCCACCAGGCAGGAGATCCCCTTTTCCGCCAGCACGGTCCGGATTCGGTCCGCCTGGCAGTTGGCCTTCCGGCAAATGGCGAAGTATCGATTTTCCTGGAACAGCTCGTCAAACTGGATGCCCAGCAGCCGGCCCTTGGCCAGCATCCCGCCCCGCTGCTTGATGAGGTAACGGAAATCCCGGGCAAGTTCGGGATCAGAGATCACCACCGCCTCCCCAAAGAGGGCCCCGCACTTGGTCCCGCCGATGTAAAACACGTCGCAAAGCTGTGCCAGGTCCGGCAGCGTCACGTCGCTTCCCCGGGCGGTGAGACCATAACCCAGCCGGGCGCCGTCCACAAACAGATACAGCCCAAATTCCCGGCAGACCTGGGACAGCGCCCGCAGTTCCTCCCGGGTGTACAGGGTCCCCAGCTCCGTGGGATGGGAGATGTACACCAGCTTGGGCTGGGCCATGTGCTCCCCGTCCGGGTCCGCGAAATGGCTCTCCGCCGTCCGGCGGACCTGCTCGGCGGTGATCTTCCCGTCCGCCGACGGCAGGGGCAGCACCTTGTGCCCCGTGGCCTCCACAGCGCCGGTCTCATGGACGTTGATATGGGCGCTGACCGCGCCGACAGCCGCCTGATGGGGCCGGAGGGCGGCGGCGATCACCGTCAGATTGGCCTGGGTTCCGCCTACCAAAAAATGGACCGCCAGATCCTCCCGGCCGCAGGCCCGGCGGATCCGGGCTGCCGCGCTCTGACAAATGGCGTCCGTGCCATAGCCGGGGGTCTGATCCAGATTCGTGGCCGCCAGCCGGGCCAGAATACTGTCGTGACAGCCCTCGGAATAGTCGTTTTGAAAATAGAACATGGACCTTCTTCCCTTTCCGCTTCCAAATTCCCCTTTATTGTACCACGGTTCGGGAAAGTGTCAAGCGTTCATATTTATGCGGGGAACGGCATATGGTTTTTTCAGCAGCACACAGCTTAGGAGGAAATCATATGGCTGATACCATCTCAGAGCGGGCCTGCGAACTGGCTGTGTACATGATCGAAACCGGCGCCACCGTCCGGGTGGCGGCCCAGCATTTTGGCATTTCCAAATCCACGGTACACAAGGATCTGTCCCAGCGGCTTCCCCGGATCAACCGGGGGCTCTACGCCCAGGTACGGCAGATCCTGGACGAAAACAAAGCCCAGCGGCACATCCGAGGCGGCATGGCGACACGAAAAAAATATCTGGGCAAATAAACGCCATCCCGGGGAAAGCTCCCCGGGATGTGTGCTTATAGATCGTCGGCGTCCTGCACCGGCACCTCGGCAAGGTTCTCCGGCCGGCCCGTCCAGCTGCCCTGGGGATCGGTGCGGATCATCGGAGTACCGGTGAGGGGCCACATGGAATCGTCCAGCGGGATCACCGGAAACGGCGGCTTCCCCGGCGCCATGGGCACCTCCAGGGGGATCTTGGGCTCTTCCTCTTTCTTTTTCACGGTTTTTCACCTCCTTGCGATTATTTTTCCGCGGGGCGGCGGATTCATGCGTTGCCAAAAAAGGTGAAATATGTTATACTTTTTTAAGGGTGAAAGGTATGTTTGAGATCACGCTTTGCGCCATGGGGCGGCTGAAGGAGCCGTTCTACCTCTCCGCCGCGGCGGAATACGAAAAACGGCTTTCCGGCTTCTGCCGCTTCCGTATTTTGGAGCTGCCGGAGGAACGGCTGCCCCAAGACCCCGCCCCGGCCCAGATCGCCGGGGCTCTGGAAAAGGAGGCGGCGGCCCTGTTTACCCGGCTGCCGGCGGGGGCCTGGCTGTGCGTTCTGACCTCCGAAGGCAAGGAGCTGACCTCCCAGGGGCTGGCCCAGACCATGGCAAAGGTCAAGCTCTCCGGGAAAAGCGGGGCCTGGTTTTTCATCGGCTCGTCCTACGGCATGGCCCCCCGGGTCAAGGACCGGGCGGATCTGCTGCTGTCCATGGGGAAAATGACCTTCCCCCATCACCTGGCCCGGATCATGGCGCTGGAGCAGCTCTACCGGGCGGAGGCCATCCAGGCCGGGACCAAATACCACAAATAAAGGCGGCGGAACCTGGGTCACGCCGTCTTTATTTGTGGTAAAATTTTCTTGTGAAGTACCTTGACAGGCGAGGTACTATATGATACAATGGGCCCATGAAAGGAGGGGTCGCCCATGTCCATCGCCGGAGATCTGATCCGGGGCCATACCGACGCGATCATTTTGGCCCGTCTGCTCCAGGGGGACAGCTACGGATACGAGATCAACAAGGTCATCTCCACCCTCTCCTCCGGCCGCTTTGAACTGAAGGAGGCCACGCTGTACACCGCCTTCAAGCGTCTGGAGGAGCTGGGCCACATCGCCTCCTACTGGGGCGGCAGCGGGCCGGGGGCCCGCCGGAGATACTACGCCATCACTCCCTCCGGCCGGGAAGCCTGCTACCGCCTCCTGAGCGAGTGGAGGGAGACCAAAGAGATTATGGACAAGCTGTTGGAAACGGAGGGAAAACCATGAGAGCGCAATTGGAGCAATATGTGAACCTGCTCTTCGCCGGGGCCCCGGAGGCCGCCGAGGTCAAGCAGGAGATTCTACAAAACACCCTGGACCGGTATGACGACCTGATCGCCCAGGGCAAAACCCCGGAGGCCGCCTACCGGCTGGCCATCAGTGGGATCGGAGACATCAACGAGATTTTGGGTCAGCCCGCCGCGCCCGCCTCCCCGGCGGTACCGGCGGAGCCGGTTTCGGAATTGGGAAAGCGGAAGAATCCCGCTTTGGCGGCGGTCCTGCGGGCCATCGGCGTGGCGGCGTTCATTCTGTGTCCCGTGCCGGTGCTGGCGGAGCAGGATGTGGAGGGGGTCATCGGCCTGCTGATCATGGTGGCCGGCGGCGTGGTGCTGATGATCCTGGCGGCCTTCGTTGCGGGAAGGCAGGAGAAGAACGCCCCTCGCACCCCCCAGGAAAAGCTGCGGAAAAGCCTGAACAGTCTGGTCTGGACGTTCGCCGTGGTGGTGTATCTGATCGTCAGCTTTCTGACCCAGGCCTGGGCCGTCACCTGGCTGATCTTCCCCATGACCGTGGCGGTCAACAGTCTTTTAGAGGCCATTTTGGATTTGAAGGAGGCGACAAACCATGAGTGAAAAAACCAGCGCGATCCTGCGCATTGTCCTGCTGAGCATCGTGATCCTCCTGCTGGCGGCGATTTTGGTGGTGGGCATCCTCACCAGCCGGAGCGGCTTCCTGTGGTCTTGGCGGGGGATCTCCTTTGATGAAGAGGGCTTCCAGCCCGCCGCCCACGGCACCCTCCCCGATTCCATGCGCCAGCCCGCCGGGACCCAGCCTCCCTCCAGCGGCCCCGCCGCCACGAATCCCGGAACCGCCACCACAACGCCCAACGCTTCCACGCCTCCCTCTCAGCCCCCTGCCGGCGGCAGCGATGGCAACGCTGTCACCGTGGAGGCGGTGAATAAAATCGAGATCGACTGGGCTTCCGGGTCCATCCAGATCTATGTGGGCAGCGGAGATCAGATCGGATTCTCCGAGACCGGCAGCACGGCGGATGCCTATCCCATGACCTACCAGGTGAAAAACGGGGAGCTGGAGATCCACTTCTGCCGCCCCGGCTTCAATCAGACGGTCCAGTCCAAGGACCTGGTGCTGGTCCTCCCCGCCGGATGGAACGGCCGGGAGCTGGAGATCAACGCCGCCCTGTCGGATCTCACCGTCACCGGCGTCACCTGCTCCGAGGTCTCCCTTTCCCTGGCCGCCGGGTCTGCCGATTTCCAGAACTGCGTCCTGGGGGAGCTGGAGTTGGACGCCGCCGCCAGTTCCCTGGCGTATACCGGGCAGCTGACCGAATTTTCCATGGACTCCGCCTCCGGCGGCGCGAATCTGGTCCTGACCAATGTTCCCAGAAGCATTGAAATGGACACCGCCTCCGGGGACCTGAACCTGACCCTTCCCGCCGGCGCGTCCTTTGACGCCAAGCTGGAGACCCTGTCCGGCGACTTCACCTCCGATTTTTCCTTCACCGTCTCCGCTCGGGGCCGGTATCAGGCAGGCACCGGCGGCTGTCGGATCGAAATGGACTCCATGAGCGGAGATCTGAACATTTATCAGGGCTAAACAAAAGGATTGGACCCCGCGGAGCAGATCCGGCCGGAGGCAGGCAGCGCCTGTTTCCCGGCCGGATTTTTCAAGGATTAAAAGATAGCGCCATTTTTTTACGGTTTCGCGTGAACCTTTTGGCCCGGGCGAAAGTATATCTTGGCAAAGGGCGGTGAGGCGGTTGATCGACCAGTACATCCAGCAATATGGCCGGAGGCTGTACGGCCTATGTCGTTCGCTGTGCGCGGACCCATTTGACGCGGACGATCTATACCAGGAGACTTGGCTAAGGGCAGTTCAGTATCTACCCCAATATGACCCTGGCCGGGAATTTGAACCATGGCTTACCCGTATCTGCGTGAACACCTATCGAAGCACCCTGCGGCGGCTGGCCAAAAGTCCGCTGCTGGGCTTCTCCAACACGGAGGAAAAGGACCGGCTGCTCTCCTCCGTCCCCGCCCCGGAGGAACCGGACTATTCCCCATTGTATGAAGCGGTGGGCAAGCTGCCGGAAAAGCTGCGGCTGGCGGTGATCCTCTTCTATTTCCGGGGAGAGGACTTGATTTCGACCGCCCACATTTTGAAGATCCCAGTGGGGACGGTAAAATCCCGGCTGAATAAGGCCCGGAAACTTTTGAAGGAGGCGCTGACGAATGAAGACGGTCTTGGATTTTGAGCAATTTACCCCGCCCGCTCTGAATGAGCGGCTTCTGCGGCGGGAATTGGAAAAGAGAACCCGGCGGCGGCGCACCATATTGCTGGCAATCGCCGGAGCGCTGTTCCAGGCGGTATTCCTTCTACTGGGTCTGCTGTGCTGGAACGCCCTGCCCGCGCTTTCCCTGGTCTGCATTGGTTTCGCCATCGTTTCCACCGCTGGAAGCGGTGTAATCACCATCATCTATACCCAGAAAGGAGGGGCTTCCTATGGCCGTGTTTTCTAGAAGCACAATTTTGCTCCTTTTCGTATTCCTCGCGCTGCTCACGGTCCCCATTCTGATCGGCGTCTATGTCTACCGGGACGCCCGCCGCCGGGGCATGAACGCCGTGTTATGGACGCTGATCGCGGTGGTCTCCCCTGCCCTGATCGGTTTCATCATCTATTTACTGGTGCGGGGGAATGATCCTGATCTGCGGTGTCCAAAGTGTCAAAGGGCAGTCGCGGAATCATACGCGGTGTGCCCCCACTGCGGCGCAAAGCTGCGCCCTGTCTGTCCAAAATGCTCCTTCCCGGTAGAGTCGGACTGGAAGGTATGCCCGAAATGCGCTACCCCGCTTGACGAAGCGGCGACGCGCTATACCCCGCCCCTGCGGCAGCGGGATACGGCGCTGCGTAACATTCTGATCGCCATTGTTGTGGTGCCGGTGGTCCTCATCGTGTTGGGCGTATGCGGCTTCATCGTATCCGAGTCGATGGACGGCGGCTCCTGCACCCTGCGGGAGGTGACCTTTGACGAATACGATCAGAAGCAGACTTCCGAAACCGTGCGGGAGGCCGTACACAACTGGCTGGGCAGCCTGGAGTTTCGTTCGGAACGGGCCTATGCCCTGAGATATGATGATTTCAACGATCTTGGCGCCGGCAACGAATACTATTATCTATTCTACATTCCCGATGGCGGTCAGTCCCCTTCCGCCAGCTTTGGAATCGATTCCGGCCTGTTTGGAACGACGCTGAACCTCCGCCTGGAGCGCACAGGAAACAGCGGCACTCTGTACTGCGTGCAATCCAGCGCGGATCAACCGCCGGAGCCCCGGATCGTCTTGGGCGGGAGGCGCATCCGCTGCGAGGTCCAGGTGGTGGACTATAATCCCACGTTGTTTTTCATCGAACCAAATTACGACCAGGCGGAGCCGGGGGCGGCGGAGCTGCCCGAACGGCTGTCGGTGGTAAAACTCGTGGGCAGCGCCATGGAGGACGCTACCGGGGGAACGGATTTGCCGGGTTCCGCCGCCGCCAGTGAAAACGCGGGCGTTGTCGAGATCGTGGACAGCGACCTGATGCGCAAGATCCTTTCCGCTATCGACCGTGGGGAGCGGGCGCCCATGGAGGAAATCCCGGATCACGATTTCAAAGAGGGTTTTGAAATTATCGTGGAATACCGGGTCCAAGAAAATCTGCTTTCACACCCGGAAATGGCGCGTCATCTGGTGTTTATGGAGGATGGAGTATGCTATCTGATCGACGACCGGGTGACAAATTCTGCCCATGGCAGCGCCTACCGGATCATGGAAGACGATTTTTATGGGCTCTTGGAAGACCTGTTCCAGTAAAAACGCGCACCCCGCCAGCCCTTCCGCTGGCGGGGCGCTAAATCAAATGGCCGGAACGGGGGTTTTCACCCCTGTTCCGGCCGGATTTTTCAATGATCGATTGAAAAATTCTCTCTCAATGGGTTCTTGTTATTCCGCCAGGGCCATGCTATTATGGAGAAAAAGGAGGGAGTCCTATGGAGCTTCGCATTGGAGAAAAAATTCGGTCCCTGCGGAAAGCACGGGACCTGTCCCAGGAGACCCTCGCCCAGGCCCTGGACGTGAGCTTCCAGGCGGTGAGCCGGTGGGAAAACGGGGCGGCCATGCCGGATATCGCCATGCTGCCGGCCCTGGCGGCGTTTTTTGGGGTGACCATGGACGAGCTGTTCGACTACAACCGCCTGGAGACCCAGCAGCGGGTGGAGGCGCTCTGCTCCCAGGCTGCCGAACTGCGGGAAAGCGACCCCGCCGGGGCGGAGCGGCTGCTGCGGGAGGGCCTGCGGCAGTACCCTTCCAACGAAATTCTGCTGAACAATTTGCTCTACACCCTCCGCAGCCCGGAGCGGGCGGAGGAAGTGGTATCGCTGTGCAAAACCCTGATCCAAGCGGCGACGCTGGATGAGGTAAAATATGACGCTCTGCGCATCCTGGCGGAGACCTATCATGAGATGGGCAAACAGAGTCTGGTAGAGCCCACCCTGGAGCAGATCCCGGAGATCTACTTCACAAAGCTGGAGCTGATGGCCGCCCTTTTGGAGGGAGAAACCGCCCGGGACGCCGCGTGCAGGCAGCTGCACATCAATCTGATCTCCACCGTGGAGCTGCTCCGTCGGCTCCAGGAAATCGGAACGCCGGAAGAGCGGGCCCAGGCCCGGCAGGTCCTGGAAAAAACGCTATCCGCCCTTCGGGAGGCAGTGGGGCCCCAAGAATGGGAAACGCCGTTTTTTGAGGAGGCCCGGGAGGCGCTGGAATCGTGAAATCGTTCTTTTTCTCCTATTTTCGCCGGTCCTTTTGGGCCGGACTGGGTTGGGAGCTGGGCTGCTTCGGAATGGCGTTTGGCTGCTCCTTGCTGCTGAGCAGGCTGCTGGAGGCGGTCACAGCGGGCCTCCTGCCGGAAGTCGTCCCCCTGGCTCTGGCGACATTGGGGGCGCTGGCCCTGACCCTGGTCCCCCGGTACGGCCTGACCCTTTTCCGGGAACGGACCGCCCTGGTGGAGGCCCAGCGCTGCCGGGAAGCGCTGTACAGCCGGGTTTTGGATCTGACCCTCCCGGCGGCGGACGGCGGGCAGCTGGAGGTCCTGCTGGAAAAGGATCTTCCCCAGGTGGCGGAATACTATCAGCGGGCCCTGCCCGCCGGGATGGGAAGTATCACGATCACTCTCTGTGCTGGGGGCCTTCTCTGTCTGGCAAACTGGCAGGTAGGGCTGACGCTGTGCCTAATGGATCTGACCCAGCTGCTGCCGGTGATCGTCTACGAGGGCTGGGCCAAAAGAATCTACCAACGCACCCGCTCCGACGAAGAGGACTACTGCGCCTGGATGCTGGAGGGCCACAACGGCCGCCGGACACTGAAGGCCTACGGCGCGGAAAATTGGTACATGGCCCGTTACCGGGAGAAATGTCGGGCGATCTGCCGCTCCGGCAGGCAGGCGGAGGAAGCCGGGGCGGTGGAACGAGTCCTCTACGCCGCCATCGACACCCTGCTGCGGTACGGAAGCCTTCTGGTGGTGGGCGCATTCATCCTGTCCGGCACCTTGGCTGTGACCCAGGCGCCCCTCTTTCTGGTGCTGTCGGGGCATCTCTTTAACGCCATGGAGCCCATTTTTGACCTGCGGCTGGCCTCCATTGCCTGCCGGGAGGCCCAAGCGCGGCTGGCCTTTCGGGATCCGCCCATTGCGGGAAAGCCCAGCGCCGCGGTGCTGGCCGCAGAGGATATTCAAAAGTCCTTCGACGGCAAGTCCGTTCTCCGAGGTGCGACCATCACCGTGAACTATGGGGACCGGATCTGGCTCCGGGGGGACAACGGCAGCGGAAAATCCACCCTGCTGTCCATTTTGGCCGGGTGGATGGCCCCCGACGCGGGCCAGGTTCTGGCGGAAGGGCGAGAAAACTGGGCCTGCCTTCCTCAAACGGAGCCGGAGCTGACCCTGACGGGCCGGGAAGTCCTTTCCGCCATCCCGGGGCTGGACTACGGAGCGCTGCAAAATGCCCTGAACGGTTTTCAGATTCGGCAGCTTCTGGACCGGCCTTTGGACCGGCTCTCCGGCGGGGAGCAGAAGAAGCTGTACCTGGCCGCCGCCCTGTCCAAAAAAGCCCCGGTCTTGCTGCTGGACGAGCCGGGAAATCACTTGGACAGCGCCAGTCTGGAATTTCTGGCCGCACGGCTCCGGGAATATGAAGGAACGATTCTGCTTTGCGCCCACGGCGCGCTGCCGGCGTGGGGCCATACCCGCACGATCCGCATGGAAGGAGGGGTCTGCCATGAATACTGAGCTCCGGCGGGACTGCCGCCGCTTCGCCGCCGTCCCGGCGGCGGCCATGCTGGTCCACCGATTTCTGGACGCGGCGGCCCCCACCGTCACCGCCTATCTGATCGGGGACCTGGCCGACCGGCTCCTGGCCCTGGACCTGGCGGCCCTGTCCGGGCGGCTGCCCACCCTATTGGCCGCCCTGGCCATTCAGGTGGGGGCCGTGGCCCTGGCCCAGCTGGCGCTGAATCTGCTGCTGACCCGCTTTGGCTTCGCCTACGACGCCTTTTTAATGGAAAAATATATCCGTCTCCCCCTCTCCGTCTCCCAGACCGCCGACGCCGGAGAGGTGATGGAGCGGCTGGAGGAGGATTCGGCGGACTTTTGCTGGAACCAGGCCACCCTTCTCAGCTATCCCTGGGTCATTGGCCTCTACGCCGGGGTCTTCGCTTGGGCCATGGCAAAAAGCGGGTCGGGAGGCTGGTTCGCCCTGACCGTGCTGGCGCTGGCGGCCCTGCCCGTTCTCCGGGCGGCATGGACCGGGAAGCGCCAGGCCCAGCTGGAGGAGGCGGCGTCCGGCTATCAGGAGGGCCGGAAGCAGCGGCAGCAGGAGCTCTATTCCGCCCGCTTCTTCTCCAAGAGCTTCGGTCTGGAAACCTGCCTTGTGGAGCGGGAACAGCGGGCCTTTTCGGATGCCTGGGCCCAAATATTGAAACCCAGCATCCGCATGGAGGGCAGAAAAGCAGCCCTGGATTACCTGTGCGGCTACGGCGTCACCGCCGGGGCCGCGGCGGTGGGGGCGTTGCTCATCGCCCGGGGCAGTCTGACCATCGGCGCGCTGTTGGCGGGGCTTTTGACCATTCCCGCCGCCGAGAATTGCTTCCAGTATCTCCGGGACCTGCTGCTGGAGTGGCGCAGCCGGGAAAAATTCGACCGGCGGCTTGCCTTCTTCTACGCCGCCCCTGGGGAGGAGGCGCAAGGGTCCCAGAAGCTGGACCGTCTTGCCCTTCGTAGGGTCTCCTTTACCTATCCCAACGGAAAACAGGTCCTGCGGAATTTGAATTTTTCCATGGGAAAGGGTGAAAATTGCCGAATCGCCGGGCCCAACGGCTGCGGGAAGTCCGCCCTTCTTCTGATCCTGTCCGGTCTGCTGGTCCCCCAGGAGGGCGCCCTCCCCGCCCCGGCCCAGCTGCGGAAAAGCACCGCGTTGCTGGAGCAGGACGGCGCCCTGTTTTCCGGAACCATTTGGGAGAACCTCTTTGCTCCGGAAGCGCGGCGGCCGGAGGCTCGGGAGCTGCTGGCCCAGCTGGGCCTGAAACGGGAGCTGGACCAGGTCATCACCGCCCAGGGCGGCGACCTGTCCCCTGGGG
Organism: uncultured Oscillospiraceae bacterium; assembly: GCA_947626085.1. GTDB lineage: Bacteria > Bacillota > Clostridia > Oscillospirales > Oscillospiraceae > Faecousia. The sequence goes on from CANQQU010000004.1 coordinate 49,687, forward strand.
AGCGAAAAAAGGTGCTTTTGGCCCGGGCTCTGCTGCGGGACGCGCCATTTTTGCTGCTGGACGAGCCGGGAAATCACTTAGACGAGGCCGGGAAAAGGGCCCTCCTGGCCCGGCTTGCCGGGCGGACCGGGGTGCTGGCCGTGTCCCACACGGCGTTTCCACTGCCGGGGCAGACGATTTTTCCTCTGGATGGACCGGAGGAACCGGAAAAATAAAATTTCCGACCGAAATGTGGGTTTTCCCCATATTTCGGCCGGATTTTCATTTCAATTAAAACTCCCCTGCCGCGAACATGACGGCGGACAGGGCGCACAGCGGGGCGGTCTCACAGCGGAGAATGCGCCGGCCCAGAGTGCAAATCTCCAGCCCGGCCTCCCGGGCCTGATCCACCTCCGCCTCCGTCAGGCCCCCTTCCGGGCCGGTCATCAGACTGACGGTACACCAGGGGCCCTCCAGGGCCGCCCGGAGGGTCCGGGCTCGCTCGTTTTCATAAAAGAGAATGGCCTTATCCGCTTGGGCGGCCCGCGTCAACGCGTCCGCATAGCTTGAAAGCGTCACGATTTCCGGGATGACGCCCCTGCCCGACTGCTCCGCCGCCGAGGCGGCGATTTTCTGCCAACGCTCCCGTTTTTTCTCCAGGCTTTTCCCTTCGGGCCGGGAGACGCAGCGGGCTGTGGGAAAAGCTACGATCTCCGCCGCGCCCAGCTCCGTAGCCTTCTGAATGACATGCTCCAATTTATCGGCCTTGGGGTAGGCCATGTAGACGGCGGTCCGGACCTTTGCCTCGGCCTCCGATGCGGAACGGGCACGGACCACCAAACTCACCCGGTCCGGGGCCAGATCGGTGACGGCGCAGAGGCATTCCGTCCCCCGCCCATCACAGACGGTGACCTCCTCCCCCAGCTTTAGACGCAGGACCTTAGCGTGGGCAGCGGCATCGCCGGTGAGGGTCAAAAAGGGGGCGGAAATATCGGGCAGGAAAAATCGGGGCATGGGCGGCTGCTCCTTTCTCTTTTATAAAAACTGTCAAAAAGCGGCTGTTCCACTTCCATACTGCCGCTAAAGACAACCTTGATCCGCTCTTTGGACTTTATTATAACGCATTCGAGGATTTGGCGCAAGATGGAGTCGTCAAATTTCATTGGGCGATTTTTCAGCCCGCCGGGGGCGTCCCAGAGCGCGTCACGGGTTCTCTTAAACGGCGCTTTCCAATTCCCCTGCTTTGCAACATATCATTGACAAATAAACAAATTGTTTTCGAGAAATTTGTATGGTCCCATTGTAATATGTCGATTTTTGTGGTAGAATGGAATGGGTTATTATTGGCTCCTGAAAATCTCAGATGTACTTGCTCGCGATAGAGGGATAGGCCGGGTTTTGTGAAGGGCGGCGCCTCTACAGCCGCGTATCGGAAGGATGTGAAGAGCCGGCAGGGGGCCTTAATAAGTTTTTACCAAAAATGCAGTTTAAAGGTCCGATTATGACGAAAAATGAGAAAAATGATGTTTTTGTAGTATGATATACCCAAAGGACGGTGAGTGAAATGCGCGACATATCTGAGTGCATAGAAACCATAGGCAATATCATAGATGAATTATCCCTTTTATCTCTTGATGAAGAAAAAATCACCGCGTTTAAATTACAATATATAGACCTATCCATCAAAAGCAGAGATCCATGTTTCTACCTCTCTACCATTGGCGATTTTAGCTCCGGTAAAAGCACATTGATCAACACGATCATCAAAAGAAAGCTCTTAAAGGTCGCTCACACCGCGACTACCGCGGTTCCAACCTTTATTTATAGAGGAGAAAACAATCGTGTGATCGTCAACGCGAATTGTCACAACGGGAACAAATACGATCTGACTTCTGAGGCCGACGCAAGCAAATTTGAAAAGGAATTTGGCGTTCAGCTTCCGCCGCAGATTGATGAACGGATCGCCCTTTTGACAGCCGACAAAGAGCTGTCATTGGAGATCGTATCGGTGACGATCGAATTGCCGAATGATGAACTCGTCAATGACCTTTGCATCATCGACACCCCGGGAATCAATCCGGGCGCTGATTTTGCCGAAAAACACGCGGAAATCACGAAATACATCCTCGACGAAATAGCGGACGCCATTATTGTCCTTTTCCCCGCGGATCAGGCCTATACGCAGTCCTTTGAGAAATTCCTCAAGGATAACGCGGAATACTTCATGAAGGACGCGATCTTCGTTGTCACGATGATGGATCGCGTAGACGAAGAAGAGCGAGATGATGTTATCAGGTTTGTAAAGGCAAATCTTCGTAACAGTTTCCACTTGAAGGACCCCCAGGTGTTGTCTTGCGCGGCAATGCTGTCCGGCAAGGACCCGTATTGGACTGATCAATTCCAGGAATTCGAGAAAAGTCTGATGGACAAGCTGGCACAGAACAGGCAACGGATCATGACCGAAAAACTCATTAAGTTGTCCAATGAATTGCTGCACTCCATTCAAAGTGAAATACTTCTTAAGAAGACCGATTTTGAAAACAGGCTGGCAGTCCTTCAAAACCACTCCGTTCCAAATCTGATTTCTGTCCTCGCGGATAGTAAGGCCGCGGCGGTCAAAAAGTTGTCGAAGATTCAAACCGCGCACGATGCGGCAATAAAGATGGAACGCGCAGATCTTGAGAACAAGATCAGGCGGAAAGTAAATTCCGGATTGGAGGCTTGTGATACCAGATCGGGCGTCACACAATATGTCAACAAATTTCTTGCTTCTGATATCGAGGAAGCCTGCAAGGATCTATACGCGACTTCGGCACGGCACACGCAACGCCTAAACAAAGAACTCTCCTCCGCTATCGCGGGAATGGTCGAAGAATTGAAGGGGTATTACGGAGAAATCGGAGGTGTTTTGCCCGAAAGCGCCACTCTTTCGGCCTCGGAACGTCAAGTAGCCATCACGGATAAACTTACAGGATTAAGCAGCATGATCGGGGATTATGAAGGAAAAATTGATTTTGCCACGGCAATAGGCGGCGCGGGTCTTGCCGCGATCATATTGACCGGATTGGGACCTGTCGGATGGATCATCGGAGGGGTCGCCGCTTTGGTCGGCGGTGACAGGCTGTTTGTCAATTCCGCCCGGAACAAGGTTCGAGACTCGGTATCCGTAAAGATTCCCGAAATTTCAAAATCGGTCGTCCAGGACCTATGCGATGGAATGCAGGGAAACTACAACAAGGCGAAAAAAGAATTGGAAAGAAAAAAGAACGAGTTTGTCGCTCAGTATACGCCCGTATACGAAGATCTTGAAAAGCAGTTTACTTCAGAGAAGGAAAAACTAACACGTCAAATTCTACGCAGTGAAAAAACTCAAAGCCGAATTAAAGACGTCTTGCAACAAATCAATGAAATTAAAGGAGAAATGGAGAAATGAACGAAAACATCTACAATCAGTTGAATACCCTGGCAGATCGAGCCGGATGCGCTCAGATCAAGGACAGCTACAATGAAGTCCGGACGTCCATGCAGCGGCACATGATGAAACAATACGCCGTATTGGGCGATATCAATGCCGGCAAGAGTACCATCATCAATATTTTGGCGGGAGAAAAGAAGCTCCCCGTTTCCGTAAGAGCAAATGAACACGGAAAAGTCGCTTTTGTTGAATCAGACGTACACAAATGCAGATGGGTCGAACTGAGTACCGCCGCTTATGTTGGAGATGGCGTGGAAGAAATCGAGTCCCCGCTCTGGCACATTGACGCGGCAGTTTATGTGCTTTCAGCTACCGCTCCCTTTTCTCAGCCAGACGTAACCGCTATCAAGACCTGTCTGTCTCATGGCGTCCCTTGCTCCCTTGTTTTGAGCAAGTTGGACGCGGTGGACGAGTCGGAGAGAGACGAAATAATCGCCTATGTCAAGGACCAGGCGGAACGCCACTTTGGTTCAAATTCTCTGATTGTAATAAACACCAAAGACGCGGAAGCTACCAGGCAAGCCATTATGAACGAATTCGCCTCCGCGGAGGACAGTCTCGATATCCGGGATTATATCCTGGCCGTAAGCTACGCGAAAGTCCTGAAGGCGCACATCGCCGAGAAATATGACTCCGCGAAGCGGAAAATGCAAATCGCGTCCGACAATGAAAAGCGCGCCAAACAGACGCTCCTCGACGAGAGAATCGCGTGGGACAAAATCAATCTTGAATTGGAATCCCGGAAATTAAAGTTGATCGAAGCGATGACCGCTGAAATGGATCGATTGTACGCGGACTGCATTGCTACCCTTGTAGATAAGGCAATGCTCGCGAAGTCTCCGAAAGAGTGGTGGGAGCAGTCGCTGGAAAAAGAGTTTCACAGGCTGGCCGTCAGGATGTCCAACAAGATCGACCGGTTCATTTGCGCGCAGTTTGTCGGCGACCGGGATTGGCTCGTTCAGACGGTGGAGGAGCAATTTGGCTCCAAGCTTTCTGTTGACACAAGCAATTCCGAAACACAGTTTGAGGATATCGTTTTTGGCGTCGCTCCCGCCGGCTTGAGCGGCACCAGAACAACAAAAACGATCGCAATAGCCGGGCTGGTCGTATCTTCCGTTTTTTTGTGCGGTACATTGATTTACCCGGCGCTGGTAATGCACAGCATCGACGCGCTGTATTGGGAGCTGGCAGGCGTGGCTGTGGTAGGAACCGGCTTTTGGACATTCCTGGAGGCCAAAAAGGAGAAAGCAGAGCGCCAGCAATGCTTGAAATCCGAAATTGCCAGATATATTCTCAGCAGAAGAGACGGCAATATTGAAGCGCTCAAGAAGAATATTGAATACGGATATAAGAGCATGGGTATATCCATCCAGGACCTGCAGTTGGCTACCGCCAAGCCTCCTGTTAACGAAGGCAACGGCAAGATCTTTGCCGAGTTTAAGGCAATTTCTGAAATCAACCGTACATGTGATGAAATTGTTCATTCCTTACTTGCCAACAAAGATTAAATCAACGATAAGGAGAAACTACTATGAATACAGCCGGATATAAGGAAACCGTCCGCAAACTCGATGGACAGTTGGACAAGCTGTTGGAGATCGCGCAGAGTACGGGCACCCAGCAGGACATCGTTAAAGCGGTCCAAGCGCTAAAGGAAAAGAATCAAAGCAAGAATTTTAAGGTTCTTGTTATGGGTGAATTTAGCGCCGGCAAATCCACCATGATCAACGCCCTTATCGGTGAACCGATCCTTCCCGAAAGAGCTTTGACCGCCACCGCGATCATTACCGAAATCAAGTATGGCGCGGATAAGAAAGCCGTCATTTACCCCATCAAGGGAAGATGGAAAGGCGGCGACGCTCCTTTTGAAGTTCCTGTCACCGAACTCAGAAAGTACCTTCTGATCAACCACAATATCGGCGACGCCGCCGGAAATGACGCCAACACGATAGAAGGCAATGTGATTGCCTCCCCGTTTGAAAGAGCGGAGATCTTTATGCCTCTTGACATTCTGAAGGATGGCGTTGAGATCATCGACTCTCCCGGTCTGAACGACCCGGCAAGCCACGGCGATATTACGCATAAGTATCTTCCCAACGTACATGCGATCATCTATTGCGTAAATGGCCTGCGCGCATACAGCCAGAGCGAAAAGGTGGTTATCGAAAATCTGATCGTACAGCACTATACGACCCCGATATTCCTGGTTACTCGATATGATAACGTGTGCGAGGACAACGAAAACAGCGGCGGCGACCCCCAGGAGCTTGAGATCTTTAAAAAGACCGTTACCGCAGACCTCGAAAAACACACCGATCTGGTTAAGCCTCAGTACACCTCCATGCTTGGCGGGAATGGAATCTTCTTTGTTTCCTCTCGAGACGCGAAGAAAGCCAAGCATTCCTCCCCGTGGGATACAGATCTGCTGAAAAAATCCGGATACCAGGATTTTGAGCGCTATTTGAGCGACTATCTGATCAAGTGTAAGGGCGACGAGCTCTCCAAAATGATCGTTGAAAGTATAAGGACTGTCGGAAATGACGCGATCAACAGTCTGAACGAACAGTACAATGCCGCAGACCTTTCGTTGGAAGAATTTGAGCAGCGCATGAAGGACGTGGAGGCACGGATGGAATCCGCGAAAACGCAGGCGGCCCTCTTTGTCAAAAGTTTTGAGCTTGAATTGGAAAAAGCCCTCACAGACCTCAAATCCACTTGTAAATCGCTACCCAAGGAAGCTTATGACCAAATCGACGCCTGGAGAAGCACCTATCAGTGTTCTGTAAAGAAAGAAATGCTGCACCCCAAGAGGACGGCAGAGGCGATCGCCAAAGAATTTGAGATGCATATGCAGGGGCAATATGAAAACTTTGTTGTCGATTGGACGGATAATGTTCTCAAACCGGAAGTATCTAAAAAAATGAAGCAAATCGGCGAAAAGCTTAAGAACAGAGCTGATGATCTTGATGAAACGATCAAAGATATCAAAGTAGGTCTGAGCCTTGCGGATACTTCTCCTGATGAGTTGAGTACGAAAGGCGCGAAGATCGCGTCTGTCATTTATGGTTTGCTTACATTTGATGTGATCGGCGCCAGCTCCGGTATGGTAGTCGGTATGGACGGCCTTATTCAAGGTATTGTCGCGAACATCGGTGTGAATCTTGCTCTTTTGCTTGTCTTTGGCTCAACCGTTGGTCTTCCGTTCGTGATTGCCGGTGAGATCGCTCAGATCTTGATTACCGGCGTGCGAACCAACGCGATCATGGAAAACAAAGTCTGCAAAAAAATCGTCGCGGAGTATAAGAGAATCCTCTCTGATCCCAACGAAGTCGAGAAGATAGTCAACAATATCTATAATCAGCTTAAAACGGAATTCGCGAAGCTGCGCGATGCAGCGAACGAATGCGCGTTTGCGGATATTAAGCAGATCGAACGTGAAACAAAGCAGCTGCTGGAAGATAAGAAAAAGGGCGAGAAAGCCGTTCAAGCGCGCAAAGCAAACATTACAGAATGGATCGCCGGCATCCATACGATCATTGATGCCGCGGATAGGATTCGCGCGGAAGCGTTGGCCTAAGAAAACGGAACCACGGCGAATGGCCTCTGTGCCATTCGCCGTGGATAAAAAGGTTGGTGAACACGATGGAAATATCGGTATGTATCTATAACGCGAAGAATGACGAAACGGATCACCTGCTACGATTTGTCGCCGCGGTCTTATTTCATGCTGATTATCGCGCGAAAATTTTATCGTGTTCAACAGAAGCTGCATTAAGAAAAACAACGACAAAGTATCCCTATGTGGATCTGCTGTTTCTGCCGGCAACGTCCTTTGGAATGGGGTTTGGAGAAGAATTAAGAAAGACGAATCGGACAACGACGATCGTGTTCTTAGCCGATGACGATCAAAATGTTTACCGCGCCTTTCAGTCTCTCCCCATCGCTTATTTAATTGACCCAAAGGAAAAACAAAGACTTTCCGAGACAATATTGAGAGCCGCGTCCTGGGCTATGGCCGGCAAGAAAACCTTCTACCATGAGTCAAGAACGCAGATCCTTCAAATGAACTATAAAGAAATCGATTATTTTGAGAGCGAGTATCGGATCGTCCATATTCACAGGGCCGATGGTACATGCGAAACAATAACCGCAAAGCTGGATGAAGTTGAGGCGATGTTGCCCTCGAATATCTTTTGCAGGTGTCATAAGAGCTATTTAGTGAACTTGGAAAATATTTCCATGGTCAACAAGTCCGAAAGGTCCGTTTTATTTCAGTCGGGAGCAAAGGTTTTTTCGAGTAAGGCACAGTATCCAACGCTGATAGCCGCATTAAGGGGAGATGTGATTTGTGAAACCGTTTGAAGAAAATGAGTTCCATAACAAACTGCGTGACGCAAATGACAACCCTATCGAAATTCTGCCGATCCCAAATGACGGGATGCTTGAAAGGCTGACGGTGCAAACCATAAATGATTCGGATATGGAGCGGGTACGTTTGATCTCTAACATTTCCGAAGAAATTGAGGAAGATGATGAGGGTTGGAAATTCAGTGACGTGCCATCCAAAGTGACCAAACTTACGGTAGAAAAAATCATGATCGAATTGACCGGCGAAAGCTGGTTCCGCAATGACAAAGAAGACGGGTATAGCGCGGGAGATCTGATCGAAATGCTGTCTCAAAAAGCGTTCGTTCAACTCTCCGAACTCACTATTGCAAATATAAAAGCCTGCCTGGAAAACGGCGGTAAAATCATCGCTTATTTCCCCGATTTGGTATGGCGGGAATACTTTGATCAACTTTCCCATCTGCCAAATGAAGTGTTGGGAATGCGAACAGTTGAAATTGTGAAGGTGCTTGACAAAGACACGATCCTACTCAGCGATCTTTCTTCTGCCAATGGGGATAAAAAGCAGTTGGATATGACGGCTTTTAACTGGCTCTCCAAAGATGGTTGGATGTTGGAGGTGTATAAATGAACGCTGACGTTGATTTTAAGGAGTGGCTCAGCAATATCCGGTTTTCCAGAAAGATCTGTATGCTGATCCCAATGGAGGCTTGTATGGGCTTCCCCATTGTGGTGAAGCAAGGCTGTGAATATGTGATCCCCTTTTTTAAGGTTTCCTCTACCGAAAAAACGGATACCATGTCGCCGCCATTTGCGTATTTAAGGGTCAGCTATCCCACGGCAACCATACTGACCTACAACAATCTCCGCTCTCTGCCGGAATGGAAAGACGTTGATTGGAATGAAAGTACTATAAAGAATGAAAATCGCGCCACGGCGTCAAAATTAAATCAATATTACAGGGCAATCCGTTCGGAACAAGGGACGTGTTTCGCTGACCAAGACCAGCTGCTTTTGGAATGCTTGAACGCGGGCTCCCCGGACAGCGGCAAGGAATCCCCTCTTATTGGATGGTATCAAAAGCTGATCGCCGAAGCGAAAAAATACCGATAAGGAGAAGTCGTTCATGAAAAAAGTAGAATTGCATATCGTACCGTATGCAAAAGAGAACGAGGTAAAGACTCGTCTTGTTGTAGACGGCAACAAAATCGATAGTAAGGATAACCGTCTGACGAATCTGGTGGTATACCAACCAATGCACAAGTGGCTTAACCCGTATAAAAAGAAATTATTCGTATGGGACGGCCTGCTCGCGGAAATGATCGAAGAGTTCAACGATCCATCAATACACTTTGTTTTCAGTGGCAGCAAGGCGGATTTTACGATATTCAAAAAAAGTGTCCTATCGCAGCAGGCAAAGCTGAATAGAAACGGCGGAGGCGTTGAGGTCGTTTTTGAATTTACAGATCTATGGAATCCTTGCAACACCGTCAAAGAAATGGTCGATATTTTAGATGATTCGCGTGTTGAGGCTGACAATTGGGGCGAGGACGAGATCATCAAGGAAATAGATGGTTTAAAAAGCGTAATCAGTTCTTGCAGCGTCGCTGTAAAAACAGATTATATCGCTTCACCCAAGGAGTTCTTAAATCTGCTTCAAAAGCATAATGTTACATTAAACGGTGACGCAAAGCTAACAATCATTCCCGCCGATGGCCGTGCCGCGATTTCCGCTATTCGTCATTTTTTGACCTCGGCAGTCGAGGAAAAGGATGCAGGCAAAAAATACTTAGTCATCAATATTTCCGCAAAAGAAAACGAGGCGTTATTGGATGCTGTGGCGTCACTGAACGCTCATGGCGATTCCAATGTAAAATACATCGAAAATGATGGCGGCTCTTACATTTCGGAGATCGTAAAGATGTATTATCTCGCGGTATTGCCTGTCGCGCAGAAAAAAATGGTAGAGATTCTACATATGTTTCCCGACTATAAAACAAACAGCTTCCTCATTGATATTTCTGACAGGATCGATGATTTGTTTTGCGTCAGCCTTAAATAAATTGAAAGGACAAGTAGGATTATGAATGAAAATAACGCAATGGTAACGGCAGAACAATCGGCAACAGATATCGTTCCCTCTGAAAAAGCGTTGGCGGAAGCATTGGATACAGCCAATAAAATGGTTCGTATGCAATACTTGGCGGAGCTTGACAAAATGGAGATCATTCCTCTGTCTGACAAGGAGAAGAGGATCGCGCCAGAATCAAAGGTCCGGCTCTATCACATGGCTTGCCTGACTTATGATGAAAATGAAAGCATCTCTGAGAAGCTGTCCGGCGTGTTTAATTCAATAGCCGGCTACGACGCCACGGCAGTCTTTATTTTGAAACATGACGGAAGCAAAACCGATCTGTATATGGGCACCGCTTGCGATGATCCGCAAAAAGTTCAGCTTGCTTCCAGGACCTTCTCTCGCGCCCTTTCCGGAAACTTTCCAGGTTGTATTTCCGAAAGCACAACGGAAGAAGAAGTTAAAGAATTGCTCGACAATGTAATGGATTATGACCAGGAGGATTCTTTGGCAATCGCCTCTATTTCAAGCATCGCCTCCACCAGAGGCGAAGGAGCGACCTATCTACAGGGTATGGAAAAGCTTGTGGATGGTATGAACGGCATTCCTTTTAACCTTGTTATTTTAGCGTCCGCTTTATCTCATCAGACGATCTCGGCTATGAAAAACGGCTATGAGAATCTTTATACGCAACTAACGCCGTTCCATAAGTTGAGCGCGTCCATGTCGGATACAGATACGCAGAGCTTTTCTCGTTCTATCGGCGAATCCCTTTCTCAAACCATGACGACCTCCGAGGGAAGTACCGATTCGACAACCGATTCTACCAGCATGACGCGTACACTGACAAGAACAAAGCAAGATGAAAAGACGAAAAAGGATAAGGCTGTTGACATTTTCGCGGCTGCCGCAAACGTAGCCGGCGCTGTCGGCGGCGCGGTTCTTGGCGGTGGTGATTTTATCTTCGCGAGTGTCGGCGGCAGCATTGGCGGCGCGATCGGCAGAGCGGCTCAAACAATGATTCAATCTCCCGTCGCAAGCACCTCTGAAGGTTCTTCCGAAAACACGGGTATTTCCATCAGCAAGGGCAAAAACTATTCCGAAAGCAAAGCGGAAGGAAAGACAGATACCACAACGGATACGATGGGCGATTCACGCTCTACCGGAAAAACCATGCAGTATTCCATGGAAAATCGGTCCGTAGGAAGTCTGCTCTCCGCGATTGATGTTCATATCAACCGCTTGACTGCTTGTGAAGGGAATGGCGCGTTTCAATGCGCGGCATATCTAATGGCGGCGGATCAAGCTACCGCAAGAATGGGCGCCAGCTTGTATCGTTCTTTACTGACGGGTTCGTCGCCCGAAACAAGTGTTTCTTATGTGAATGTGTGGCAGGAACACAAGGACACCGCGTTGCTCTGCGAATATTTTAAGCATATGAAGCATCCTCGTTTTTCTGTAGGAAATGAGCTTTTAGGCGATGTTACCGCGACGACCACAGCTTCTTCCCAGGATCTTCCTTTGCATTTCGCGTGGCCCAGAAAGTCTCTGCCCGGTTTGATGGTCACTTCTCACGCCGAGTTTTCTCGTGACATCATTAAAACTGCCGACAACGACGCCGGCGTGGTGATCGGTAATATTACACATATGGGCAGCGTAAGTGACAGCAAAGTAAGTTTGTCCTTGAATGAACTTAGAAAACACACATTTATCGCGGGTCAGCCTGGCTCCGGTAAATCCAATTTCTGTTATGTTCTTCTGGATCGATTGGCAAAAAGCGGTGTGAGCTTCCTTGTTGTTGAACCCGCAAAGGGCGAGTACTCTACTGTTTTTGGCGGCAGAGACGATGTGAATGTTTATGGAACAAACAGCAAATATACGCCGGTGCTGTCCATCAATCCGTTTGCGTTCCCGGATGGAGTCGATGTTCTTGAACATATGGACAGGATCATTGAAGTGTTCAACGCTAGCTGGCCGATGTACGCGGCGATGCCCGCCATATTAAAGGACGCCCTTGAACAGGTTTATATTTCGTGCGGTTGGGATCTGCTCACAAGCACCTGCTCTCACAAGGTTCCTGTTTTCCCAACATTCGCGGACCTGCTGGATATTTTGCCAAGAGTCATCAGGGACGCCGCCTATTCGCAGGAGGTCACAAGCAATTATATCGGCTCGTTGGTAACGCGTGTTAAGTCTATGACCAACGGCATCTGTGGACAGATTTTCTGCTCCCAGGAGATCGACAACAAAAAGCTGTTTGACGAAAACACCATCATCGACATCAGCCGCATTGGTTCCGGCGAGACAAAAGCTTTGATCATGGGTATTTTGATCATTCGTCTGCAGGAGCATCGTTCCTGTAAACGCACTGGGATCAATCAAGATCTGCGCCACGTTACGCTCCTGGAAGAAGCGCACCATTTGCTGAGAGCGACATCCGGCGCGCAATCTATGGAAAGCGCTAATCTTCGTGGAATGTCTGTCGAGATCCTGACCAACGCCATCGCGGAAATGCGCACATACGGTGAGGGCTTCATTATCGCCGACCAAACGCCGTCTATTATGTCCGAAGCGGTGATCAGTAACACGGGTTCAAAAGTAATTTTCAGACTTCCAAACATTAAAGACCGTACCCCTGTCAGCGAAGCGGTTTCCCTGAACGCTTCTCAAATCGAAGAGATCGCGCGCCTGAATACCGGTGTGGCAGTCGTTCATCAAAGCGGATGGTTGAATCCTGTTTTGTGCAAAATCGATCTTTTCCCGCCCGAGGATTTCTGTCCGCTAGACTATACCCCCGACGAAGTGCCCAAAGAAATTCTGTTAAAAGCAAGAGGCGTGTTTCTGGAATTGCTGCTTTGCAAGAGAATGAAAACGGAAGCTCCGTCCAGGAAATACTGTGTAGACGCGATGGATCTACTGTCTTTAAGCCGGGACAAAAACGACAAAAAGATCAGTCAGTACATCAAGGACTATCTCGCTACCGGGAAAATGGCAGCTTGGGATTCCTTTGATGAAATGTGCAGGATCGCGCGAACTTTGTTTGATTCAAACAAGCTGTTCAATCCATTCCCCACCGACGCCGCGGATTGGGACAAAAAAGCACGCGAATTTATGAAGGATTACGCCTACACAGACGAGGGCACTATTGCGGCTTTTCTTGCGGTTTTGATCATCAGCCGGAATTCTGTTAACCCACAGGCAAAGTCATTTTACTTCAAATGGTTAGCGAGCAAAGAGTGATTTAACAGAAAATGCGCCTTGAAGGGTCAAAAATTTACGAAAACGAAATTTCGTGTAAAATGATGCTATACTTAGTATGGAATTAAAAAACAATAAAAAATTGGAGGTAACGCAAATGACAACCCAGGAAATTGTAAAGGAATTGGTCGAGAACAAAAAGCTTGACAAAGTGCAGGTGGAACGTGTAGCCGGAAAGATCGAAGCACTCTCCCCCGATATTCGAGAAGCATTTGAAAAGTGGATCAAAACAGATACCATCGCAAGCCCGGAATATGCTGGACATGATGTGAACTCCATTTTGAAGGCTCAGCCTCATTTAACGGTGCTTGCGGCGTACCTCTCCCTCGACTGGCTGAGACGTGATCCCGACGCCGCTAAAAGGGCTATTGAACACACGAAGCATGTGGTAAGGATCAAAAAATAACCAACGTTCTCAAAAATTCATTCGGATGAAAATAAAGATACAGGAGGAATAAACGATGTTGGAATCTGTTTTTGACGGTACGCCCTCTGCAAGCAAAGGATTTAACGAAGGAATAAACGAGGTCCCCGAAAATAAAGAAATCAGAAATTCAGAAGGCGTCGAGTACAGCGAAGCGGATATTGAAAGGATCGAAACCGCCGCTGATATTATGGGCGAGATCTTTACCGACGAGGTAATTTCTAACTGGGAAAATCTCTCTGTCGAAGAAAGAACCGCTTATCTCGACAAATACTATGCTGAAGCGGGAGAAGCTCTTGGCATCGATACAAAGGGCGTGTACGTTGCTGATTTGTACGAGATGTACGGGTATGGCACAATGGGCGTTAATTGCGGAGACGGCTATTTGGGGATCGACGTCAGGCTTGTGGAAGATCCTTCTCAGTTAAGCGAACTGTTGAATACTACCACCCACGAAATGAGACATCAGCTTCAGACAGATGCTCTTAGAAATCCCGAGGCTTTCCCGGATATCCCCCAAGAGACGTTAGATCAGTGGGAATATGAATTTACCCATTATGTTGACCCCTCCTATGATTTTGAGGGCTATCAGAGTCAAGCAATCGAAACAGACGCGAGAGCTTTTGCGGAAGAAGTTGTGGACGATTATCTGTCCGAGGCCGGTAATGGTACATATTTGATGGCGAAGTACGAAAGTGACATTTCCGCGGATGTGTTAACAGAGGACGAACAAGATTTTGACGGCATTGAAGCAATGTCAACACCTGCAGACTTTGATCCGGATGGCGATGAAGCTTTGAACGAATCCGCCGAGTTTTCCGATGCCAAAGCAGAAGTCAACCCGGTCGATGGTCTCGAAGCCGCTCAGGATCTCAATAAGAACACATTTTCTTATACGCCCGGACAATGCGCCAGAATCTCCTCCGGCACTCAGAACTACTGCATATTCGCGGGCAGCGGAAGATAATTTTGAACATTCGAGGATGACGCTATCGTGGATAATTGCTTGAAAGTTTTCCAATCATTATCCGGAGAGTACTATGTTTTTGACGGTATGACCGGACGAATCCTTACTGTCAAAGAGCCTCTAATCAAAGAAACCTTTTCCCAAACCGAAAAAGCGGTCATTGACTGCTTTGAAAAACAAAAGCTGCTTTTACATCCACGATTCGAGCGGCTGGTTTGGGAAAAGGGCTTTGATGAATATTTGGAGTTCATTGAAAGCAATATTCCGAGTCTCCTGCTGCAAATGACCACCAGATGCAATCTGAATTGCGACTATTGCGTTTATTCTGGGAATTATGCTCACATGGAGAGCCATGGAAATCTGGATATGTCTCACGAGATCATCCTGAGAAGCATTGATTTTTTCGCGGAACATAACAAAGATTGTGACGAAGCTGAAATTAGCTTTTATGGTGGAGAGACATTTCTCTGCTTCCGTGAAATGCAGGAAGCTGTGGTTTACGCAAGGGAAAAATTTCCGAACAAAAAGCTCATATTCAGAATAACGACAAATGGAATGTTGCTCAGCCGCAATGTCGCGAATTGGCTAAACCAAAACCAAGATGTAATCACAACGATCACGCTAAATGGTCCTTTTCACGATCAGCACAGAAAAACCGTTTCCGGAAAAGGTAGTTTGGCATATATTATGGCCAACCTCAAAAATATCAAACGGGACTATCCGGCATTGTGGAATGACAGGATTCATTTTATCGCGAACATCACGAAAGTGTCGGAGCTGAATGAACTACGAGATTTCTACAGAAGGGACGTTGAAAAGAATCCAAGCATCATAACGCATGTAAGAAGCCAAGACGGAAATGATTTTATTCAAGATATGATCTTTGAATTAAATCCTGGCCAAGAGAAAGAACGTTTAGCTCTCGAATACTGCGAGAGCGGAGACGCTTTCCTGAACGCCTATTTCGGAAACTCCATGAATGCCGTCGAAAACAGACTGATAAAAGAAAACGATGGCGTTGGGATTATTGGGAGTTGCCTGCCATTTACGGAGAAATTATATGTTCATGCCGATGGCAGATTCGGCATTTGCGAAACCGCTTGCGATAAAGTGATCCTCGGAGATCTTCAGAATGGTTTCGACTACAATGTGTTGGCAGACATTTATTCTAAAGCATATGCCCTCTTCAACAACTGTTGTAGAGGATGCTGGGCGAAGAATTTATGTACAGTCTGTTTTAAAGATGTTTTGGATACTGACGGTGAATTTTTGGCGGAAATACCCAAGCCGTTTTGTGTATCTTCCAGAAAGTACGCGTTGGAACAGCTAAAAACATATTGCACATTAAAAAAGACTGCCTCGCGGCAAAACAGCGTCAGAACGGAATAAGCGTGGGAGGTGTTTCCATGAGTTATCTAAATGATTTACTCGGCAAATTCTCTGGCAATAAAAACAATGCCGGTCGATCCGCGGCGTCTAATTCCCCCCAGCGGGAACGCCCGCAACCTCGGTTCAAGCTTGGCGAAGGGTTCTATTTTGATTTTAAAGAGGTACCCAACGGTATGGGCGGATACCGCATGATAAATGTATATCTCTTAAAAATGAACGATCCCTCTTTCAAGCGCCGCATTGTCAATGAAAGAGGGATCATCGAAAACTTCCCTGGTATTGTGGAGGGGGATTGGAAAAACAAATTGGAATTTCCGCTCGATAAAAAAACGCAGTTTCGCTTCTGGATCTACGCTTACGAGGATGGAAAAGCCTTGGTTGAATGGATGCTGCAGCCAGATGGCAGATATTTTGAGGACGAGGATGGCTTTGGCGCCGAGCACTGCGAAGAAATCACTCTGTATTCTTACATAGATACCAACGGATCATTTACCGAACCATTTAAGCATGAATAAAGCGAAACATACTGGGCAAACAATGGAAAGTTGTAAGGTTCCACCGGGTCCAGCCCCGGCGGCCAATCTGCCACCGGCAGATTGGATCAAATCGTCCGATTCCCCTTTCGCCTCCACCAAAAAAGACCGCCTTGCGGCGGCCTTTCTTGTATTTGCACGTCACTATGGAGGCGCAAAAATAGGCCATGTATATTTTTCACAATAGCACCAATTATACAGGATGGGTGGGAGAAATAGACGATGCGCCAATTTTGAGACTGTGATGAGTCAAAATTCCAAACATGCACCAATTTAACTCTTACTAAACAATGGAAGAAAAAAGGCGCAATACTATATTAAGAAGTCGGCAGGATTGTGATACAATACAGTACGAGCGATTATGTCCGCAAGGGTTGGTTTGGAGGTCATTACATGAAATCATTTAGAGATTTTAGCCCGACAGAACGCCGAAGCTATATAACACTATCCACAGGCGAATATTATCCAGATATTTTAAAGGATGCTTGCCGCCTTTATATGCCTGTTCTGGAAACTTTTTCTCAATTACTGAAAAGGTCTGAAAGCTCTACTGCCCTTTTCATGAATATCGCAAATACGCCTAATCAATGGATGCGTATTCAGCTTTGTCGGGTGTTTAGAAAATATGTATCGCCTGAAACATCGGTTGAAATGTTAAAGCAAAAGTCTAAGGCAGAATGTATTTGTAAGGATTTTGGCGATGGGTTCCGTGCTGTACAGATAGTTCAAGAACGTTTCGATGCACGCCCCATGCCTGATGAAACTCTATGCGCTATTTTGTGGGAATACAAAGACAGAGGAAAGAAAGGTTATGATTTAACAGAGAAGTTTTTTAATATGATTCAGCGTAAGTTTCCTAATTTGTACATTTGGGGGCCGAAACGCGCCGGGGCAGATGTTCAGGCTAAAGAGATATGGAAAGACTTCCCTAATGATAGTCGGCCTTTAGATTTTGTTATTTCGTCTAAAGACAAGAGAAAAATATACGCTGTTGGTTTGGCAAGATATGACGGAGACAGAGGTGGCGCACAAGAAGATGATAGAACAGGCGGTTATAAGAATTGCGCCGATGAGATTCTTTCCTACGTTCATTCACATGGGCTTAAAACAAAAGTCATTTTCTTGAACGATGGGCCGGGTTTGTTGCTTGGTTCAATGTTGGAAGATTACTCCAGAATTGAAGAAAGATATCCTGAGGAAGTCAAGGTCATAACATTGCGAATGATCGACGAAAGACTCCCTGAAGAATGGCTAATAGGTGATTGATTTATGGCAACAGGGATTCCCCCTAAAAATAGCAGTAAACGAAAAACAATTCAAATATCCTTATCTTATGCTGGAAAGCAGTCTGAAGAAAACATACTTTCCCGAACAGGCTCAAACTTTCAAAATATCTTGCCCGTAAATGGGAAAGGGGGAAATATGCTCTTTTACGGGGATAATTTTGATGTGTTGCTGTTCTTGTTGGGCAATGGATATAAGGGAAAAATATCTTTGATATACATTGACCCACCTTTTGCTACAGCATCGAATTTTATTAACCGAAAATTGGAACACGCATATAGTGATTCCTTGCGTGGCGGGGAATATGTAGAATTTCTTCGTGAGCGTTTAGTTTTGATGCGGGAATTGTTGTCTGACAACGGTTCTATATATCTTCATTTAGATAACAAAATGGCGTTTACCATGAAATTGATTATGGATGAAGTGTTCGGAGAAAATAACTGCCGTGCTTTTATAACTCGCAAGAAATGCAGCACAAAGAATTATACAAAAAAAACGTTTGGAAATGTTTCTGATTACATAATGTTCTATTCTAAAGGTTCCAATTATATTTGGAACCGTCCTTATGACCCGTGGGAAATGGATAGAATGATTGAAGAATACCCATATATTGATGAAATCACAGGAAGAAGATATAAAAAGGTTCCTGTTCATGCTCCCGGTGTGAGGAACGGCGAAACAGGAAAAGAATGGCGTGGTAAAATGCCTCCTGCCGGAAAGCATTGGCAGTATACGCCCGATAAATTAGACGAGCTTGATGCGGCGGGCGAAATATATTGGAGTCCTACAGGGAATCCGCGACGCAAAGTGTTTTGTGACCCGTCGAAAGGTATACCGATTCAAGATATTTGGTTAAACTACAGGGATTCTATCAATCAGACTCTAAAAACAACGGGGTATCCCACTGAAAAGAATTCTGAAATGCTAAAAATGATTATCGGCGCTTCTTCAAATTCGGGGGATATAGTGTTAGATTGTTTTGCTGGAAGTGGTACAACATTAGGCGCTGCATTTGAACTCGGTCGAAAATGGATAGGCGCGGACAATAGCATTGAAAGCATCAAAGCAATTTTAAAACGGTTTACATCTGGATTAGATATATATGGTGATTATGTTTCTGTACCGTCCGATTGCGAGCAACTATCTTTAGAACTTGAAGAAAAATGTCCGTTTATGTTATTAGCTACAGAAGATTCAAAAGCAGAAATTGAAAAAATCTGCGGAATAAGGAAGGGGCATGAAAGTGCCAAAATTGATAACACTTGATAGCAATACAGAGCCACTCAAGAAAATAGGCTGTTTAAAATGGGAACTTTGAGAACAATCCGTGCTAAAATTGTTGCAGAGTACCAATTTTGCAGAACAGACATAAAATCTGTTGAACTTATCTGGTTCATTTAGAGCGTGTGCAGTGGCTCTGAAAACATCAAAACTGGTGCAAAACAGTAAGGACACCCCCAGATTTACAGGGGGTGTCCTTACACTGTGTGTACGGCACTATATTCTCCATAGTGACGTGCAAATATAGTGGAGGCGAGGAGAATCTTTTCCGTTCTTGCAGCGCAAAAACAAAGGTTCCGCCGGGTCCAGCCCCGGCGGCCAATCTGCCACCGGCAGATTGGATCAAATCGTCCGATTCCCCTTTCGCCTCCACCAA